>CAYVZU010000029.1:0-33402 GCA_964455935.1 uncultured Fibrobacterota bacterium
CCGGATCGTTAAATGGAATCGAGAGAGTGCATTGGGCCAAGCCATTGGGTATGCCGGCGGAACTCGCGCTGGGCAAACCGGCCACACCGGAACCTGCGCGAACCAGCATGCTGTCCGAATGGCCATGATAGCAGCCGTCGAATTTCAGGATCTTTTCTTTCCCGGTGAAGCCCCGCGCAAGGCGAATGGCCGTCATCACCGCTTCGGTCCCTGAGGAGACAAA
Organism: uncultured Fibrobacterota bacterium; assembly: GCA_964455935.1. Lineage (GTDB taxonomy): Bacteria > Fibrobacterota > CAYVZU01 > CAYVZU01 > CAYVZU01 > CAYVZU01. Next base: position 224 of record CAYVZU010000029.1, read on the forward strand.
GCGAACCCGCTCGATTGAAGGCATGCATTGCCGAACCCGTCTTGCCAACTGGGTTTCGCCAATCGTCGGCATGCCAAAGGACATGCCCTTGCGAATGGCCTTTGCAGTCGCGGCTACGACATCCGGATGGGCATGTCCCAAAATCAACGGTCCCCACGACAGACAGAAGTCCAGATAGCTTTTGCCATCCTCGCCAAAGAGGAATTTCCCTTTGCCGCGCGAAGCGAAGACCGGGTCGATTCCCAATCCGGCAAAGGCTCGCACAGGAGAGTTTACGCCCCCTGCGATGAGGCCTTTGGCCTGCGAAAACAGCGAACCTTTCGATTTGGCTATGTGTCGCATCGCCGCTGCCTTTCCGCGATCGCTGCAAGAAGATCGGGAGCGAAATAGGAAATGATCCGGTTTGCGCCGGCCCGCTTTATTGAAAGAACAGTTTCCTCTACGATTTCCGGACGCGCCCATTTTCGTTGCACCGCATTCCGCAGCATTGCGTATTCGCCCGAAACATTGTACCCCACAATTTCGCAGGAGAAGCGCTGCCGCGCCTTGGCAATGATATCAAGATAGCTAAGCGCCGGTTTGACGATGACCGACTGCGCGCCCTCGTCCAGGTCCGCTTCGATCTCCTGCATGGCTTCCGCGCTGTTGGCCGGGTCCATCTGATACGTTTTTCGGTCTCCGCGCTGCGGTGCGCAGGAAGCAGCGTCACGGAAAGGCCCATAGTAGTTCGAAGCGTACTTGGCGGCATAGGACATGATTCGGGTGTTGCGAAATCCCTCGCGACTCAGTGCTTTTCGTATGAAATGCACCCGGCCGTCCATCATGTCCGAAGGCGCCACTGTGTGCGCGCCCGCTCGGGCATGGCTTAGGGCGATCTTGGCCAGAATTGCGCATGTGGCATCATTGTTTCCAATGTGGCAGTGCCCATCCCTGGTAAACGAGCAGAGGCAAACATCCGTGATAATTTCCAAATCGGGAAACTCTTTTCGAAACAGCGGAATTGCTCTTTGAACAATGCCCGTGTTTGACCAGGCTTGTTGGATTCCTTTCCGGGCCGGTATGCCGAAAAGAAGTACGGCCCGAAGTCCCAGCTTGACCTGAGCGTGCAATTCGCCAATGGCCCTGTCGGCGGATAATCGATATACGCCGGGCATGGTCTTGATTTCCTGGCGCACGTTTCGGCCTGCTACGAGGAACAGGGGCCAGATGAAATCCTCCAAACCCAGGGACGTCTCGCGATAGCGAAGTCTGGCCGCTTCGTCTTTCCTCCGGTGGCGAAATCGTTTGAACATCAGTTCCCCTCCGGTGCGGAAGTCACCACCAAATCTTCCCGGGCACCATGTTCAAGGATTGCCAACCGTGTCTTGGGTCCAAGCACGTACAGCACTTTGTTGCCGGGAATCGCCCCATAAATCGACATGAATGACTGCACGGTCGAAGGCGAAGTGAATGCAATGCCGCAGAAGGACGCCAGATCAAGGACGGGCTGGGGCCGATTCACGGTGCGATAGAGAACCAAGGAATGAACATTGGGGAGTTCATGAAGCCTGTTATTGGATCGATCGGAGCAGGGATAGAGAACCGATGCAAACCGGCTCTGCTCAATCAACCGGGTCAATGCGTCGGAATCGGGGCGGTCCGGCAGAAAGACATCCGATGCGTTCACGCCACCCAGCTCCCGGGCCGTGCCCGGCCCGATGACAAAAACCGGTTTGCCGGCCAAAGAGAAGCGACGGCGAAAAAGCCGAACCGCGACTTTGCTTGTGAAAACCACGGCATCATAGGTATCGAAGTTGGCGGATTGGACCGCCATCTCCCGGGTCTCGATCAAGGGGTAGTACACGACTTCACCGGGAAAGCCAAAGCCAACTGGATCGATACCCGTGTAGAGCACGCGCGGTTGCCTTCGAAAGCGATTGACCACAGGCCCGATTAGAATTGCTCCCGGCGCATCCGCTTCCATGCTGTCCAGCCTGTCCGCGGTGGTATGAATTCTTGTCTCGCAAGCTGAACCGGCATGGCTCACAATCGCGGCGGGGGTTGAGCCGGCCACTCCGGATTGCAGAAGGCGGTCTTTGAGCTCCTGTCGTTTTGTCATTCCCATCAGAAAGATTCGCGTCGTTTCCGAATCCTCGGACGCCATTGGTTCATGCGCCGAAGCAATGGAGACCGACCGATTCACTCCGCGCATCGTGAGGGGGATCTGCAGGGATGCGGCACTGGCCTGAACCGAGGAGATCCCCGGAATCACCTCGACCGTAACCAATCGTTGCCGCAGATATTCCATTTCCTCTCCGGCTCGCGAGAGAATCAGCGGATCGCCGCCCTTCAGCCGCACGGTCATTCTTCCCTGGATCGCAGACAGATACAGCATCTCATTGATTTCGTCCTGGGTTTTCGAATGATGGTTTTTGCGCTTGCCCACGAAGACCTTCTCCCCTGGAAAGCCGTCGAGAAACCCCGGTTCAATCAGCGCATCATAAAAGATTATGTCGGCCTCCAGTAGAATTCGATGCGCTTTTCGCGTCAGGAGCTCGGGGTCCCCAGGGCCGGCCCCAACCAGCCACATGCGACCGTATTTCCAGCGAATATCCAATTTGTGCGTCAGGGCCCTGATATCATTTCGATCCGACCGGGCCACAATCGCCAGATGCCCTTGCAGCGGATGCGTTTTGAAGGGAAGGACATTGGCCGAATCGGTGGGAAGCCCAAGCCGCTCCAAGGCACAAGTCGCTACAATCACGGCATCAACCTGGCCGGTTTTTATAAGGCCAATGCGTTCGTCGATATTACCCCGGATGCTGACAATCTCAATGTCGGGCCGACCTGCGAGCACCTGATTCTTTCGCGCCAGCGAGCTAGTCCCCACTCGGGCGCCGGCTGGCAAAGAATCCAGACCCTTGTTTTCCCGGCTGACCAGTGAGTCGGTCCGGGATTTTGGAGGCGTGAGGGCCATGACCTCAAGACCTTGGGCCGGCGGATACGGCAGGTCCTTGGCCGAATGGATGGCGAAGTCCGCTTCACCGGAGAGCAAAAGCCTGTCGATTTCATCTGTAAAGAGATTCGACTTCTCCGTTGCCCAAAGAGAGATTTCGCGATGCCGATCGCCATAGGTATCGGCGCCGATGTGTTCGTATTTCAGGTTCGGCCAATAGCGCGCCACCTCCTGGACCTGGGCCAATGCCAGCCGGCTCTTGCGCGATGCGATTCTTAGCATGGGACTGCCGTCCTCTCCCAATGGCACTGAAAACGCTTCACCTCTTGCGCAATGATCCCTTCCGCCTTTTCCAGCTCGCCGGCACGCTTAGTTCTGTTCTGCTCCACAAAACCTTCCACGTGCTCCAGATTGAATAGCCGGACCTGCGGGAAGCGGCCGATGCGCTCGTCAATATCCCGCGGTATGGCGAGGTCAATGATTACGCTCGGGTGCAACGGCGCAAAGTTACCAGGGGTAAGAATCGGCTGGGGCGACGACGTTGCCGAAACAATGATATCCGCTTTGGCCGCTTCCCGGGGAAGATCGATAAAGCGGAAGAAGTCGCAGCCAAGCCTCACGGCCATTTCGAGACCGCGCTCATCCGTTCGATTCGTAAGAGCAATGCCGCCGCATCCGGTCCGTTTCAGCAATTCAATGATGCCGCGATTCATGGCATGGGCTCCCACGACGACCACCCGCTTACCCAAAAATTCCGGCACAGCATCCCGCAACAGGAGAAAAGCGGCCTGGCTGTATGAGACAGCGCCGTTCGAGATCAGTGTCTCGGCGCGCACCCGTTTCCCGGCGCGAAGAGCGCTTTGAAAAAGGCGATGGAGCCCCGACGAAATATGCCCTTCCAAAACCGCTTGCAAATAGCTTCGTTTCACCTGTCCAAGAACGGCCTTTTCTCCAAGCATAGCCGACTCAAGCCCCGCTGCCACCCGGAAAAGGTGCTCTGCCGTTTCGTTGGATGCCTCTCCGTCACCCTCGTACAACTCGACCCTGTTGCAGGTGGCAACCAGCACGAAACTGCCCGTGCAGCGCGGCGCCGCACAACGCAAAGACCACTCCCGAACGGGCAAAGGCTGTCTGGAGTCAGTCCCACTTAGACGAATCATTCTCAATCAACTCCCGAATGCGATTGCGCCAAGCAACGGAAGCGCACACATTCTTTGCATTTGAGCTTATGGCAACGCTCATATTCCGGCGCTTGTAAATCGCGGGCGAAACGAAGTCACAGAATGCCGGGTCATCCGCCGTGCAGACAGGAATACCCAGCCTTCGCGCATCCAGAGCTATGCGGCGATTCAATTCCCTTTTGTCGGTACAGGCAAAAACCAAAACCGCGCCTGCCAGCAAAGACGGCGCATATTTCTGCTCCAGGCATTCGAGCCCCAAATGCAGGATTTCCGGCAGAATCCGGGGAGCACAGATCCGGATATTCCCTGTATATTGAATAAGGGTCGAAAGTTTCTGCCAGGCTACCCGTCCGCCCCCAACCATCGCAATTTTTCGGCTTCCAATATTCAGGCAGACCGGAAGGAAGACCCGGTCGGAATCACCGTCCGTTTTCATATTGAATATTCCGGAATAATACGCTCGCGGCGCAAGCGCTCCACCACGCAATCCACCGCGGCTTCGCGATCATCACCGGGCTGGATTTCCAGGTCCGCTTTAAATTCAGGCAAGGCTTCCGGATTTCCCACGCGAACCAGCAGAAAGTCATTGGGCGCATTGAGCGATTTGAGGATTGCCAGATCGTACTTGTCCACCTCGCCGACAGCGGCGATGAAGATCTGTCCCGAATCGGTCATGATTCGCGCCAGTTCACCCAGTCGCCGTACCCCCTCTTCGCGGACCTCCAGCGGATCATAGACATCCGCATCCAACCCCCGCGACAGATTTTCCATTCCCAAATAGTATGTCAGGTAGTTTGCTTTGAAGAGTCGCGCTTCGAGTTGCCGGGCAATCCGGCCGCAGTCCTCACCCACGAACACAACAAACCGGGGCCGGTGACCGAATCGTGTTTCGCGTTCCTCGGGAGTCACCAGTCCCCGCTGCCAAAGCATTTCTCGCTTGCGAACGTGATCGGTAAGCAGGGACTCTTCCCCGCTTACCGTCGAAAGAATCACGCCGCCCCCGGCGATTTCATAGTGGTCGATGATCACCAGACGTCCCGTGGCGGAGATCTCGGAAACAAGATCACCGGCAACCGGTTTCGTGGTTTCAAGAATGCACTCGGCAATGTCGTGACGATCGACTTGACGTTTATTGGCCACGGTGGTCAGCTCGGTCGCATCCAGGGTGGCGTTAACCTTCACCAGCCGGACCAGGCCGCGGGCCGTGGCCAGCTTGAATTTGTACTTTCGATCCATGACCATGGGCGAACGGCCCATCCAGAAAAGATTGACGCGAAAGCGCGATGCCGTCTGCGGAGCAGGCTCGTTCGCTTTGCACAGGATCTCGCCGGGCCGAACGTAAAGCTCATCTTTGAACGTAAACCCAATGGCTTCGCCGCTGGAAGCAACGGCAAGCTGCGGTCGATGAAATGCTTCGATGCTTGCGAGGACGGTCGCCTTTTTCGAGGGATAGAAGACAACCGGATCCCCCACGGTCACGGATCCGGATTCAATGGTCCCGGCAAACACTCTCCGATCATCGCCGGCTTCGGTGAATTTGTAAACATCCTGAACCGGGAACCGGAAGGGCTTTTCGCGCGGATCCCGGCCTTTTACAAGGTCGTCCACCTGTTCCAGCACTGTTTTGCCTTTGTACCAAGGCATGGTCGGAGCGAAAGCCGAAAGGTTTTCGCCATGTCGAGCGCTCACCGGAATAAAGGCCAACGGCTTGACCTGAATGCATCCAAGGAATTCGCCATACTCCCTTACGATGGCGGCAAAGGCATGCTCGCGATATTCCACCAAATCCATTTTATTGACCAGCACCACAACCTGATCGACCCCGAGCATGGAAAGCAGATACCCGTGGCGCTTCGAATTCTCCTTGATTCCTTCATGAGCGTCGATCACCAGCATGGCGGCTTCCGCGCGGGCCGCGCCGCTGATCATATTTTTAAGAAACTCCACATGCCCCGGCGCATCGATGATGATGTAGTCGCGCTTGGCCGTTTTAAAGAAGCAGCGTGCGGAATCGATGGTAATTCCCTGGGCTTGCTCGTCCTTAAGCGCATCAAGCAGGAACGCGTACTCGAATGGTTTGGCATTTCGTTCGCAGGTGCGTTTGACTTGCTCCAGCTTCCCGTGCGGCAGCGCGCCGGTATCCGCCAGAAGGCGGCCTATGACCGTGCTTTTTCCGTGGTCTACATGGCCGACCACCACAAGGCTCATTTGTTCGCGCATTACATGTATCCTTCCCTGCGCAGCGTTTCGAGCCCGCCGCCGTCTTCTTTATCCTGCTCCCGTCCGGACCGTTCGGCAATGTGGGCGAATTGTCCGCTGCGCAGTTCCTCGATAATCGCAGAAATTGTGCGCGCATTGGATTCCACCGGCTTGGTACAGGGCCAGCAGCCCAGCGACCGATACCGCTTGCCCTCGCCTTGGTTGAAGTAGAGCGAAACTACTGGGATCTGCTCACGGCCGATGTATTCCCATACATTCAACTCGGTCCAATCCAGCAGCGGGTGGATTCGCACATGTGTTCCGGGCGCAAAATCGGTCTTAAACTGGTTCCACAGCTCCGGAGGCTGATCGCCCACATCCCATTCGTTTTCCCGGTCCCGCGGAGAGAAATACCTTTCCTTGGACCGGGACCCTTCTTCGTCGGCACGCACACCTGCAATTACGCCCGTATAAGGCTCATGGTTGGCATCCTCCACGTATTTCTTCTGTTCATGATCCAGACGATAGCGAACCCATTCACCCGAAAGGGTATGTTTGAGTGCTTCACTCTTCAATAACCGGCAGCACGCAAGCCGATCGATTTTGCCATCGGGAAATGTCTGCTTTGCCTCCAAAGCCGAGGCGTTTTCGCCATAGATCATATTGAGATTCCATTCCAGGGCCAAGCGGTCGCGATACCGAATCATCTCCGGGATCTTGTAATGGGTATCGATGTGCACCAGCGGTAAGGGCACATGGCCGAAGAAGGCCTTGCGCGCCAGCCACAACAAAACGGTGCTGTCCTTGCCAATCGACCAGAGCATGCAGAGCTGCTTGAAATCGCGATAGGCCTCCCGGAGGATGTGCACGCTCTTGGCCTCCAGACGATCTAAGTGGTCCATTTTAGTCTCCAAAATGCGGGGGATAATCGCCGTGGGTTCTTGGTTACCCCTCTTCCGCTTTCCGCCTTTCTTATTCTGATTTCTGTTTTCCGGCTCAAGACTCACAACTCAAGACTCATGACTTCTTCTATGCAGCCCGCATTCTTTGTGTTCCGGCGATTCCCACCACCAGCGGCCCGCGCGAACATCCTCGCCCTCTTTGACGGCCCGTGTGCAGGGCCTGCATCCGATCGAGCGAAATCCCTGATCGTGAAGCTGATTGTAAGGAACGCCGTTGGACCGCACATAGTCCCAGGTCTGTTGTTCACTCCAATCAAACAGGGGGCTAATTTTGAAAATCCCGTGCCGGGCATCCCACTCGATCACCTCGATCCTGTCGCGGGTGACTGATTGTTCCCGCCGCAAGCCGCAGATCCATGCATCCACGGTTCCCAAGACTCTCTTCAGCGGCCCTGTTTTCCTCACTTCACAGCACATCGTGCGTTTCTCTACGCTTTCATAAAAGAGATTAGGCCCGTTTTGCGACACCATCTCCTTCAATTCCCCCGCGTCCGGAGCATACACTTCGTAGGCAAGGCCATATCGCGCAACGGTCCGTTGCATAACGTCGTAAGTTTCCTGGAAAAGGCGCCCCGTATCAAGGGTGAATATCCTGGGCCGCGGATCCAAACCTGCCAGCATATGCGTGAGGACCTGATCTTCGACGCCGAAACTTGAGGCCAAAGCGGCCTTTTCAGCGCCAAACTGGCTTGCAGCCCAAGCCAAGATCCCTTCTGCGCCCTTGCCCTGAAGCTGATTCCAGTATTCTCTCAATCGTTCCTGATCTTCGCTCATTTTTACCTCTGTCCTATACCTGGTAATCCGTCTCTCCATCCGTTTCAACGCGGCCCAGCGATATCTTATTCCAAACCCGTTCGTGGATATAGTAGAGAGTAATTTTGGTAAAGAGCTCGACTACCCCAATGGATATGGCAACGCGCCATTGTCCGCTGATCAGAAACGAAATGAGAACGGTATCCAAGGTCCCCGTAACCCTCCAGGAAAGCGCCTTGACGATACTGCGATAATGTTTCTCACGGATCATGCCGTCACCTGCTTTCGAATTGTAACAGTCCAATGAGGACCTTCTCGCGTAATCGAAATGATCCGATGCCCCTCCCCCTCAACCGACCGAGGTACATTTTCAATCGGAGCGCCGTCATCCAACAGGACGCGAAGCAATTGGCCCGATTGGAGCTTTGCAAGCTCCAGCTTGGTCTTTACGAAGTTCATTGGGCAGGCCACGCCACGCAGATCCCTCTCAAGATCCACCGTCTTGCCCTCGACGGATTCATTGGGCTGTTTGGCAGCATCCTGCGTTTGGGGCTTCACGGCCCGGATGGCCGGGAATTGCAAAGAGTCGTCCATTGTCATATAGAGCCGCTCGACCGCATCGACCAGATCGTTGGCCGATTCCGAGAGCTCCTGCAATTTGGACTCATTGAAATCCCGGGCCGCTTCTATAACGGGAGCGAAACGGGAATCGATCAGGCCGCTCGAAATGAAGTGTTCGAGAAAGGCTGCAAATGCGTCCGCTTGGGTTCGCGTCTCAATTCCCTTTGTAATCAGCAAAGCCCTGGAGGCGGATAGCACCATGTTGCATCGTATTTGGCCAATTGCCTCGCCTGATTGGTGATCGGATTCGGCAAGAGCTTTGCGCGCCTTCTTGGCCGATTCCAGATCAAGTTCGATCAGATCAAACAGCCCAGCCGAGCATTCGCCCGCGCCTTTGCCCTTCAGTGAGAACACATCCTTCGCGCCCCAATCGTAATAGTAGTTCTTATCCTCCTCGAACGATGGAACGGCCTGATAACGGGCGCACAAGTCCTGGAGTTTTGCGGATCCGTCTTTGTCGAACCATTGCTGGAACACCATTGCTTCAGGATTCCATTTGGGATACGAGCGCAGAAAAGCCTCCACAATCGCAGGAATAGCCCGCGCAGGCACATCTCCAATCGGTCTGGCGAGTCTGGCGCGATCCCCGCTTCGAATCGCTCCGGCCACCAGGGTATAAGCCGGCAGAATATCTTCGCCTTTGCGGGCAACCTTGCCAAAAAAACCAATGTCGGCGGCCATGTGCTGGCCGCAGGTGTTTGGGCAGCCCGAAAAGTTCATCTTGAGGTCCGCAAAGGAGTCGAGATCCGTGCCGGACGCGACCAGTCTTGATTGCAGAGCTTTCATGAGTCCCCGCGGCAGACAGACGCCAAGCCGGCAGGTATCGGCGCCTGTGCAGGCAATCCATTTTCCAAACAGGGCAGGCTGGTCGGTCAAGGATGAAAGCGCTCCTGACTGGGAATGAACGTGGCCCAACGCTTGCTCGGGAACATTGCGAAGCAGAATATTCTGATCGACCGTGAAGCGCAGCACATCTTCACCGAGGGATTGCAGAAATTCGGAAAACCCCAGCAGTCGGTCCGACTCCAGAATTCCCAGCGAAACAGGAATCAGAACCGAAAAGAGACCCGCCCTTTTCTGCTCCCGAACATATCGGTTGCGCCAGGTTTCGAATCCCACGGACCGCGGTGGCGGGGTGAAGTTCGCTTTGTCCGCAGCAGGAGTCGCCCAGTCGGGGACTTTCAGAAACGCAGATGGATCCGTCGAGATTCGGCGTTTCTCTTCTTCATACAACCGCACGAATTCCGATTCTCCCAGTGTATTCCAAAGAAACCTGAGTCGTGCCGCATGCCGGTTGCGCCGGTTTCCATGCGCGGAGAAGACATTGCGTATGGCCAAAGCGACAATGTAGGCCTCCTCCGCTGGGATGAAGTCATGCAGAAGGCTGCCGACCCGGGGCTTTGCCCCCATCCCGCCGGCGACAGTCACACGAAATCCTTTCCGACCTTTCTCAATGCAAGCGAGGAATCCCACGTCATTGAACCGGGCCTGAATATTGTCCGGTTCCGAGTTACCAAAGGCAATTTTGTACTTTCGAGGGAGCTTCCAGGATTCCGTTTGCGCGGTCAGCCGGCTTGTAAGGGCCGCTGCATATGGGGTAACATCGAAGGCCTCATTGGGCGCGATTCCGGAATCCGGTGAGACGATGATATTTCGCACCGTGTTTCCTCCGCCACCGCGCGTTGAAAGCTCGACTTGGCGAAGACTTCGAATCACCGGGATAATGCGGTCCAGCGTGACCGCATGAATCTGGACCTCCTGGCGCGTTGTGATATGGACAATGCCGTCTCCGAATTGTTTGGCCAATTCCGCGACACGCCTTAATTGGATCGGCGTTACGCCTCCGGCGGCGCAGCGCACGCGGATCATGTAAGATCCCGAAGCGCGTTGCTCGTAAACGCCAAACGGCACACGGTGGACCTTGAGTTCGGTCTCGCTGATCTGGCCGGCTCCGCGCTTGGCGATCAACTGTTCAAGATCATCGATTTCGGAATCAAGACCCGGCGGGATTTCGTAGAATTTCATGACAGGTCCTCTTCATCCGCAATGACCAGGAGATCATCGGGGCTCACCGTGCCCGCTTTGATTCGAAACGACTTCACATCCGGGACGCCGTCGGCAAACGAGACAATCACATAGCTGATACTTGGATCGTATGCGAGCCGGATGTCTTCCGGAGACGGCCTAGCCGGTGAAGAAGGATGACTGTGATACACGGCCAATTCCTTCATTTGTTTTGCCCTAATGCCGCGAATTGCGGCGAATTGTTCAGCCGGATCAAAGGAGAAATGCTCTTTCGACGCATCCACATTGCGAAGAGGCACGGCTCCCTCTGCCAGCCCGTCCTTTCCCGCCAGATATCCGCACGCCTCAACAGGCGCATCCCTTCGGGCATGGGCGATCATGCTTTTCAGTACACTGGCTCGAATCCTCATTGCCAACCTCCTATCCTTTTCGCAAATCGCAAACGGGCTGCTCCTCGTCTTTCAGCTCCCGGATGGAAGGCGCCTTTCCGCATAGGGGGCAGTTGTCCTGCTTTTTTAACGCCACTCTGCGGAACTCCATGGTACGGGCATCGAAATTGAGGAGGACGTTTGCCATGCACGTTCCAGCCCCCGTTAGAAATTTGAGCGCCTCGGCTGCCTGAATCGTGCCCAACATCCCGGCAATGGCGCCCAAAACCCCTGCCTGCGAGCAGGTAGGCACCGCGTTGCGGGGCGGCAGCGTCCGGAAAACGCAACGATAGCAGGCGCTCTTTCCAGGGAAAACCGTGATGGTCTGGCCCGTGAATCGCAATATCCCACCATGGGAAAAGGGTTTGCCCGCCAGTACGCATGCATCATTAATCAGAAATTTCGAGGCGAAGCTATCGGTCCCATCGATGATGAAATCGTACGATTTAATGGTATCCAGGATATTGTCGGACATCAGAAACACCGGGTGTGTTCTCACATCGATCCCGGGATTTATCGCCAGCATTTTTTCGCGGGCCGAATCAACCTTGAGTTTTCCCACATCGCTCGTGAAATGGATCACCTGTCGCTGCAGATTCGATAAATCCACCTTGTCGGCGTCGGCAATCCCAATCGTCCCCACACCCGCGGCGGCCAGGTAAAGCGCGGCCGGCGAGCCAAGCCCGCCTGCACCGATGACTAAAACTTTGCCGCGGAGAATTCGTTCTTGGCCCTCGATTCCTACGTCTTTAAGCAGGATGTGCCGGGAATAGCGTTCGAGCTGTTCTTCGGTAAAGTCCATCATAATGCCGCCAGTCCTTGCTCCAAGTCTTCTGTGATATCCTCGATATCCTCAATTCCAACCGAAAGCCGCAGCATCGAATCGCGCACACCCAGGCTTTCTTTTTCCGGTGTCGAATAGTCCGCAAAAATGGTGGAGGCCGGATGAATGATCAGCGTCTTGTTATCATTGAGATTCGTAGCCCGCCTGACCAGTCGCAGATTGTCCATCAGTCTATAGCATTGCTCCCGATTGGCCAGGTCAAAGGTCAGGATCGCCCCAAAACGGCCCTTGAACTGTGCCCGGGCGTTCTCGTGGTGCAATGAAGTCTCTAAGCCGGGGAAATCGACCCGTTTTACGCTAGCGTGTCCGGCCAGAAAGCGCGACAGTGTCATTGCATTGCTGCAGGCGCGCTCCGCGCGAAGCGAAAGGGTTTCGAGCCCCAAGGCTTGCAGCGATGCAGTATGCGGAGACATGCAGGCCCCCAAGTTCCGGTAAATCTCGCGCCGCAGTTTTACAATCAGCGCCATGGGACCGAACTGTGCGGAGAGTTGGGCGAGACGGGGATTTCCGGACCAATCAAAGAGACCGTTGTCAACGATCAATCCGCCCACGGAGGTCGCGCCGCCCGAGATGAATTTGGTGCTGGACAACACTTCGATGGCGACTCCAAAGCTTTTGGATTTAAGCAGATAGGGTGTGGTGCAGGTGCCGTCCAAGACAACAGGAACACCTCGTCGGCCCGCGGCTTCTGCAATTTTGCGCAGGTCAGCCACCTCAAGCTGCGGGTTCGTAATCGCCTCCAAAAAAACCAGACGAGTTGACGCATCGATGCTCTTTTCGACGCTCTCAGGATTTGTCATATCGGCAAAACGGACTTCGAGACCCCAATCTCTCAGGGTACCCGTGAAGAGAGAGAGCGTATGGCTGAAGAGAAAGCGGCTTGTGACCAGGTTCGTCCCCGTCTCCGCAAGGGCCATAACCGTGTTGGCGATCGCCGCCATTCCGGACGAGAGCGCCACCACACCCGCGGCATCGGAAAGAAGCCGGATTCTTTGCTCAAAGTCCTCGACTGTGGGATTTGTGATCCGCGAATAGGCATGCGCCGGTTTCTTCCCTTCAAAGGCGAGCTGAAGATCTTTCGCATTGTCGAATTCGAATGCAACCCCGTCATAAACCGGAGTGCGCAAGGCGCCATGGGGCTCTTTGCGCAGTCGCGGGCCATGCACAGCTTTTGTCGTGAATCCATTCATGAATAAGCCCCGCCGCCCATGAAGTAAAGGAAATCCACCTCGTCGCCATCCTTAAGCCGGGCGGACGAAAACCCATCACGAGCCAAGAAACCCCCGTTGACCTGAACGGAAACCATCTCTGGCGCTTCTACATTTTCCAGCGCGAGAAGCTCGGCAACCGTAAGCCTCTCCTGCTCCAGGTCCTTGTCCTGGCCATTCACTTTGATTCTCATACAAAGCCTTTCATACTAAGCTGACTATATTGGCCAGCTAATGGCAAAACAAAAAGTGTTATGGGCAGCCCGTGAGAAACATGGGCAGGCTTAGGTATCGCTCGCCCGTATCAGGAAAAATGACAACAACTGTGGCATCGATCACGTTGCGATTCTTTAGGTATTTGTACGCCGCACATGCCGCAGCACCGGAAGAAATGCCGGCCAAAATTCCTTCCTTCCGAATCAAGTCGCGGGTCCAGCCAAGGGCTTCGTCATCGGTCACGGTGATTACTTCATCAATCAGCGCCTTGTCCACAATGGATGGAACAAACCCAGCCCCGATCCCCTGGATCATATGAGGTCCGCATAATCTACCGCTCAACACCGCAGAGCCGGTTGGTTCCGCGGCAACAATCCGGATTGCCGAGTTGTGGCGCTTTAGACGGCGCGCAACTCCGGTAATGGTCCCGCCTGTTCCCACGCCTGCCACAAGCAAATCGACCTTGCCATCCGTATCCAAGAGAATTTCCTGGGCGGTTGTTGTCTCGTGAATGGCGGCGTTGGAAGGATTATCGAACTGGCCGACAACGAAAGATCCTTTGATCTCCGCATGGATTTTCATGGCCAGCTCGATGGCGCCTTTCATTCCCAAATGGGCCGGCGAGAGTTCGATGCGAGCCCCAAATGCCGCCAGGAGCCGGCGGCGCTCGGCGCTCATGGACTCCGGCATCACAACAATCAGGGGGTAACCCTTTACCGCCGCAATAAACGCCAGCGCGATCCCCGTATTCCCGCTGGTCGCTTCGATGACGGTGCCGCCGGGTTTGAGCCGGCCCTTCTGTTCCGCATCCTCGATCATGCTTAATGCCGCGCGATCCTTGACCGACCCGCACGGATTAAACTGCTCCAGTTTCGCCAGAACCACATTCCGGTTCCCGGCGAAGAGCTTATTGAGCCTCACCAGCGGTGTCCCGCCGATGAGCTCGGTGATATCGTTGGCGAATCGCATTTGGTTCGTGGACTTTGGAATGGATTTCATATGTGAAACATGGGTTGCTGTTCATACTTCTTCTGGCGCAAAGCAAGTTCTATAATACTGATATTGAGGATGGCACCGATGGAGGCCTCGATTTCGGATATCATTTCCCTTAGGGCCCGTGGATCCGTCTTCTCCTTGGGACTTGGCCTTCCCTCCAACGCCTCTGCAACGCGATAGACCGTCAGATTCTCCGGAGCTTCGGCCAGTTCGAATCCGCCCTGGTTGCCACGAGTACCCTTCACAAGGCCGGCTTTGCCAAGCCGATTGAGAATTTGCAGAAGATAATCCTTGGGAATCTTCCTTCTTGCCGCAATATCTTTGAGCTGCACCAACCCGGTGCCATGGTACTCGGCCAAATCCAAAATGGCCGAGATTCCGTATTGAGTTCTTTTGCTGAGTTTAAACATAATTGACTTTCCTGATCAGAATACCTACCTTCAAAGATATATATCATGATCTTTTTTGTCAACAACTTCTTAAAAAGGGGTGGAAAATGCCGAAGCCGACCATAACCATACGGGTTCAGTACGTCGGGTCTTTTGGCGATGATGCCGGCCTGAAAGGGGAGACAATCGAAACAACCGCGGAGACCCCGTTGGACCTGTTTGAGGAGGTGCGAAAGAGCAGGCCGCTGAAGCTTGGTTGCGGATACATGCGAATTGTCATAAACGGGCAAATGGCGGAATGGCAAGATCGCCTGAAAAGCGGGGACGAAGTGGCCTTTTACCCACCGGTGGGCGGCGGATAGGATATCGTGTTTCCGCATCTCCGTTTGGAGGACATATCAATTCGAGTTCGGAGTCACTGATTGTGGCAAGGTCGTTTCTTGGCATGAAAATTCGTTTCCTGGGAAGGGCTTAACTGCGCAAAACACAATGATTGGACCCTAGCACTGTAGCTGGCACTGTTTTTGTCTTCTTTATGTCCCGGTCCTATGTCGGACATGAAAAGGCAAAGACATTGAACAAATACATTTCCACCACTCCCCTGTTGGCTTTACTGGTTCTGGTTGGAACTGCGGACCGGTATTGTGAGCCGCCACAGGACCTGCCTTCGCCGATTCGGTTCGAAGATGTACCTGCCCTTGCCCGGGAAAGGCGTGCCGAAATACGCGCCGCCCGAGAGCGCATCGCCGCTGCCAAGCAGCGCGAATCGATCGTGTCGGCACTGGATAACCCCGAGATCTCCGCTTCTGTCGACCACTGGCCTTGGGGTATGCCCGAGGCCGATTACAGTGCGGCCATCGAGCAGCGTTTTCCAATTTCGCGAATTCGTGGTCGCCAAAGACGAGAAGCGCAGGCGGAAACACGACGTTTGAGTTTTGAGGCTAACCGTGTTACGCTGGACGTAGAAGCGAACGCCGCAGCCAGTTTTCTCATGCTATACGAACGGCGCGGGATGAAGCGAATTCTTGAGGAACAGAAAAGCCTGGCCCGGCAACTTCTATCGGCGGTAAACGCGCGGTACAGCAGTGGAGGCGGCGTTTCGCAAGCAGAAGTCATCCGCGCGGAGATTGAACTGTCCCGCATGGAAGCGGACATCAAGGCGATTGCTGCTGAAATCGGCGCGGCCGAGGCAATGTTCAACGCCAGTCTGGGCCATCCAGCCGATTTGCCCGCGCCTGAACTTGTTTTCTCCGCAGAAACGGGCAGCCCGCCCGGCCCGGAACTTACCGTTACCAGGGCACTTGAAAACCGTCCCGAACTGTTGGGTGGCGAGGCGGAAATTGAACGGGCAAGAGCGGGAATTGCCATTATGCGCTCGATGTATTGGCCCATGTTGATGCTTCGCGCCGGTCCATCCGATACCATGATGGAGGGAAGCGGGCTTATGCTAATGGTTAGCGCCAGCCTGCCGATATGGAGGAAAAAGCTGCGGGCCAGTGTCGTTGAGGCAGAAGCAATGGAGCGCATGGCCAAAGCGGATCTGGAAGCAATGAAACGCATGGTCGAAGGTGAGGCCCTCTCCGCCCGCAATCGCGTTGAAGCAGCCCGGGTACAGTACATCGCCATTCGAGATGACGTCTTGCCGCGAGCAAGACAGGCCATTCAACCCGCATTGTCCGGCTACTCAGTTGGCCTGCTCCCGATGGTTAGTGTTATCGAGGTCCTGCGAATGTTGTGGATGACCCAGGAGGAATTGCTCGAAGCCGAGGTTTCGCTGGGCTCCGCCTGGGTTCGCTTTGGTCTGGCAATTGGCACTCTGGAAGGGGCGGTCAATGAATAGACCACAGTTCCGCGCCATCAAAAGAGGACATTGGCTTCTTTTGCTGTTCCTTGTTCTGCTAATGATCACACTGCCGATTCAGTTTTTGCGTCAGGGAAAGCGGAGTTCAACCCACAACGGGCATACGCAGACCATGCCGGATTCCGGGGATGTCCACAGGGGAGATCATGGAGCTCCAGCGGGGGTGCGGCCTGCGAGGGTGCCCGTGGAGATGAGCGCGGAAACGGCGAATCTCTTTGGGATCCGAACCGAAAAGGTCCGATGCGACACCATCTCGGAATCGATTCGCGCTGTCGCGACAGTCGTTCCCGACGAGTCCCGTGTTTCGCATGTGCATACCAAAATCGAGGGCTGGCTCGAAGAGCTCTACGTCAGAACAACGGGGCAACAAGTCGCAGCCGGCTCTCCGTTGGCGGGGATTTTTTCCCAGGAATTGTTCGCCTCTCAGGCGGAGTATTTGGCGGCATTAAAAGCGGCCCGCGCCGGATCCAGGAGCATCATTGTCACAAGCGCCCGCGATCGCCTGAAAACACTGGGGATGCCGGAATCCGAGATCCGGGAAATTGAACGAAGCGGCTCACCAAAACGGCTGGTCACCCTGGTGTCGCCCCGCAGCGGAGCTGTCATCAGTCTGAATGTGGTGAGGGGCATGACTATTGATCCTTCCATGGAGCTGATGACCGTTGCCGATCTTTCCACGGTTTGGATTCTTGCTGAAATTCCGGAAACCCAAAAATCGGCCGTGCGGGTTGGCACCCCGGCGATTGTTGATGTTACGGGATCGGGTGGTATACTCCGCTCCAAAGTCGAGTTCATCTATCCCATCTTGTCCGAAAATACTCGAACCTTACGCATACGAATTCACGCCTCCAATCCGGCCGGCACCCTGAAACCAGGCGCCTACGGCACGGCGGAATTAAGAGTCCGGTCCCGCATCGCGCTTACGGTCTCCCGCGATGCGGTCATCGACACCGGAGACCGTCAATACGTTTTTATTCTTACAAAACCGGGACAATACGAGCCCAGGCCGGTAAGCCCGGGGGTGCGTCAAACCAACAGAGTCGAAATAGAAAAGGGTCTGTGCGGAGGTGATCAGGTGGTCTCCTCCGGCGTCTTTCTCATCGACTCAGAGAGCCGGCTTCGAGCCTCGGGAGGGGCGGGAGCCGGGCATGGCGGACACGGTACGCAGGAAGCCACACCGAAGCGGCAACAACCCGCCCCCGAGCCCACGGCACCTTCAGGCGATCATCGGGGCCACTGAGGAACCGATGGTCGAATGGATTATTGAATTCAGCGCCCGGCATCGTTGGATGGTGTTCGGGTTTGTGCTTGTGCTTGCGGGATGGGCGATTGACTCGATTCGCAAGACACCTCTTGATGCCGTACCCGACCTTTCCGACCCCCAGGTGATCGTTTTCACCGAATGGATGGGACGCAGTCCCGATCTGGTTGAGGATCAGATCACCTATCCCCTCGTTCGAACGCTTCAAAGCACGCCCAACGCCACCGTGGTGCGCGGATATTCAATGTTCGGGATGAGTTTCATCTACGTCATTTTTGAAGAGGGAACGGACATTTATTGGGCCCGGACTCGCATTCTGGAGCAACTCGGACGCGTGCAGCAGATTCTTCCTCCGGAGGTCGCCCCAATACTCGGCCCGGATGCAAGCGGTGTAGGCTGGGTTTACCAGTATGTCCTTGCGGATTCCACCGGGACTTGGGATCTCGCCCAGCTTCGGGAACTGCAAGACTTTACGATTCGGCCCGCATTGCAGGCAGTGGCGGGAGTTGCGGAAGTCGCCTCGTTGGGTGGATTCGAACGGCAGTACCAGGTTCTTCTTGATCCGGCTAAACTGGCCTCCTACAACGTGAAGCTATCCGATGTAACAAGGGCGGTTCGCAACGCGAACTCCGAAGTGGGCGCGCGCGTGCTCGAAATGTCGGGCCGGGAATATGTGCTCCGCGGTCGCGGCTATGCAAAAACACTTGAGGATTTGGAAAAAAGCATGGTGACAATGGGACAGGGCGGCACTCCTGTTCGTGTGGGCGACATTGCCACCGTACAATTCGGCTCCGAGATCCGGCGGGGCACGGCCGATTTCAACGGGCTTGGCGAGGCCGTGGGCGGCATTGTGGTGATGCGAATCGGTTCGAACGCGCTGGCGGTCATCGACGAAATCAAACGGCAGATTGCACAACTCAGCCTCCCCAAGGGCATTGGCCTGATTCCGACATACGATCGCGCGGGGCTGATCACAGGGTCTATCAAGACGTTGCAAACAACCCTCATTGAAGAAGGCATTATTGTCGCTCTCATCAGCATTGTGTTCCTGCTGCATTGGGGTTCGGCGCTCGTTGCATTGATTGTGCTTCCGTTATCGGCGCTGCTATCCTTTATTGCCATCCGATACCTTGGCCTGACTTCGAACATCATGTCGCTGGGCGGCATTGCGATCGCGGTTGGCGAACTGGCCGATGCGGCAATCGTTCTGATCGAGAACGCCCATGTACGGCTCGCCGAAGCCTCGCCCGGCGCGGACAGAAAACGAATAATTATCGATGCCTGCAAGGAAGTGGGCAGGCCCATTTTCTACTCTCTTATTCTTATTACAGTCAGCTTTGTTCCGATCTTCACACTCGCCGGCCAGGCAGGTCGTCTCTTTCGGCCATTGGCTTACACCAAAACCTTTGCCATGTTCGCTGCATCCATCCTGTCGATCACACTGGCCCCGCCATTGATGGTTCTCTTATTAAAAGGACGGTTTCGACGAGAGCACGAGAATCCGGTGAGTCGGTTTTTAATCCGCGTTTACCTTCCGGCCGTGCGTTTTGTCGTGAAACGGCGCATTTGGGTCTTGCTTGGCGCAGCCGTTATCATGGTTTTAACCATTCCCATTTTCACGGGCCTTGGCTCTGAATTCATGCCGCCGCTTGATGAGGGCTCTCTCCTGCTTATGCCGACCACGTTTCCCGGTATCTCCATTGAGGAGGCGCGGCGTGCGCTGTCGGCTCAGCACCGGATCGCAATGGGCTTTCCCGAAGTGGCCTCGGTCCACGGCAAGGCGGGCCGGGCGGAGACCGCAACCGATCCGGCGCAACTGGACATGAACGAATCGGTCGTCCTGCTCAAGCCCAAAGACAAATGGCCCAAGGTCCCGGTCGAACGCTGGTATAATGGATTGCCGGCATGGCTCTTCCCCTCTTTGCAGTTTCTTTGGCCCAACGAAAGGAAGCGCACAATCCAGGAGCTTGCGCGAGAAATGAGCCGGGCCTTGCAGACACCGGGATACCAGATTTCGATCTCACCCCCTATTCGCACGCGCATCGACATGCTCTCAACCGGCGTGCGCACGCCTGTCGGAATAAAAGTGTTTGGCGACAGCCTTGGAGAGATCGAACGGATCAGCGTTGAGCTCGAAGGTCTGTTGCGGACAATCCCCGGGACGCGAAGCACCTTTGCCGAGCGCCAGACCGGTCGTGAGTACATCGACATTGTGCCAAACCGTGATGCCATTGCACGCTACGGTCTTACCGTGGGCGATGTAAATGAAATTATCGAATCGGCAATTGGCGGCAAGCCGGTTTCGACGGTGATCTCCGGGCGTTCCCGTTTCTCCGTCAACATTCGCTATGCCATAGATTTTAGGGCAGATCCGGAGGCAATCCGCGGAATTCTGGTTCCCATCCAGATGACCGAAGCTCAATTCGCCCCCCGTGGGACCCGTTCGGGCACCGGACTTTCCAGCCGCATGTCCACATCAAGCAGTGAAGATGCAGGCATGGGTATGGAGGGAGGCATGGCTTCAAATAGCAATACGGCACCCGGCAGTATGGGTACTCCAGTTTCGCGGACCGCCGGTATCTTCGGTTCACCATCTGACCTATCAAGCAGATGGCAACAACCCGGCGCAACGGTAAACCTTGGCTCTCTCGCTGATGTTGCCGTGGTGACCGGGCCTCCGATGATCAAGGACGAAAACGGCATTCTGGCAGGATATGTCTATGCTGACATCGATCTCGCGACCCGGGACCTTGGAGGATGGGTCAACGATGCCAAACGCCTCGTATCACAGCGTATTAAAATCCCACCGGGATATCGGCTCCAATGGACCGGGCAATATGAGTTTCTCGCCCAGATGCAGGCCAGGCTTCGAATGGTGCTGCCGTTGACACTGATCCTCATCGTGCTGCTTCTTTATCTTTCATTGCGGGGCTGGCCCCAGACCTTTCTGGTCCTTTTGAGTCTTCCGTTTGCATTGGCCGGCAGCATTTGGCTGCTGGCGGCCATGGGATACAATCTGTCCACCGCCGTATGGGTCGGCATCATTGCAGTTTCAGGGATTGCAGCCCAGACCGGTGTCATTATGATCGTCTATCTTGATGAAGCGTTTTCCCGCCATCATCGCCAGGGCCTGATCAGAAAACCGGAGGATGTTGATGCCGCTGTCATTGAGGGTGCCTCTACCCGCGTCCGACCGCTGGTCATGACGGTCGCGACAACCGTTCTGGGCCTTATGCCGCTGCTGTGGGCAGCCGGTGTTGGCGCCGATGTGACGGCCCGGACCGCTGCCCCGGTTGTTGGCGGACTCTGGACTTGTATGCTGCTGACCCTTCTTGTGTTGCCCGCGGCGTATGCTGTCTGGCGGAGATGGCAGGTCCGCAAAGGCGCAATTCGTTCGTAGTTGATATGCCTCCCGGCGCTTGCAACCGCGGCAGTCTGATGGCCCGCCGGCCCAATGACAAATCAAGACGACACGGGTTTTGACTCGCTTTTGGGGAATACGTTAGATTAAGGGTGCTTCCATGAGCTATTTTCTAGTGAAAGGACACCCATGCACCCGATTTTGATCCAACTTGGCCCTATTCCCATTCATTCGTACGGACTGATGCTGGCGCTATCATTCCTGGTCGGAATGTTCATTGCCGCGCGACGAGCCGAGAAGGTCGGTCTGGATCGCAACATGATCATGGATCTTGCCTTCTGGATCATTCTATCGGCCATTGTGGGGGCACGATTATACTACGTGATCCTTCACCCCGAAGATTTCCGCGGCCACTGGATGGACGTGATCAACCCCTTCAGCGGCGGTCAGATTGGCATTGGCGGCCTGGTGATGTATGGAGGCCTGTTTGGCGCGATACTGGCGGGCGCGCTCTTTATGCGCCTGCGCAAACACCCGGTTCCGATCCTCAAGACCAGCGATGCCATTGCGCCGGCTGTTGGATTGGGAATTGCGCTCACGCGAATCGGCTGTTTCCTCAATGGCTGCTGCCACGGCACGTGCACCACCGCGGCCTGGGGTGTCTCGTTTCCTTCCGAGAGCCCGGCCGGATATTTTCAGCATATGATGAACTGTCAAAACCTGCATCCTTCGCAGCTTTACGAGTCGGCCGGCGGCCTGGCCATTTTTGGAATCATTCTGCTAAGCGAACGCTGGAAGCGATTCGACGGGCATAGCTTTTTTCTGTTCCTGATTCTATACTCCATCCTTCGTTTTGGAGACGATTTCACTCGTTATTATACGAAAGATGAGATGTGGGCGGGGCTGAGCCACAACCAGATCTTCTGTATTCTTCTTTTCCTTGTTGCCTCGGTCTCCTGGGCGGTCTTGTTCCGCCGCGCGCAAACGGCAGAAGCAGCATCGCAACCGGTTCGCCCCAATGCCGAGGGAGCACAGGTTTAGATAGTGCATTTCTCTTTGAGTTCAACAAGTGAGCGCAGAATGCGCTGCCCGTTCCCATCCCTGAGATTAACGAAATGCGCCCTGTCCAGGGCCCGCGGCCATTCGATGTCGGCACTCACCGCTCTGGCTGTTGGATTGGTCTTCTTTCTGCCGTCATGCGGGATCTATTCTTTTTCCGGTTCCTCGATTCCATCGCATATTAAAACAGTATCGATTCCTCTATTCGAGGACCGGACAACCCAACCGGGTCTGGCCGAAGAACTGACCCGCAGTGTTCGACAGGCCTACATCGAGAACAACAGCCTCAAAGTCACCGAGCAGGCAGCTAATTCGCTCCTGCGGGTGGCCCTGACCGGTTACCGCCACGAGCCGTCAAGCTATGACGAACAGGGAACGGTTCGCGAGTACCGGGTTGTGATTACGGCCACTGCCGTGTTCCGCGACGAGCAGAAGGGGCTCGACCTCTGGAAAGATAACAACATCACGGCCCGGGGGCTTTACACGGCCGAGTCGCCCGCCGAGACCGAGACTGACGGCCGACGCCGGGCTTTGAAGGATCTTTCGGATTACCTGATCGAAAACACGATTTCGGGTTGGTGAGGGAAAGCGAAGCCGGGAGACCGGAGTTGGGAGAAAAAAGGTCCTATGGATATGCCTGGAAGCAACTGCTCACCGTCCCGTGTCATTTCGAGCGAAGCGAGAAATCTTCTTTCAATTTAACCGAAGACTTCTCCTCGAAGACTCGTCGATTGGTTCCTTGATCTTGAAAGTGGAGAGTACCAATGAAGTTTACTAAAATGCAAGGGTGCGGAAACGATTTCGTTCTGCTGAACGGATTCGAATCGGCTCCAACCGAGATTACGCAACTGGCCTTGCGCATGTGCAACCGCCGCTTTGGCGTGGGGTCCGATGGGCTGATTCTGGCTCTCCCCTCCAAGGTTGCAGAAGTCCGCATGCTCTTCCACAATCCGGACGGAACGGAAGCCGAAATGTGCGGAAACGGCATTCGCTGCCTTGCGCGTTTTGCCATGCACGAGGGACTGGTTCTGGGCAATCGGTTCCGCGTTGAGACCGGCGCGGGCATCAAGGAAGTCGAGATCCGCTGTAATCAGGTCCGCGTGGATATGGGTGCTCCTGTTCTGGAGCCCGGGAAGATGCCGGTCAACCATGCCGGTCCAAGCGCGGTGAATATTCCCCTTTGCGTTGAAAACCGGGAGTTTCGAGCTACGTGCGTTTCAATGGGGAACCCCCATTGCGTGATTTTTGAGCCGGCCATTACGGACGAACTGGTCCTGACATGGGGACCCAAAATCGAACAGCATCCGTTGTTCCCCCGAAAGACCAATACCGAATTTGTTCAGGTCGTGAATTCGCGCGAGCTGCGCATGCGCGTTTGGGAGCGCGGCGCCGGCGAGACAATGGCCTGTGGAACCGGCGCGTGCGCCTCGGCGGTGGCCGCTGTTCTCAACGGCCATACCGAACGCGAGGTCACTGTGCATTTGCTGGGCGGCGATCTCCAAATCGAATGGCCCGAGGCCGACAACCGGATACGCATGACCGGACCAGCCGAATCTGTATTCGAAGGTGTGTGGCCGGACTAGCGCCGAACCGCCCCTCGCAAACCTGCTTCCGCGGGAGTCACCCATGGCCGATCCCCTGTTCGATCATTTGTCCATTGGACCGCTTGGGCTTCCCAATCGAATCGTCCGATCAGCGACCCATGATTATCGCGCCAATTCCGACGGGAGCCCTAGCGCGGAGCAATTTGGAATCTACACGCAATTATCCCAACACGACATTGGGCTGATTATTTCGGGGTTCTTGTATGTGGCGCCCAATGGCACCTGCGCACCCGGCCAGTTTGCTTTGCTGGACGATTCCGATCTCGCTTTGTTTCGCAGGCTGACCGCCGCGGTCCACGACAATGGAGGCCGCATTGTCGCGCAGCTCGCGCTGGGAGGACGCCAGTGCCGCAGAGAAACCAAATCCGCTCCGGCCGGTGTTCCATCAATGCTTCCCGGCGACAACCCCGGGGAATTGCGGGAAATGACTCCTGACGACATTGAACAGGCAATTCGGGATTTCATCCGCGCTGCCGGCCAGACCCGCGAAGCGGGGTTCGATGGAGTCCAGCTTCATGCGGCTCACGGCTATCTTCTAAGCCAGTTTCTCTCTCCTGTCACCAACAAACGAACCGACGAATGGGGCGGGTCGATCGAAAACCGGGCGCGAATCCTTGTACGGACAGTCCAGGGCATCAAATCCAAAACCGGCGCATTTCCGGTTTTGGTCAAACTCAACGGGGATGACGGCGGAATTCCGGGCGGGCTCACGATTGATGACAGCACCAAAGCCGCTTGCCTTCTGGAGCACGCCGGACTCGATGCGGTGGAAGTAAGCCGTGGAATGAAAGGCAGCCCGCAGCCAACCGTCGTAAACAGCATCAATACGCCGGAAAAGGAAGCCTACCTTCTCCCGCTTGCGGCAACAATGAAAAAGCACCTTTCGATTCCCGTCATTTCGGTGGGAGGATTTCGAAGCGCCGCGGTCATGCGTCAAGCTCTCAGCTCCGGGGTTTGCGATCTGGTCTCGTTGTCCCGGCCTTTCGTCTGTGAACCCGATCTGGTGCAGAAGCTGAAAGCCGGAAAACAAAAGGCCGATTGCATTTCCTGCAGCCGCTGCTTTAACCCGCGTGGAATCCGGTGCGCGATTAAAAAGTCACCGGTTGACCAAAGCTGATGCGCATCATCCGGAACCGCGAAATTTATCAGGAGGTTGTTGCCAACGGAATCCTGAAGGCCTCGCGGTTTGTGTGGATCGCCACGGCCAACCTCAAGGACCTCCACATCCGCGAGGGGAACCGTTACCATTCCATCCTCGACAAGTTCGCCGCCATGGCCAATCAGGGTGTTTCGATCCGCATCATGCATGCATCCGAGCCCTCGGGTCCCTTTCGCGAATCATTCGACCGCCATCGCGAACTCATCCGGGGCGATGTTGAATTTCTCCTCTGCCCTCGGCTACATTTCAAAGTTGTCGTCGTGGACGGCCGTCTTGCGTATACCGGAAGCGCCAATTTCACGGGCGCGGGTCTGGGTATCCGCAAGGAGAGCCGGCGCAACTTCGAGATCGGCATTCTCTTCGATGCCCAGAATTCAATTGAGGTCCTCATGAACGCCTTCGAT
The DNA here is from genome assembly GCA_964455935.1 of uncultured Fibrobacterota bacterium. Classification (GTDB taxonomy): domain Bacteria; phylum Fibrobacterota; class CAYVZU01; order CAYVZU01; family CAYVZU01; genus CAYVZU01. Next base: position 25,690 of record CAYVZU010000029.1, read on the forward strand.
CAGTTGTGGATGGGGAAATTCTGTCCCGGCTGCGGCCGCCGCAGCGTCTGTCCCGAGCCCGTGGAATAGATGGACCCCCGGCTTGCCCAAATGCGGGCTGTTCTGCCGTCCTACCGCTGGTTTCGCCGCAAAGATGCGGGAATCGCAAATCTTCGGATCCTCGATCAGGCCGCTCTTGGCGGTTTCTCCTGGGTTCTTCTGGAGTGCACCTATACCGACGGCGCACAGGACAGATACTCGGTCGGCTTTCAAGGCCTGGAGCCGTCGGAAACGGAATGGGTCGGCGGTTTTCTTTGTGGATTGGACGCACACGGCAGAATTGCCACGGCCGGCGGTGGTACAATAAAGGCCAAATGGGCAATGCCGCTACCCGAGTCGGCCCGGCAAACACCGCGCTCCCTTGCCGGGGAAATGTCGAATACCCTGGCTCTGCTGGGGTCCTCCGTGGCGGCAAAAATTCTTCGCACCCCGCTGGCGGGCGTGAATCCGGAAATCGAGATGCTCGAACATTTGTCGCAGGCTGGTTTCCCTCATATTCCCCATTTTCTGGGTCACGCGGGCTATTTCGATCCCGCCGGAGAGCGCTTTGAACTTATTCTGTTCATGGAGTTCGTCTCCGGCGCTCAGGACCTGTGGAAAGTTTTCCAGAAACAATTATTGAATCGCTGTTACGATCAATCCCTAAGCACCGTGAGAAGGATTGGCGAGGTCCTGGCTCAACTGCACCGGCTTCTGGCAACGGCCGATGGCGATTCATTCCGGCCGGAGCCGGTTGACAATGCATTCATCGGGCACTGGCTATCCCGGATGGGCGGAAGCATGGAGGAGGCAGCCCGGGCCGCCTCGGCGGAAACGGTGGAAAAGCTTAATCGGGTTTTCAACCATATTTCTCGCAATGCCCCGCGCTTTCTAAACAGGGCCATGCGCATCCGCCAACATGGCGATTTCCATTTGGGCCAGATTCTCACATCGTCGAACAACAGCTTGTTCATCATCGATTTCGAGGGAGAGGTGCTTGCGTCGCCGCAGGAACGCCGCCAAAAGCACCTTCCGTTGAAAGATGCGGCCGGTTTGCTGCGATCGCTGCACTATGCCGCTCACGCGGTTCAGCGGCAGACCGGGACAAGGGATGATCTCCTGCGGAAATGGTACGGCGAGGCGCGGACGGCATTTCTCGATTCCTACCTGCCCCCGTCGGCTTCTCACGGGCTCCTGCCCTGCGATCCCTTGCCGCTTCTAGCGGCCCTGGAATTTGAAAAAGCGCTTTACGAGCTGCAATACGAAATTCAGAACCGCCCCGATTGGGTTTCAATTCCCATCGAGGGCATTTCGGAAATCGCCAGTTTTCTTCTCCACGAATAGACTGCCTGGGAACCGTCCGGTCCAGCCATCTCATCCAAAGCCGGTTTTTGACCGCAAAAGGTCCCAACAGCGTTATGGAGTGATTCTCAAAGATTTGTTCCGTAATGGGCGGGCCCGTTGACGAAGCGAGGAAATGGGCCTACCCCATTGCGGCAAAGATGAAGGGCAACTGCTATGGGGGCGATCCGGCGGATCGCCCCCTGTCTTTCTGGAATGCTATTGCGCGGGCCCGGATAGAGCCGCGGCGCGCATTGCCGTTCCGATTGCGTTTTTGTCAGGCGTTTGTGGGTGTGGCACTCACCTCGCGAAGAATTTCGCCTGCCACTTCTTTCGAAGCTTGAGCGGCGATGTCGCCCAGCGAAATGATTCCCACAATCCGGCCGGTCTCATCGTCCACCAGAAGGCGACGAACCTGACGGCTCTCCATCAGGCCGGCCGCATCCTCGATGCTGGCATCGAAATGGCAGATGATAGCGTTGGAGGTATAGCAGCCCTGGATCTGGGTTGTTCGAGGATCCAGTCCCTCGGCTATGGCCCGCACAACAATGTCGCGGTCCGTGATCATACCCAAAACCTTTCCATTATCGACAACGGGCAGGGCGCCGACATTGGTTTTGCGCATCCGGTCGGCCGCCATTTGCAGGGTTTCATCCGGACGCACGGATTCCACTCCGGGCGTCATTACGTCTCTGACTTGCATCGGACTCCTCCTTTTCTATGTGGTATGGTATCCCTCTGCGCAACCGTTCATCGGCTTGCGTATTTTGGACGGCGCGCTTTTTTGGCCATAGGGCACCTAAGCAGCGGCTCCGGAAACTTGGGCGACACCACGGGTCTGATTTGGTGCCCCGTCAAGCGGCTCAAGCGCCGACGTGAGATCGAAGTGAAGCACGGCATCGAACTGTTCGGGAAGAACGGCCTCGAAATAGTGGACCGAGTTCTCACGGTGGGGCAGGTACACGGGGCCAATCGCCCGCTGCGGACAGGCTTCAAGCAAATCGCCGGACCGGTCGCCTCGGCCCGGGATCAGGCAAAATGAGGGAACCCCGCTTGCGTGGAACAGGCCCTCGCAACTTTCCTCTTTGGCGGGTCGAATCCATTTGCGCTGCGGCTGGCTCGTCCAGCGCGGGGCTGCCGTTACAGTTCCGCCGAACGTCGTAAATCCGACAAGAACAGCATCCTGTCCGTGCCGCCGTTTGGCGAGCTGTCCCAGATTGATTTCCCCCCTGTCCGCCATTGCGGTCGCCATCGCATTGCCAACGTGCAGGTTGTGTCCCCAAATCACGATTTTGGGCAGCCGATGCGATCCAATGTGGGCCGAGAGGGCTTCCAGAGAGGCGGCCATGCAATGTCCACGCAGGTTCTTGGCCGGTATCCGGTCCGACAGCAGAGATTGGTAGAACTCAACCATGCGCTCCACGGCGCGGGCACTTTGGCCCAAGTGAAAAAGGTCGTCCTGGGGAACCGCGGGAAAGGCCAGGACGTCCCGGCAAAATTTCCGGCGTCGTTGAGCGATCCGGTCCGCCACGGCCGTTTGAAGTTCAGCGGGAATCACATTCGCCAGGTTCGCATCGCCCGAGTGACCGGGTTGTTCCAGGTCCGTAAAGTGCCGCCGGGCCGCTTCGCCCACCTCGGGCCCGCACGTATCAAGATCATCAATCGCCGATTCGGCGGCCCAGTCCTGGCCATAGAGGTCCAGCCCGCACAGGTACACCATCTCCTCGGGGGACTTCCCGCTGTTGTGCCGGCGCAGGGATTCAATGAAATCCAGCATCTCGTAATTGCGCCCTACCCAGGCGGGAAAGCTGGCGAAATCGCCAAGCGCCTCGAACCCATCGGTGTCCCTGTCCATCCAACGGACATACCCGTTGGCGCGAACCAGGGAAAGCCAGTCCGCCTCCAAAGCGACCGCCGAAAAGTTCTTCTCCTCGATGAGGCGGGTTGTGATCTGTCCGCGCGCATGGTGGAACTCCCGGCTGCCCAGCGTCGACCCGCCCAGCAGAACGTAAGAAGCATCCCCGATCCTGTCAAGCAGGACATCGTAATCGCCGGGTTCGCCCTGCAACGGAACGGCGGTTTCCCGCACGGTCTGGATCCAATGAAGGCGTCCGCTCTCGTTCATGGTGACCCCCGTTTCAGTGCGCCGGCGCCAGCAGGCCAAGGGCTTCGCGGACCATTTGGCTTGCATAGCCCCACTCGTTGTCGTACCAGCTCATGATCTTGACCAGGTTTCCATCCACAACCTGAATCAGGTCCAGATCGACGATGGACGCGTGCGGGTCCTTCAGGATATCGGACGACACCAGGGGTTCATCGGCAACGGCCAGAATTCCGCGGTAACGATCGCTGCTGGCCTCTTCCCGGAATACGGCGGTAATTTCCTTGACCGAGGTGGGCCGCTTTGTGATAAATGTGATATCGGATATGGAGCCGCTGGCCACGGGCACTCGAATCGCAATGCCATCGAACTTTCCCCGGAATTCCGGAAGCGCCTTGGTGGTCGCACGAGCCGCCCCGGTATCGGTGGGCACTAGGTTGATGGCGCCCGCCCGGCCGCGGCGCGGCTTTTTGTTGGGGCCATCCACGAGTTGCTGGCTCGAGGTATAAGCATGCACCGTGGTCAGCACCGCTTTTTCAACCCCAACACGCCGCCCCATGATTTCCACAACCGGCGTAATGCAATTGGTGGTGCAGCTCGCACACGAAATGCTCGTCTGCCCCACGCCCTGCTGCTGATTGACCCCATACACAACCGTGACCATCTCCTCCCCTTTGGCCGATGTCGAAAGGATGGCGTGTCTGGCTCCGGCTTTGATATGCTTGTCCAATCCCGCTTTATCGGTGAACCGGCCCGTGCACTCAAACACCAGGTCCACACCCATCGCCGCCCAGGGAAGCAGGGCCGGGTCCTTTTCGGCCAAAACGCGAATCTCGCGGCCGCCCACGATCATCCGGTCGGATTCTACAACGGACACGGACCGGTCGTAACGCCCATAGACCGAATCGTACTTGAGGAGATAAGCCAGATTGGCCGCGGGAGTCAGATCGTTCACCGCGACAAGCTCCAGCGTCGGTGTATCCATCAGAATCTTAAGCGTGGCCCGGCCAATTCGGCCCAAGCCATTGATCGCAACCTTGGCCATATCGGACTCCTTGGCAAACCTGTGTTCCATGGCGGAATATCCGGCGAGCGGAGCAGGCGGATTCTTTATCGGAAGAAAAGCAGCAAGGGCAATGCCACAGTCTTGCTATTGGTATGTTTGGTCCGGCTCCATAATGGCCGTGCCATTCTCCATTCGACCGACTCCAGCGCCAAAGTAATCCGGTTCATTGCCCGGTCTCCACTTGATGTTGCATCCCAGCGATGGGTTCTGAACTTCGGGCGGATCGTCGCCCGTTAAAAGCGCCGACAGGGCCGCACGAAGATCCGCGCCGGTTACGGGCTTGTTGTTGCCTGGCGTGCTGTCGTCAAAGCGGCCGCGGTAGAAGAGCCGCTTTTTTGAATCGAACAGAAAAAAGTCAGGGGTGCAGGCCGCTCCATAGGACTTGGCAACGCTTTGCGTTGAGTCGAACAGGTAGGGAAAGCTGAACTGATGGTCTTGGGCGAATTTTTTCATTTGCGCCGGCCCATCTTCGGGAACCAGCGAAATATCGCTTGAACTGATGGCAAGCGCGGCCACGCCCTGTGCCTGATACTCTCGGATCAGATGAACAGCCCGGTACATGATTGTCCGAATAAACGGACAGTGGTTGGCAATGAAGAGGATTAAAAGCCCTTTCTGCGGCTCGATATCGCGCAGGGCCAGATCTTTTTCTGTGACCACATCCCGGAGCACAAAGTCCGGTGCTTGGGTCCCGAGCGGAACCATGATTGAAGCGGTTTCTACCATTTTTCCTCCGGTGTTCACTGCTTTGTACATTGAGTGCAAGCGCAATGACCATGCCGAAGCCGGAGCTGAGTAAGGCGAGCGCTGAAGCCTGATTGCTCCAACGGCAGTCGTGTGTTTCGAGGTGGGGGTAAACGGTGACCGCTATTTGCAGCGGTTAACCGCAGCATTTGGATATGGAAAGCACCCGCCTGAGCGGCTTTATCTGTGCGCGGCAACTTTCGCGCAGTGAAGCGCCGCACCTGCTTAATGCCAACCGACAGCTTGTCTTCTAGGCCGATTCCCGCACGATGAGCTTGGCATTGAGCTCTTTGTGCTTGGTGCCCTTCTCGCGGCCCTCGATCTTGTCGATAATCATGCTGATAGCATAGTCGCCCATCTCCAGTTTGGGCTGGCGCACCGTGGTCAGTGAAGGCTCGACCACCTCCGCGGCCGGCAGGTCGTCATAGCCGACCACCGCGATATCGCCCGGCACCGCAATGCCCTTGCGGCGAAGTTCTTTGACCACGCCAACGGCCACCATGTCGCCGGCCGGGCAGAACACGGCAGTCGGCTTTGGATTCAGCGCAAGAATCCGATCGACGGCCGCGGCGCCCGCCTCCATGGTGTCATCGGTCAAATCGAGTGTGGCCTCCGGATTGAAAGCAATGCCTTTGCCTTCCAGGGCCTTGCGGTAACCAGCCAGACGGTCTTCCATCACGCCTTTAATCTTGCTGCTTCCAACGACGGCAATATTCTGGTGCCCCTTGCCCAGGAGATACTCGATGGCTTCCTTCGAAGCCAGTTCATGATTGACATAGACGCTGTCGACCGAATCGCTCTTGCGCGCCACAAGAATGCAGGGCATGTTTTCCTGCCCGAAAAGCCTTAGGTCTTCGTCAATGGAGGCTGTGGTGATCACAATGGCGCCGTCAACGCGACCGGCCAGCACCACACGGTTGAAAACATCCACCTCGCGCTCCTGATGGCCGGTAGTATCGAAAAGCAGGACCGTATAGTCTTTCTCGCGAATCGAGCTCTTGATGCCCTGCAGGACGCGGACCACAAACGACGAGGCCAGATTGGGCACAATGATCCCAATGGAGTTGGTCTTCTTGGTCGCCAGACCGCGCGCCATGAGGTTGGGATGATAGTTCAGTTCGCGCGCAATCGCCATGACCCGCTCGCGGGTCGTTTTGCTGATGTTGGGCTTGTTGTTGATCACCATCGATACCGTCGCTGAGGTGACCCCGGCCCGCTGGGCAATGTCTTTAAGTGTGGTAGCCATAAAAACCTCCTGTTGGTGCTTTCAAACCAAAAAAACCGAAATTGAGAATCCGTTAACGTTTCCGACAGCAAAGCCTTTCAATTTTCCATGCCTACTTCCGTTTTCCACCCCGGATTGGAAAAACACCTGCAATCCGCATGCCGTCAGGTCCGGGGATGATGGCGATTTCCGGATGTCGGTCAAAATCATGCAGATGCGCATCGACCAAAGCGTCAAAAACGTTGTAGAAGTAGAACCCAAGTGAATACCAGATGAAAGAGTTGCGACGGCGGCGGGCATCGTTGCGGCCGTTTTCAAGTTCGCCTCTGCGGGTTTCAATGACCGTGGCCGTCGCATTGGCCTGGCCCAGTTCGCCGATTTGCCGTTCATAATAGCGCATAAGATCGTGGCGATAAAGAGCCGAGACAACCAGGGCGGACTGGGTCATCCAAACCATGCCGGCCTTACTTATTGCGCCATTATAAACCTGACCGGCGCCGGGCAGAAAAGCCGAAAGCAGCACCGCGGTCCACGGTGTTTTGGGCGAGTCGTTCCGCTCGAACATTCCTTTCTCGAAAACATCCATGAGGTTGTAGACATAGACTCCGCCTGCCCAAAGAAGTTCCATGTTGCGCAGCTGGGTGCTGTTGCGGAACCTCCCCTCGGCCAGCGCGGTCTGGTATTGCACGTTATCAAGGTCGGTCCGCAGTTGCCCCAGGCGGACATTTCCGATTGAATCCAGGGCGGTATCCGAAGCCATTACGGCAATGGTTTGCGTCAGACCGCCGACCGAATCCTGCAAGCGATTCCACTCGCTTTGGTACCATTGCGTATAGGTCTGGTCCTCGTTAAAAGCCATACCCAACGTGACCCCCTCGGCCAGGGCAAAAGCCAATCCCTTGACCGGGTGGCCCGTCAAAAACTGCCCCGATCCCGGTAATAGAATCGATGGCATTGAAAGCATTGATTTGCGTTCAAGTGACCACGCGCTCGTCTGCCAGATGGAAAGCACTAGTATGGCCGATAGTAGCAGTGCATGCGCCATAAATGCTTTTCTGTGAATCATCTCACCCATTTGCATTTAAACTTAATTTAAACTATTAAGCTCATAATAATCAATGATTTAACCGAATTAGGTGCAGACTTACCTGCAATTTAATAAGTTAGTCGATCCTTAATAACTCTCTAACCTATTGAAAGATAAGGGGACCATCTCAA
>CAYVZU010000030.1:0-33064 GCA_964455935.1 uncultured Fibrobacterota bacterium
CCCGCGCTCATCGAGTGCTCAAAGCCAAGCGGACTACCGTTGGCATAGCCCCACTCGCCCACGCGGACCCGGTCCGAATCGGCAAAACGCAGGGCCGGCAATTTGCGTTGGGAGACGCGAAGAACCGCCACGTCCGAAATAGTATCAAGTCCAACGCGCGAGGCCTTGAGTTGCCGGCCGTCCAGCAATTTCACCTCAATGTCGGTCGCGGCCGCCACCACGTGAGCATTGGTGAGAATATATCCCGCCGGGTCAACGACAACACCGGATCCTTGCGCCTCCTGTACGAACTCCTGGCCACGGGGGGCCGCAAACCCGGGCGGGGTGCGAACGCGGCGCAATACACGAACGTGGACAACCGAAGGCCGGGCAACATCGGCCAACGCGTTCGACAGCCGCCCGCGTTGGGCCGACTCAATACGGCTGTACTGGGGATAGCGGCCGCTCATGACCCGGCGGAGATTCAGCGGCACTCCAAGCAGACGCAAAATGCCGATTATGAAAAGCACGGCTAAAACAGCCAGGAATACGATTCGAGTCTGCCGTTGCGATCGCATGAGAGATCAGACGCCGCCGCGCTGGTGGACAACCTCGAACAGAAGAACACCGGCCGCCACGGAAAGATTAAGGGAGTTTACCTCGGCCCGGAGAGGAATGGACAGCAACTCGGTACAATGCCGGCGAATATGGGGTCGAATGCCCTGGTGCTCGCCGCCCACCACAATCACAAGCGGTCCGGCCAGACGAGCCTGTCGGTAGGATTTTGGCGCGCCGGTCTCCAGCCCGGCAATGGTGAAATCCTTCTCGCCCAGGGCCTTGAGTTCCGCGGCAATATCGTCGGGTTTGGCGATGGCCATTTTTTCGAGCGCGCCGGCTGCGGCTTTGGCCACGGCCGGCGTTAACGGGGTTCCGCCCTGTTTGGGCAGAAGGATTCCATGCACGCCCGCAGCCAGCGCCGTGCGAATGACGGCACCCAGATTGTGCGGGTCCTCGACCGAGTCGGCCAGCAGCAGCAAAGGGGCTTCGCCCAGTTTTTCGGCCGTGGCCAGGACCTCCGAGACACTCACGTACGATTTGAGCCCGCACAGGGCCACAACACCCTGGTGCACGGCATTGCCGACAAGATCCCGTAGCTTGGCCTGGCCCACGAGCTGGTAGGGGATCTTGGCCTGGTTGCATTCCTTCAGCAACGGATAGAGCGGGCCATTGGCGCGTTCCCGATCGAAAAAGACTTTCTCGACCGGCCGACTGCGCAATTTCAGCAGCTCTTCAACCGGATGCACGCCATAGACGAGATTGTCGCTTTGTGGATAGTTCATGCGAGAGAAAAAGCATTCTATCGCAGGGGAAGGTCAATCAACATAAACAGTCGTGAGTTGGGAGTTGGGAGTCTGAGCTGACGGCTCGCAACCAACAATCCCTGCGGCCTATCCCTGCGCGGGGCCGATCACGCGAGTCTCGGTGATGACTTCGCCCATGGCAATGTCACTGTAGGAGAATGGCAGCGGCTCGGGCAGAATCTGGAAATCAAAGGCGAGCCCTATGATGGGAATCCGGCCGCGCAGGTCGCGCAGGAACTGGTCATAGTAGGCCTTGCCAAAACCCAGCCGGCCGCCCTGGCCGTCGAAAGCGACACCCGGGCAGATCACCAGCTCGATATCGCTTTTATAGAATCGGCGAACGGTCTCCGAAGCAGGTTTGCGAATTCCAAAGGGGCCGGGTGCCAGCTCAGAAAGCCCTTTGATTTCCGCCGCTTCCATCCGGCCATCCGTTTCACTCAACAAGGGAATTGCCACACGCTTGCCCTGGGCAAGGGCCTGCTCGATTAGTTCGTCGGTCCGGACCTCCTCGGGAAGCGAAGCGTAAACAAACACCGATTGCGCCTTTTTCCAATGCCCGGTCCGCATTGCCCGCTCAAGGATGAGGCCGCTCTTGCCGCGGATCTCCTCGGGCGTTTGATTCTTCCGCAGGGCAAGGTACTTCTTTCGCAGCTCCGCTTTTTGTTCGCGAACCGGATCCGTCGCCGGTTTGGCGATCTCCGCGGAGGCCCGGTTGATCTCGGTCATGAATTCGTTGGCCTTTGTACGAACTATTGCGGTGATCCGGCCCATTTCGCGCATCATTGAGGGCAGCCGTTTGGAGCCGAAGAAGACCAGGACCATTACCACAATCAACAGCGTTTCGGTGAAACCAATTCCTATGTCCATTATCGTTTGCCCGCCATGAACGAAAGAAGAATGCTCAACAAATAAAGAACCAAAAGTGGAACCGACATCATCACCTGGGATATAATGTCCGGCGGAGTGATAATGGCGGAGAGAACGAAAATCAGAACCACCGAAATCCGCCAGTGCGACCATAGGGTTTTATGGGTAATGACCCCGGCACGGGTCAAAACCAGGGATACGGCCGGCAACTGAAACACCAAACCAAAAGCAAGGGTCAGGCGAATCACGAAACTCAAATACGAACTGATCGTAAAGAACGGCGCGGCTGCGCCCGAACCGAACTTCACCAGGAATCGGAGCGCCTGCGGCATGGCATAAAGGGCAAATCCTGTTCCGCCCAGGAAGGCAATAGCGGAGAGCAGAATCACCCAAAGGGCGTATCTGCGCTCCGTGCGAAACAGCCCCGGCGCAACGAATCGCCAGACCTGATAAATGACGAATGGGGCCGCCAGGATAAGACCGCAAAAACCGGCGAGTTTAAGACTCGCCATAAACGCTTCGGACGGTGTGGTGAAAATGATTTGCGGCCGGGGTTCGATTCCCCGGAGTGGAAATGTCAGGAAAAAGGTCAGAACCCTGTTCTGCACGGCATAGACGGCCACGGCCCCAATGGCAATGGCCAGCACGGCCTTAACGACGCGCCAGCGCAATTCCTCTAGGTGGGCCAAAAAGGGCATTGCGCCCTGGCGGACGTCGTGCCGGGATTCAGCTTTTGTCTTCACTCGATTTTGTCTTTGATTCTTCTTTCGCGACTTCCTTGCCTGCGTTGCGGAACTCTTTTATCCCGTGGGCCAGACTTTTTGCGATTTCGGGGATCTTCTTTCCGCCAAAGAGGAGAAGTACGATCAAGAGAATGAGAATCAATTCCGTGGGGTGAAGATTGCCCAGCATAACACCTCCCTTTCGAGAAGGATAAGATTAGGATCCTGTTGTAGAGCGCATCACAAAAAGGCTTTCCGGCGTCTTTCGGCTGCAAACGTCACATGCTGCGTTGCGCTCCATCGGCGTATCTCTCTCGGATACGCCTGCTTTGCGCGCGTACATGCTCGGCATCCGCGTTCCACCTTTCGGGCACGCTAAAGGCGAGTGCTCTTCGGCGCTCCTGGCCTCCGAGTGCCTGCGCCGTTTTCGCTCGGGCTTTGGCCTGCGCAATCCTTCTTGAAATGCACTATGTTAAAATAATCTCTGGGCTAGGCCCGAGATGGATCAAGGATCCCGGCTTCGGCAAAGCCCCTGGCGCGGAGAATGCAGGAATCGCACTGGCCGCAGGGTCTGCCTCCGGAATCCGGATCGTAGCAGGAATGCGTTAGAGAGAAATCCACATTCAATTTTGCCGCCAGCCGGACAATTTCCGCTTTGCTTAGATCGATAAGTGGGGTATGGATGCGAAAGGGCGCACCCTCAATTCCGGCTCTGGTCCCCAGATTGGCCAGCGTTTCGAACTGGCGAATGAATTCGGGCCGGCAATCGGGGTACCCGCTGTAATCAACCCGGTTCACTCCAATGAAAATGTCAAAGGCGCCAATGGCCTCGCCATAGGCCAAAGCCAATGAAAGGAAAACCGTGTTGCGGGCCGGCACGTATGTGGCCGGGATTGCCGCGGCCATTTCCGCACTGCCGCGCCCCTTGGGAACGGGCGCGCTCGAAACCAGGGCCGATCCGCCCCAAGCCGAGAGATCGATGGACAACACAATATGGCTGCAGGCCTGAAATGTCCCGGCCGACTCCCGCGCCATCTGGATTTCCATGCGATGGCGCTGCCCATAGTCGATTGTCAATGCATGGACGGTAAAACCTTTATCGGCAGCCACCGCCAGGCATGTTGTCGAGTCGAGTCCACCGCTGAGGAGCACGACGGCCTTTTGTTTCATACGCCCCGTTCCTGTTTGGGCCATAGCACCTTGTGAAGCTGAACCTGCAAGCGCGCCGGGGCCTTGTCCTTTACCATCCACGAGGCCAATTGCGCTGGATCGAGCCTGCCCCAAACCGGCGAGAAGAGCACCGGGCATTTGCGCGGCAGGCGGTATTGTTCCATAACCGATTTGGCCCATCCATAATCACGGCGGTTTGCCATTACGAATTTGACTTGGTCGGACTGTTGCAGCCGGCCGATATTGGACCAGAGCATCCGCCGGCTCTGGCCGCTTGAGGGGCATTTAACGTCCATGATCCGAATGACTCCGTTGGGCAGCCGGGAAATATCCAGCGAACCGTTGGTTTCAACCATTACGCGATATCCATTTCGCAAAAGCGCGCGCGCCAGCGCGGGCGTTTCTTCCTGCAAAAGCGGCTCGCCGCCCGTGATCTCCACCAGGGGAATGCCGAAGAGCTTAGCGGCGCGCACGATCTCGGAGATCTCCATGCCGGTTCCGCCGCGGTATGCATACTTAGTGTCACAATAGCGGCATCGTAGGTTGCACCCGCTTAACCGGACGAAAATGCATGGAAGGCCAATAAAGGTCGATTCGCCTTGAATGCTTTTGAAAATCTCGGTCACGAAGAGCATTGTGAAGAAATTATGAATTATTAATTATGAATGGGAAATTGGCCGGGAGCGTGAATGTGAAGGGTGGCGCCAAGGCTATGCTTCCCAATAGGTGACGGACGAGGACTCCGACTCGGAGACCGTAACTTTTGCGATACGGGCGTTGCTCGACGAAAGCAGGTTTCGCAATTCGCAATAGATAAACCGGGCCAGGTTTTCCGCCGAAGGGTTTTCTTTGGCCGTTTGGAATTTGGGATGCTGATTCAGGGTTGTGTGGTCCAATTGCTTCAAGACAGCTTTCAAGTGCGCCTTAAGATCTCGGAAATCCAGCGCCAAGCCGATATCATTTGTTTCGCCGCATTGAATCGTGACCTGCACGCCGTAGTTATGGCCGTGCATTTCCGCGCATGGGCCGTTATAGCCCTTCAGAAAATGGGCGGCCGAAAAATGGTCGTTGACCGTGATTTCGAACATACAATTCAAAAATACATGACAGCGGGCGGGGAAAAGAAAAAAAAGGCCGCGGTTGCCCGCGGCCTTGTATCAAAGTGAGAGTTTACATTGGTTCGTCTACCACTTGCCTGTTTTGCGCGCCTCGGGCTTGGGCAGGCCGTCCAGCACCTTCAGCGACTCCCGCATATCCTTGTCCGGCAGCGAGTAGTCGGTCAGTTTGCCGCTCATGAACATGTCATAGCCGCTCAGGTCCATCAGCCCGTGTCCGCTGAAGCCAAACACGATCACCTTCTCCTTGCCTTCTTCCTTGGCCTTTTTGGCTTCCTGAATGGCCGCGGCAATGGCGTGGCTTGTTTCGGGCGCCGGAATAATGCCTTCGGTCTTGGCAAAGACAAGGGCCGATTCGTAGCAGGCGCTTTGATGAATTGACCTGGGTGAGGACAGGCCTTCCACGATGGTCTGACTCACCAACGGCGCCATTCCGTGATAGCGCAATCCGCCGGCGTGAATGGGCGGCGGGACAAAAGCATGGCCCAGCGAATGCATGGGCAGAAGCGGGGTCATGCGGGCCGTGTCGCCGTGGTCATAAACAAACGGCGCCCTGGTCATGGTTGGGCACGACTCGGGTTCGACCGGGATAATCTCGATCTGCGCGCCATTGATTTTGTCCTGGATAAAAGGGAAAGCCAGCCCCGCGAAATTGCTGCCGCCGCCCGCGCAACCAATCACGACATCAACCTTCTTCTCGCCGGCTTTCTTAAGCTGGGCTTTGGTTTCCTGGCCGATGATGGTCTGATGCAGCATCACGTGATTCAGCACGCTGCCCAGCGCATAGCGGGTTTGGCCGGTTTTGTCCGTGACCGCGGCTTCGACCGCCTCACTAATGGCAATCCCCAGACTTCCCGGGGTATTTGGCATTTTGGCCAGGATGTCGCGTCCGGCCTGGGTTTCGGTGCTGGGGCTGGCGATGCACTTTCCGCCCCAGGTCTGCATCATCAGTTTACGGAACGGCTTCTGGTCAAAGCTGATCCGAACCATAAACACCTTGCATTCCAGGCCCACGATGGAGCAGGCAAAGGAGAGCGCGCTACCCCATTGGCCCGCGCCGGTTTCGGTTGTCAGCCGCTTGATGCCGAACTGCTTGTTGTACCAGGCCTGCGGAACCGCCGTATTGGGTTTGTGGCTGCCGGGCGGGCTGACACTCTCATTTTTATAATAGATGCGAGCGGGCGTGCCCAGGGCTTTTTCCAGGTAGACGGCGCGATGCAGGGGCGAGGGCCTCCACCGATACAGGATCTGGAGCACTTCGTCGGGAATCTTGATCCACCGCTCCGTGCTTACTTCCTGCTCGATCAAGTTCATGGGGAAGACCGGGGCCAGCATCTCGGGCTTGACGGGATTGCCGTCGGGTCCCAGCGGCGGCAGCATTGGACTGGGAAGGTCCGCTGCCAGATTATACCATTGCTTTGGAATGTCCGATTCTTCCAAAAGAATTTTATAAGACATACAAGGCCTCCTTACGGGGGATTTTATTGTGAAATTCCGAATAGAACGATTCCGGGGAAAATGCTATTTGGCCCGGCCGGGCCACCAATAAAAATCCATTGGGAAGTTAAGGGCAATCTGAGCAGAACAATCGAGGATGTGTTGCACCTGTTGCATGAAATCCAAAATAAACAAAACAGCCGCGGCAAGCAAAATTCGAAGGAGCGTCAGGCCGAACAAAGTCGCAGGATTTGATTTTTTTCGGTTTTCGAGCCGGTGGGCACGACCGGAGATCAATCGGTATTGCTGGAATTTGGCGGCCGGGCCATGCGCTATGCGCAGACGCCCCAGGACTGGCAGCGATCGCAACGTCCGTCCACGCCCGGGCGCATCCCCCGCAAAGAGGGGTTCCTAATCCTGCGACGTCGCTGGAGCTGTCGCGCGATCACTCTGGATAACGCTTGGGAGTTTTCTACGGTCTGAGCCGGTTCATCAGTCGCGGGAAGGGGATGGTCTCGCGCACATGGGGCAGGCCGCAGAGCCAGGCCACGGTGCGCTCGATGCCCAGGCCAAAGCCCGCGTGGGGCACGCTTCCGTAGCGGCGCAGATCCAGGTACCACTCAAACGCCTCGGTCGGCAAATTGTGCGTTTTGATCTTGGCCAGGAGTGTTTCGTAGTCGTCCTCGCGCTGGCCGCCGCCGATGATCTCGCCATAGCCTTCCGGCGCCAGGACATCAACACACAGGGCGTGCTTCGCGTCCGCCGGGTCGTTCTTCATGTAAAAGGCCTTCACCTGGGAGGGGTAGCGATGGACCATTATAGGTTGATCGAATGACTTGGCCAGCACGGTCTCGTCTTCGCCGCCGAAATCATTGCCCCACTCGAAATTGACGCCGCTCTGTTTGAGGATCTCGACGGCCTCGTTGTAGTGAATGCGCGGGAATGGCTTCTGGATTTTTATCAAGGGCTCGATATTGCGTTCAAGCGCGGCCAGGTCCTCCTTGCGGTTTTCGAGGACGCGGGACACAATATGACAGAGGAAGTCCTCGGCCAGATCCATGTCGCCGGAAAGGTCCATGTAGGCGACTTCCGGCTCGACCATCCAGAATTCCGACAAGTGCCGCCGGGTGCTGCTCTTCTCGGCCCGGAAGGTGGGGCCAAAGCAGTAGACTTTGCCAAGGGACATGGCCGCGGCTTCCATGTAGAGCTGGCCCGATTGCGTCAGATAGGCCTTTTCGTCAAAGTACGCGGTTTCGAACAGCGTGGTTGTGCCTTCGCAGGCCGAGGGCGTAAAAATGGGCGCATCCACCAGGGTGAATCCGCGCATATCGAAGAACTCGCGCACAGCTCTGACAATCTCGGCCCGAATGCGCAGAATCGCATGCTGGCGCTTGGATCGGATCCACAAATGGCGGCGGTCCATGAGGAAATCCACACCGTGCTCTTTGGGGCTGATGGGGTAGTCTTTGGCGATCTGGTGGATTGTGAGGTTCGTGAGCGATAACTCGTAGCCGCCGGGGGCGCGCTTGTCCTCGCGTACGGTTCCGGTAACGCTCAATGAAGATTCCTGCGTAAGCTGATCGCAGCGGGCGAAGACCTCGGCCGGCACATCGTCCTGAAAGGCCGTGCATTGGGTGATTCCGCTCCCGTCGCGCACAAGCAGAAAGCGGAGCTTCTTGCTGCCTCGCCTATTATACAGCCAGCCCTGAAGCTGGACTTCCCGGCCCACATGCTTTGCGAGATCCGAAATTGAAACAACCATTATCCCCAAAATAATATTCGGCCCTGTTTGGAATGCGTTTTGGGCGGTATTGGATTCCACCGGAATGGGCCGGCGGCGGTCCGGGCGATTGCTTGGATTCGGCGCTTCAAGGCCGGCCTGTGTTGCCGTGTGCCGGTTCCGTTTCTTTTTCTGTTTCACGCTGCTTTACATCATCTTCCGTATGACCTTATTTTACCCTTCGATGAAAGCACTCTTTGCGGCCGATCTGCATGGGAAGAAAACCCTCTACACGCAATGCGACGCCTGCATCGCCGACGAAAAACCCCGCATTCTCATTCTGGGCGGCGATCTCTTTCCCGAAGCCGGGGACATCCGCCAAACACCCGCAGTGCAGCAGGAATTCATCGATCGCGAGTTCCGGCCCCGGCTGGCGCGCTATCGCGCGCAGGGCGTGGAGGAAATTCTCTTGATCCTAGGCAATCATGATCTGTCGCTTTGCGAGACCTCGATCCGCGATCTGGAGCAGCGCGGGCTTTGCCATTACCTGCACGGCCGTGAAGTGAGTGTGCGCACGGCCAAGGGTCCGGTCCGCTTCGCCGGCTACTCCTACTCTCCCCCCAGTCCCTACCGGCTGCGGGATTTCGACAAGAAAGACCTGAACAATGAACCCGTGTGCGAATCCTGCCTAATGCCCGGGCAGCAGTGCTATGCAAGTCAGGGGCAGAACCTGGTTGAGGTCGACAGCCGCGAGTACCTTTCACAACGGGGCACGATCGAGAACGACCTTACGGCCCTCGCAGGCCGCATTCGGCCGGGATGCGTTTTCATCTGCCATGCGCCGCCAAAATCGCAGTGCCTTGATTGCGAAACCGCCGATTTGCACGTGGGAAGCAAAGCCGTGCGGAATTTCATTCGTGCGGCGAAACCCCGGCTAAGCTTGCACGGCCACATCCATTTTTCGCCCGGGAATTCCGGGAAGTATATCGAGCAGATCGAAGGGGTTTCTTGCGTCCAGCCCGGCCAGAAGTTCAGCCGTTTTTACGGCGTTTTTTTTGACACCGACAATCCGGCGGGCACGCTTCGCCATACGGTGCTTGGGGAACAGAATTTGCGCTAAGGATGTTTATTTTATGATAAGGAGTTCCTCCATGAAAAAGTTGTTGTATGCCAATGACCTTCCGGACCACTACGACGAAGAAGCCGAGGTGCTGGCGCGGCGTTCCCGGTTGATCGAGCAGAAATGGGTCTGGATTGCCGGTGGGATTGCGTTGTTGGTCGTGGCGGCTATGCTGACGCTGATGATCGCGCGGCTGGCGCTGCGTCAGCGCAAACGTTCGTGGCTGCTGGGGTAGAAAAGCCGGGAGTTGTGAGTCGGGAGACCGGAGCAAAAAAAATCGGGATCGGGAGAAGACAGAACGGGAAGAATTTACCCAATTCGGTTTTTCCCAACACTCCCCACTCTCGTCTCCCAACGGACTTTAGTCGTCTCTTTTTCCCGCGATGAAATCTTCGGTCATGCGGTAGGCTTCGTCGTCGCTGAATTGCACAGCCGGGTGCTTGCAGAAGTAGGATGATGGTGAATATAGGACGCCGCCTTTTTTTCGCGTTAACGCCAGTTTGCAGCAGCGAACCATATCGATGGCCACTCCAGCCGAATTGGGCGAGTCTTCCACCGAAAGCCGCAGTTCCAGGTTGAATGGAACATCGCCGAACATGCGGCCTTCCATGCGCAGAAAACAAATCTTGTTGTCGCACTGCCAGGGAACATAATCGCTGGGCCCGATGTGAATGTTGTGCGGATCGAGCCGTTCGGCGGTTACGGACTGCACGGCCTCGGTTTTGGAGACTTTCTTTGACGCAAGCCGGGTGCGGTTGAGCATGTTTAGAAAATCGGTATTTCCACCCGTATTGAGCTGGTAGGTGCGATCGAGCCGGACCCCGCGCTTCTTGAAGAGGTCGACCAGGGACCGGTGCGTGATCGTGGCGCCGACCTGCGCCTTAATGTCATCGCCAATGACCGGCAGGTTACGGTCTTTGAAGCGCTTGGCCCATTCGGTGTTGCTGGCGATGAAAACCGGCATGTTGTTTACGAATCCAAGGCCTGCCTCGAGCGCGCATTCGGCATAGAACCGCGTGGCTTCTTCCGAGCCCACCGGGAGATAATTCAGCAGCATCTCGGCGCCGGACTCACGCAGCTCCTGCACAATTTCCTGCTTTGTGGGTTCCTTTTCCATGCTCAGTGAGAAGGTATAGCGTTCCTCGTAGGCCTTCATGTGATCGGAAAAACCATCGAGGACTTTCCCCATGCGAACCTTCACCTTGGCCTTGGGGAGATCTTTGCAGAAAACAGCGGTGCAATTGGGAAGGGCGAAAATCGCCTCGGAAATGTCTTTGCCCACCTTGCGGCTGTCGATATCGAACGCCGCCACGACCTCGATATCGCCAGGCCTGTATCCGCCGATGGTCCAATGCATGAGTCCAACAGCCTCGCTGGCCTCCTTCTTCTTGTAGTATTCAATACCTTGAATCAGCGAACTGGCGCAATTCCCAACCCCAACAACAGCAATCCGGATCTTTTCCACGGGCATCCTCCTGATTTCCATGCGCAATAGCTTGGGCCAAGGGCAATCCCTTGCCTGTCTTTTCAAATTTGAAAAAGCTAATATGTATTAATGACAGGAAAGGGAAAAGATGTTTCCCGACGCTGGCCAATGAAATCCGAACGGCCCTATTCCTCCACTCCATGGGTCATGGGAACCATTTTTGTGCTTCCCTTTTTCCTTCCTTAAACGAAATATAGAGAGGGGCTTTCGACAGGCCGGGGAAGACGAGCGAAAATTTGGATTCCTGTTTGGAGTCGAGGGTCACCTTCTCGAATTTGCTGGCACCCGATGCCTTGAATTCCTGGTTGTCCTCGCCAATGGCCATGAATTGCCCGGCTTCCAGGCTGAATGGGCCCTCGGGCGAGAGATTATAAATCGAACCCTCCAGCCTCAAGCCTCCTGAAACCGACTGCCTTGTGATGGCCAGGTAAACATTGAACCGGTCCACATCCGGATTGGTTCGGCCGTCTTCCATGCCGCGGTCATAGGCCGAGTAGGTATTCAGGTTCGCTTTTCTGATTTTTGCCAGAAGCGCGCCCGTTTCCACATTGCCGGGGGCGTATTTGTCGGCACAGAGCACGTAGTATTCCGCTGCGACCATGTCGAGGGGCTGCCTGGAACCAATCGCCGCTGCGTAGGTGTCATGCGCCTTGGTGAGCATGGCCTGCGCGTATTGTCCCTTGATGCCTGCAATCTTGGCGGCCGTTCTTTCGCTTCCATCATAGGCCTTGGTTTCCTCGAGCAGCGCTGATACGGCACGGATGTCTTCGTATTTGGCATAAATGCTGTCGGCCCAGTCGCAAGCGAAGATCGCATAATCCGTGAGGACCTGCGGATCGGTCCGGGCATCCGCATATTTCTTGAAATCGTTATGGAACAGCTCCACCGAACGGAGCGACTCGTCGTTGGCCAGGCGATCGCGCGCCCTTTCAATTGTGAGTCGGAGATACTTGTCGCGCAGCGCCTTTGACGCACTTTCCCCAACGGACGAAATGGCCCGCTGATAATACATATAGGCACCGGTCTTGTCACCGTTGCGCATCATACTGTCGCCGCGCTGTTCCGATGTTTTGCTGCACGAAATGACCATGAGAGAAAGGAGAACGACGCCAAGAATCCTTTTCACACGACCTCCGGGGTTATTCTCAAATATTCCAAATCTTATAGATGCAAAAATTCCAGGTCCCTTTCGGGGCACTGCATTCGTCTAATCGTTAAAATGCAATATATCGGGTTTTGAAGCAAGATTTGAAACCGTTCCGGGTTACTATGGTGCTTTTATGAAGCGACAAAGCCGCATCTCATCTTTTTTTGGCAGGAATCGGCTTTTTTGCAAAAGCGGGAAGACGCGGCATAGCACGTCCGTCTAGGAGATCGCTCTAGACGCTCCATCCATGGAAAGCGATTCAGAAACTCCGATTTATGAAAACGGCATTCCATTTGCATTGGCAACGCTGGCCTGGATCGCAATGGAGAGATATCATGCGTTTGCGATGGCCGGAAATTGCCGCACTTATGGTCTCGCTTTTATATGTGTTTGCGGCGGCAGACCCTTTGTACCGCGAAACCTCTCTGCCTGATTCCGGCGAACTGAAATTGCGCGTGGTTTTTTTGGCGGATGCCGGAGAGCCGAGCGACCAGTTTCTTAGCACCGTGAAAAAATGGATCGCCATTGAGCCGGGAAAGACACTGGCTTTTTTCCCTGGAGACAACGCCTACCCGGATGGGCTGGCAGGGCCCGATAGTACACATGCCCTCAAAGGTCTCATGGCCATGGTCGAGATTGTCAAGTCTTGCAGCGTCCGGTCGGTTTTCGTAGCCGGTAATCATGATTGGGGTCCGGGTTACAATGATCTGCGCGCCCTGAAAAACCAGGCCGATCTAATAAGGGAAAAATTGCCGAGGGCGCTTTTTGTCCCTTCGCCGGGATGCCCGGGTCCGGTGCAATTTGACAGCGAGGGTGTTTCCTTTATCATTATCGATTCTCAAGTATGGTTTATGGATAAAAATGCCGTTCCGTCTTCGTGCAATCCGCAAACAAAAAAGCATGCCATTGACAGTTTGGGGAAATTGCTGCAAGGCGCAACCTGGCCAACGATACTCATCGCCCATCATCCGATCCTCTCATACGGAAAACACGCAGGCTATTATACATGGAAAGAGCATCTCTTCCCGTTGACGATGGCAGTCCAATGGATGTGGTTGCCTCTTCCGGTTTTTGGGTCTATTTATGTGCTGGGGAGGAAGTACCTGAATCCATCCGATCAGGATTTCGCAAGTCGATTCTATGCCGCATATCGAAAGGAAATTTCAAAAGCGCTCTCCTCGTACAAGGGCAAGCCGCCTTTTGTCTTTGCCGCTGGGCATGACCATAATCTTCAGGTCATAACCGGAGAATTCGGAAACCGATTGCATTTGATCAGTGGAGCCGGATCCGGGAAAAAACTCTACAGTGTCCGGTCCGGTCCCGGCACTCTCTTCTCCAGTTCAAAGGAGGGCTTCGTATTGCTGGAAATATATTCCGGCGGCCGATCCGTTGTTCGTGTGATTGAAGTGGATCGCGATGAATCGGTGTTTTTGTTGGAAGTTCCGATACTCGAAAAATAAACGTCCAAGGAGGCTGACCCGTGCGAAAGGCGATTGTTATTCCAATGCTGCTGTGCATTGCAGGCTTTGCCAAGGCGCAACCCGATGCAACAGGCCCAAACGATACGGCGACTGTTGCACAAGCGGATCATGGGGCGGCTCCACTGCCGGCGCGCCCAGCCTGGGAATACGCGGTCTCGGCGCCGACCGTAACCGCCGTATCCCCGGCCATCGGCGTATTAAAAGGAATGGAGGAGACAACCGCTTTCATTTATTCCCGCGAGATCGGCCTGGCCGTTTATCACGCGATGGTTTCGGCCGATGGGACGCGGATCATTTATCCATTCTACTCCACGCGGGTTGGACTCGGGATCCAGTACCTGAAAAAGGATCTGTTCAATCTTGGTTCGCGTTTACGCGCCAGCGCCAGCTACGGGCTGCTCAATCGCGGTACGGCCAGCTTGTCGCTCCTCAAACTCAAGATCGCCTCGCTGGGAACCAATCCGCTGTATTCGGGCGCAGCGGGTGAATTCCGGACCATCCCCGACGAACGGTTCTACGGCATTGGCAACGACAGCGATTCGGATGACAAGACCAATTACAGGCTGCAAAGCATCAACTTCCTAGTCCCGTTCGAATACGATCACGGCCGGCATTTTTCGCTGTTCGCCGTGCCCTCTCTGGCGCGGTATAAAACTTCGGAACCCGGAGGCGATTTAACCCCCATCGAGGAAAATTTCGATCCCTCCATGGTACCCGGGTTCAATACCACGGCCTGGATAGGCGACCTGACCGCCACCGCCACATTCGATTTCCTCGATTCGGAATACCGGCCGGCCCGAGGCCTGCTGGGAGTGGCCAGGCTGGGGATCGCTGATGAGGCAACATGGATTACCGAGAAAGATCGCGACCCGTTTGGATTCTGGCTGGCCCTGGCCGGCGTAAGCGGGTTTTTCGAGATGCCCTGGGGACCTCACCGAGTCCTGGTCCTTCAGGCCGAGATCGAATCGCGCGAGGAATTCTCGGACCGGGTGATCCCTTTCTATCTTCTCAGCCAGTTTGGCGGCCGCGAAACGATTCGCGGTTTCCCGCGGAGCCGCTACATGGATAACAGCAGGCTGCTGGGGACCGCCGAGTACCGTTTTCCGGTCTGGATATTTGCCCGAGGGGTGATGGACGCGTTCCTTTTCGCCGATGCCGGCCAGGTGGCTTCCGAGATCTCCGATTTCGGTTTCGACCGATTTCATCCGGGGGGCGGATTCGGCCTGCACCTTTATGTCGGCGACAGGCCCGCGGGCCTTCTGTCGTTTGCCTTCAGCGCGGATGAATTCGAGTTCCGCCTGGCCTTCCAATAAAAACAGGGGATTATCATGAAAACTCGATTGCTGACGGAAATTGCTCTCTTTGCTTTGCTGCCTGTGCTGGGAATGGCTGCTGATGTTTTTGAGCCGCCTCCGAAACTGCCGCCCGACTCTCTTTCGACGAAGAAACCGGATCCGCGGAAGGACAACCCGTACGGAGACGCTTTCAACCGGCTTTTCACAAGAAATTTCGTCAACACGTTCGACCTTGCATACCAGGTGCGCCGAGCCGCCGGGGAGAAAATCAGGGCCTATGATATTGACCCGCAAGGGGAAGTCGTGAGCTCCACCTGGTTCACGCACCGGATTGGAATTGGGCAATTGACTCCCCAACAAGTGGCCGTTGGTCCCAACAGGGGGAGCGGGCCCGACACGGTGGGAGAGTGGTTGCTGATCGACATGAAAAAAGCTGGAACGGCCCCCGGTTTTCGAATCCGGGACGCCAACGGGGAGATCTACCTGATCAAATTCGATCCGCCCGGGTATCCGGAACTGTCAATCGGCGCCGAGGTGGTCAGCACCAAACTTCTGCATGCGGCCGGATACAATGTGCCCGAGAATTACATTTCCGTTCTGGATCCTGCCAAAATCCACATTGCGAACAACGTCCTGTTTCGCCCGGCCGGCCGCAAACCGGAAAGGCCCATCACGCATAGCGACCTCGACAGCATATTAAGCCCCTTCGATCGCCGACCGGATGGAAAGATTCGCGTATTGGCCAGTCGGCAGCTCCCGGGGGTCCCATTGGGAGGCTTCAAATTCAAAGCCACAAGATCCGATGATCCCAACGACCTGGTGCCGCACGAACACCGGAGGGAGTTGAGAGGATTCTATGTCATCGGAGGCTGGATCAATCATTGGGACAACAATATTGGAAATACCCTGGATATGTATGATACGACCGCCGGCCAATATCACGTGAAGCACTATTTCGTTGATTTCAGCAATACGCTGGGCAGTTCCGGCGTGGGACCCCAGCCCAGCTTCCGCAATAACGTGCGGCTGTTTGAGTTCACACGCATCTTTAGGAACTTTGTGATGCTTGGGTTCAATACGCCTGTCTGGGAGAAATACGACACAATTCCCCTGCCCAGCGTGGGGAGCTTTGAGTCGGTGACGTTTGACCCCGCCAAATACCAGTTTACGTATCCCGCCCTGGCGTTCGATTACATGACGCAAGAGGATGCTTTTTGGGCCGCAAAAATCGTGACGTCATTCAGCGACGAACACCTGCTTGCCGCCGCCCGGGCAGGGCAGTATTCGGACCCCCGCGCGGCCGCAATTATCGCGCGTACACTTGCGGAGCGCAGAGACCGGATTGGACAAGTCTACTTCCGCAAGACGAACCCGCTGGATCAATTCAAGCTGGTGCAAACCGGCCCGGACCAATACCAGCTCCAGTTTGCCGACCTGGCCCTGCAAAGAGGAATCGATGCGCCGGCCCCGGCGCAGTACCGCATCGAGCTCCCCAAAAAGAAGCACGCAAACGGCAACGGGGGCGATGGCGCTGCGCGCTTGCCGTCCACGTTCGAACAGCCGCGCATCTCCTTTTCGTCATCCGACGTAATTGCGCCCGACGGGAACACCTCGGTCCTGCGTCTGCGAACGCAACGGCCGTCATTCAAGCGCGGCCGCAGCCGGGAAATGCGGATCTTTTTGTCGCGCGACGAACAGGGGACCCTTCGCATTCAGGGTGTTGATCGATAGGCGGTTCCCGGACCGGAACCGCGATGGAAACCACCCCAAAAGAAGGCAATTGGTTCTTCACCAATCCCATGCGGGCCATTTACCATGTACGGCGCAACGAGATTCCGTTCGTGCTGAACATGTTCAGCCATTTTTTCCTCGTCATCACCACGTTCTGGATTCTTAAAACGTTAAAAAAAGGGCTGTTCTTCTCTTTCTATAAGGAACAGGGAGGATTCCAGTTGCTCTTCTGGACCATGACCGCCGCCCAGGCGGAACTCCTGGCGAAAATCCTCAATATGTTGCTCTCGGTCGTGGCGGTTGTGGCGTTTAGCTGGCTCGCGCATCGGTTCCGGCGGGAAAAACTGGTGTTTGTTTTTGCTCTCTTCTTTATCGCGAGCTTCGCCGCGTTGGGTGTTCTGCTGCGGCATCCGGGTGGAGGGACGGCATGGGGGTTCTATTTGTTCGGGGACCTGTTCAACACAATTATGGTGGCCACCTTTTTTGCCGCTCTCAATGACAGCGTGTGCGCCGACTCGGCCCGGCGGCTTTACGGTCCCATTATCCTGGGCGGATTGGCCGGAGGCGCCTTCGGTTCCACTCTTGCGGCTCTTCAAACCGACACGGTTTCGCTCTCCGCCTGGATGTGGATTTGTCTTTTTGTGGAATTCGTCATAATGGCCAACGCCTTTTGGGCCGGCAAGGAACGCGACCGGATCCGCTGTGATTTACCGGATGCCGAATTGGCGGCCGCAAGCACCGAGCTGATTCCAAAAGGGGAATTGCTCGACGGTGTGAAACGGGCCGTCTCGTCGCCGTATGTTTTCTCCATTGTTTCCATTGTGGGGCTGTACGAGATCATCTCCGCTCTCATGGATTTCCAGTTCTCTTCCACCATCGAGCACTATACCGATGCAGAGCTGATCCCCCAGCGGTTTGGCCGGGTGTTTGCAGCCGCCAACTGGGTATCATTCCTGGTGCAGATTTTTTTGACCAGTTTTGTCCTGACCCGATTTGGGGTCACCTTCGCCTTGCTCATTCTTCCCGCGGCCACGCTGGCCGGTTCGCTGGGTTTCCTGCTTTATCCGGTTGTCCTGACCGGAAGCCTGCTGAACGTCTTTGACGGCGGATTCAGCTACTCGATCAACCAATCGGCCAAAGAGGCCCTGTATGTTCCAACCGATCACACGACCAAATACAAAGCCAAAGCCTTTATCGACATGTTCGTTCAGCGCTTTGCCAAAGTTATCGCCATCTTCATAACCCTGGCCATTACTTCGGTCTTTACGGACTTTTCCGCAATCCGCTGGATTTCGGTTCTCGTATTGCTGATCGCTTTAATCTGGATACGGCGCGCCCGGTTTGCGGGAACCTGCTTTCACGAATTGACGCGCAGGGAATAGCCCGCCAGAGAGAACCAGATCTACCAAAGCAGGGCTCCATGAGGATATATTCTAGCATCGGAAAGGGGACCGGCCCTTCTTGAACGCTTATCGGACCCCGCGCGAACCATGAAGGAGAATGAAGAAATGGCACCTACAATTGAAAAGAATACGTTCTCAGGTCTCGCCTCCCGTCTCAATGATCTGCGGAGGTATCTTTGACCTCGATTCCAAAAGAAATCAAGTCGCCTCGTTAGAAGAGAAAACCGCAGCACCGGATTTCTGGAATACCCCGCAAAACGCCCAGGAAACCCTTAAAACAATCAAACGGCTCAAGGACGTCGTCGAGGATTGGGACGCCCTGATCGCGGAAGCCAACGACGCGGCGGAGCTTTATGAGATCAGCGCCGCGGAGGGCGACAAGTCGGTCCTTGCGGACCTCAATCGCAGCGCCGAACGCATCCAGCAGGGAATCGCCCGCCTGGAGATGCTCAAAATGCTTTCGGGCGATGACGACAACCGCGACGCAATTCTTTCCATTCACCCGGGCGCGGGCGGAACTGAATCGCACGACTGGGCTTCGATGCTTCTGCGCATGTACACTCGATGGATCGAGCGCAAGGGTTTTGCGGCGACTACGCTGGATCTTCTTGAAGGGGAAGAGGCCGGCATTAAAAGCGCCACTCTTGAAGTGAAGGGCCCCTATGCCTACGGATACCTCCGCTCGGAAATAGGCGTGCATCGCCTGGTGCGCATTTCGCCCTTCGATTCCAATGCCCGGCGCCACACCTCCTTTGCCTCGGTGTTCGCGCTTCCGGTGATCGAAGACGTGGAGCTCGATATTCCTGAATCCGAAATTCGAATCGACATCTTCCGGGCCGGCGGCAAGGGCGGCCAGAACGTCAATAAAGTGGAGACTGCCGTGCGCATGACGCACATCCCCACCAATATCGTGGCCCAGTGCCAGACCGAACGTTCGCAGCTTCAGAACCGGATCAATTGCATGAAAGTACTTAAAGCCCGTGTCTACCAAAAATACAAGGAAGACCGCGACCGGGAGCGCAATTCCAAGCTGGCCGAGAAGAAAAGCATCGAATGGGGCAGCCAGATCCGCAGCTACGTTCTGCATCCCTACCAGATGGTGAAAGACCACCGGACGGATTGCGAAACCAGCAATACCCAGGCGGTGCTCGACGGCGATCTCGACGCGTTTGTCCGGGCGTATTTGTTGAAAGCGTAGGAGAAAAGAGAAAATGGACAAAAACGGTTCTGCCATTTCGAGGAGTCTGGGAGGGGAAACCTTTTTGTCAAACATGAAAGATTTTTTCACTCCGCTCCGAAATGACATGCAGATGCGGGTAGTATAAGGGAATACGGAAGCCGAAACACCCTCACCTTTGTTCCTCTCCCATCGAAGGGAGAGGAGAAAATCCCTCGCCCCTCGGAGGGAGAGGGTAGGGTAAGGGGGGTAACAACTCACGCTGGGAAAACGGAGAGCCTATGGACCAGGAATTAAATGACCAAATGATTCAGCGCCGGGAAAAGGTGAACCGCTTACGCGAACTTGGGGTGGAACCTTATCCCTACAGTTACGATCCCACGCACCGCATTCCCGAGGTTCTGTCCCAGGAAGCCGCGTTGGCCGCGGCTGGAGCCGTGGTGCGCGTCGCGGGCCGGATTGTCTCGATCCGCTCCAAAGGAAAGACGTCCTTTGCTCACATCAAAGCCGACGCGGCGCGGCTGCAGATCTATGCCCGCCTTGATGTGCTGGGCGACAACGGCTATGCCGCCTTCAAGCTGCTCGACATCGGTGATATCATCGGCATCAGCGGCACTCTGTTTCGCACGCATACGGGCGAGTTGACCGTAAACGCCGCCGGGCTCACGGTCCTGGCCAAGGCGATCCGGCCTCTGCCGGTTCCCAAGGAAAAGGAAGTGGACGGCCAGAAGGTCGTGTTCGATGAATTCAAAGACACGGAACTGCGCTATCGCCAGCGCTATGTGGACCTTTCGCTCAACGACACCGTGCGACAGACCTTTCTTACGCGCACCCGTATTGTCAGATCGATTCGCAAATACCTCGACGGCCAAGGCTATCTGGAGGTTGAAACGCCCACGCTTCAGTCGATCTACGGCGGGGCCAATGCGCGGCCGTTTAAGACGCACCACAACGCGCTCGACATCGATCTGTTCCTGCGGATCTCCAATGAACTGTATCTCAAGCGCCTGCTGGTGGGCGGGTTCGATAAGGTCTACGAGATCGTGAAGGACTTTCGCAACGAGGGCATCGACCGCACGCACAACCCCGAGTTTTCCATGATCGAGTTTTACGAAGCCTATGCCGATTACAACCGCATGATGGAGCATTTCGAACAGATCTATTATCAGACCGCAATGGAGGTCCTTGGCTCACCCAAGGTTTGTTACAACGAGCGCGAAATCGATCTGACCCCTCCCTGGAAACGAGTCACCCTGGTCGAGGCGGTATCGCAGAAGCTTGGCCGCGATGCCCGGACTCTGGCGCCGGAGGACTTTCGCCGGATTCTGGAAGAGAAGGAGGAGGACATTCCTCTGCACCTTACCTGGGGAACAGGCATCAACGCCGTCTTCTCGGCTCTGTGTGAAGCCGATTTAATTCAGCCCACATTTGTGCTGGACCACCCGCTGGAAACCACACCCCTGTGCAAACCCAAGCGGGGCGATCCGGCCCTGGTCGAGCGATTCGAGCCGTTCATCAACGGATGGGAAGTGGGCAATGCTTACAGCGAGCTCACCGATCCCCAGCTGCAATTCGAGCTTCTCAAGCAGCAGGTCGAGCGCGGCCGCGGCGGCGAAGAAGAAACCCATCCCATGGACCATGATTACATTCGCGCCATGGAATACGGCATGCCTCCGGCCGGGGGCGTTGGAATCGGCATCGACCGCATGGTCATGCTTTTCACCAACAGCTATTCCATTCGTGATGTGGTGTTGTTTCCGCTCATGAAGCCGGAGGAATGAGGGGAACGATCAATCCGTCAATTATGAATGGTGAATGGTGAATTAGGGATAAAAGAAATTAGAGCTTCGGACGAAATCACAAACGAGCCGCGAATACGATATGCCGCCTGAATCTGTACCGCGAAAAAAAAAGGATCTTCTGGCCGAACTGGGTTCGCAGGAGGTTGTTGATCTGTCATTGGTAGGGGGCGGATCGCTGGTCCTGACCACATACGGGGCACGGCTCCTGGGCTGTTTTCCGGCCGAGGATTCCTGGAATCCCCTTTGGACCCATCCGGACTTGCGAGGGCAAATCGAGAAAGGTTTGTGGAATGTCGGCGGCGAACGCCTGTGGATCGCGCCCGAGCGGGATTTTCTTTTTCGTGATCCGGCGCGATTTGGGAATTGGTCCTGTCCCCCCGAATATGACCCCGGGCAGTACCGGCTCATCGAGAAAAAGCCGCAAAAAGGATATGTGTTTGAGCGCACCTTTGACCTGGTCGACCGTTTTCGCAAAGTGACTCACCACGCCGTGAAAACAACGCGCGCGTTTTCGCCGTTGCCCAATCCCTACCCGGAACGTCGCGGCATTTCCTATGCGGGCGCCCGGATCCATGACAGGATCGAATTGCCCGGAGACGAGATTGTGCGCGTGAACCCCTGGAGCATTACCCAGATATTCCTTTCGCCGGACCGGGCCGCGACCGCCGTAATTCCCGTTAATCACAACGCAGCGCCCATCCATTATCGCTCGACGGTGTCGGGCGAACGACTCAAGTGCAATGAGAACCAAGTTTCCTTTCTCCTGGATGGGGCCGCCGTGTCGAAAATAGGGATTCGTCCCAAGGATGCGGACCTTTCGCGGGGGGCCTGCATCCTGTGTCTTGCCCCCGGTCCCGACGCCGACCGTTGGGCGCTTGTCCTTAAGATCTCCGAAGATACTCCGGCCACGCAGAGCAAGTGCTACGACGTACCCCAAAGCAATCCAAAAGATCCGGCCGGCGCGATTCAAAGCTATAACCACGGTCCTGTCGAGGGCGAAGAACGGCTGCGCTTTGGCGAGATTGAACTTCAATTCTCACCTCCGGTGCGAAGGGGCAAGCGAACCTGCTCCGAGGCAAGCCATCAGCTTCTCGCTTACGAAGGCCCCCAATCCAGCCTGATCCGGCTGGCCGAGGAGATTCTGGGCCGCGAGACTCTCCTTCTGTTCCCATGATCCATCCCAAACGGTTTGCGCCCGGCGATCTCCTCGTTTTGGCTTTGGTCCTTGTGCTGAGCTTTTTTCTTTTCGCCGCAATCCAGCGTGCTCCCGCGGCCGGCATAACCGTGAAGCTGGATGGCAGGCCCTATGGCCGGTGGGAGCTGAAGTCTTCGCCGGACACGGTTTCCATTGCAGGCAAAATGCGCATTGCCTTTGATCGCAACGGCGTCCGGGTCCTGGACGCGGAATGCCCGCGCCGGCTCTGCCAGCACCAGGGAATGGTAAGTCGGGCGGGGCAGAGCATTATCTGTACACCCAATCGAATCTGCGTGAGCCTGACAGGGGGAGAAGGGGTCGATGCCGAAGTCCGTTGATCATGCGCAATGCGCAACGCCGGACCGCGCGGGGCTGGCTCTTTTGCTGGCCTTTGGCATTGCCGCCAATCTTGTTGAGCTCGCCATTCCCCGTATACCGCTCCTTCCCTGGCTTCGATTGGGACTGGCCCAGGTTTTCACGCTTGCCGTGATCGTTCTCTATTCCCCAATGGAAGGCGTTCGATTCTCAGTCCTTCGGACGGTTGTTGCCGGTTTTCTCTCCGGGATGCCCCTCACCTCGTTTCTATTCAGCGGCTTGGCAGGCATTGCGTCGGCCGGGGTCATGGGCGCTCTCTGGTATGGTTGGGGGAAGAGAGGCCTTCTTGGCGTAGTCGGGATCTCCGTGGTGGGCGCCGCCATTCACAATCTTGCGCAAATCGCAATTGCCTACGGCCTTTTTGTGCGGAGCAGCGCCTTTCTGTGGCAACTGCCATGGGCGCTTCTCTTCTCGTTGGTTTCGGGCGGCGTTGTGGGT
Organism: uncultured Fibrobacterota bacterium; assembly: GCA_964455935.1. Lineage (GTDB taxonomy): Bacteria > Fibrobacterota > CAYVZU01 > CAYVZU01 > CAYVZU01 > CAYVZU01. The sequence goes on from CAYVZU010000030.1 coordinate 23,022, forward strand.
TTGCTCGCGATGCCTGTTCTGCGCTCGTTCAACGGCACACGGGCCATCGCGATCAGTTCCCCGCCATTGGCATCCGTCCGGTTTTCGACCAGTCGGAAAATTCTTTTTGGCGCGCTGTTTCTCTCCTTTGCGGGCGCATTCCTCGTGAATCACTGGGCTGGTCTTCTTGGGCTCTTTGGCCTTTTAACCCCGTTGTTGATTAATTTGCGGGTGTCGCTCAAAGAATGCTGCCGCGCCGCCTTGCGCTTCTGGGGACTTTTCTTTTGGATCGTTCTTACCGCCCTGGTTTTCACGCCCGGCCAATACCTGGTCCCGCCCATCACGCTGGAAGGACTCAATCTGGGCATTGTCCTGTCCCTTCGCCTCTTTTTCTGCATTCTGATTTCGATTGTCCTGCAAAAGACCGGCGGCATGCAGTGGGCCCTTTCCGCCCTGTGCAGGAGAACCGGGGGCGACAGCCTGGAAATCATGAACCAGGCCATGGCCGCGCTCCCCGTGCTGGCCGCCATAGCCAAACGCATGCGCTGGCGCTTGTTTGCGGAATTTGACAGGGCTGTCGAGGAGTCGCTGGCTGCGTTAAAGGCTCGGTCGGATTCGGTTTAGATGCAGGCGCCGCACGTTCATCCGGCACATTCCCTTTTCTTAAGAAGCGGCACCCAAGGCCGCTCCCGGCCCGGCCAAATAGGTGAAGATATGCCCGACTGCGCAATTCTGATGTGCGGGATCACATCTTCAACCTAAATAAAGCAGTTTCCCGCGTCGAAAAGCGGCAATCTCTTACCCCATCTCGATGTAAATGGCCGTCCAGGCAGTCCCCTTTTGAGCGCCCGCATTGCTCGCGTGGACTTGGGCCATCCCTGGCCTCCGGCTCAGAAAATCTCGCCATATCTATTGGGTGATATGCCTGCGTTTTGTTCGTGCCCGCTTTCCAGGCGGGCACCCTTTCGGGCTCGCCTTCAGCAAGTGTTCTGCGTCCGTCCTGGCCTTCGAATCAAGCCGACCCATCCTCCGCAGAAGCTCTGCTTCGGAGGGAGGATCTGGGGCAAGATCCTACCACTCTTCATCCATGGTTCAACTCCGGTATTTAGGTTCAATAGAACACTCACCTTCGATAATTTGCGGGACCCGGCGCTTGGGAGGGCGAAAAGGCTTCGGAAATCCTGTTTGCTCTCTAATATTTTGGGATATAATAAGTTATGAGCACAACAGCCTAGGGGCTATAATTCAGGTGGAACATTTTGTACCGAACATTAAAATTCGCTATTGGGATTTGGAATCAATTTTTGCGATTAAGACCTGGTATTGAACTTGCTTTATTAACCGTATTAACTTGAATGGAGCTCTCCACCCCAGCCATGCACTTGCTGTTTCGAATCGTCGAGAAACTGTTTCTCCTTTACTTTGCCACGTATCTTCTGATGGACATTGTCATGTTTGTCTACGCCTTGATCGTATTCAGGCGCCGAAATTCGGAACCGCTTCCTGACAGTGCATTCGCCGGCCATTCAGTCTCCATCATTGTCCCCGGTTTCAATGAAGAAGTCACCGCCGTCCACTGTCTCAAACAGCTCCTGCTGCTCGACTACCCCGATTACGATCTGATTTTTGTGAATGACGGCTCCACCGATTCCACTCTTGCCTCTTTGCAGCGGTCATTCCAACTCAGGGCGGTTTCGCCCGCCGCACAGAACGGACCCTCAAGGCTCATTCTGACAAAAGGTGTGCGGGGGGTCTTTTCCACGCCCGACCATCGCCTCACCGTGATTGACAAGGCGAACGGCGGAAAAGCGGACAGCATCAATGCAGGCATCAACCATTCGACCAAACGCTACATCTGTACCATCGATGCGGATTCCATCCTCGACCCCACATCCCTGAAATCAGTTCTCGTTCCGATGATCAATTCCCCGGAAACCTTTGTGGCCGGGGGGCAGTTGGCCGCCGCCAACGACGTGCGGCTGGACGGAAAGTGTCTGCGTTCCGGCAAGATGCCACGCAACATCTGGGTTTTATGGCAGATCATCGAATACGTGAAGTCGTTCATGGTGGCGAAAATCGGGCTCAGCAGAACCGGCGCCCTTTTGATCATGTCGGGCGCATTCTCCTTATACAGGAAAAGCGACCTGTTGGCGGTGGGGGGATTTCTGACCCGGCACAACAATCATGCCTACCTTAAGCAGACAGTAGGAATCGGCCACCAGACTGTTTGTGAAGACATGGAAATTGTGGTGCGACTATGGCGATACTATCGGGGACAGGGCCGCCGGGCACGGGCATCTTTTATCCCCAACCCGGTCTGCTGGACCGAGGTGCCGGAGAAACCGGCCAACCTCTTCCGCCAGCGAACGCGGTGGCACCTTGGCCTTGTCGAGACGTTGAAAATTCACCGCGATATGATCTTCGAGCCGCGCTTCGGCGCCACGGGAATGCTAGCCCTTCCCTATTATTTTCTGTTTGAACTGCTCTCGCCGGTCGTGAAATTGATGGCCGCCGCATACCTGGCGATCGCCATCGCGGCGGGATGCTACAACGGCGTCTTTATCGGCTTGCTCGTGCTGAGCGTACTGCTGCTGACCGCGATCCTGACTAGTACCATTTCGGTCACCATAGAATTATGGAGCCGGCGGCAGATCGGTTCAAACCGCCAGGCCCTGCGCTACCAGGGAACCGGCGAGTGGGTACGGCTGATCGGATACAGCATCGTCGGAGATTTCTTCTACGGTTTTTTCAAAACCGCCGCCCAGATCAAGGGCCTGTTCGATTTCGCGCGGAAGAAAAGTGCATGGAACAAATTTGAACGGAAAGGATTTATCCAAGCATGGGAACAATCTCAGCATTCCTGACACGACACGTCTCGCTTTGGCTGATTGTTGCGGCGCTGGCCGTACCATCCGCAATGGGGCAATCCCTCAAAGACTCCGGCGACAGCGCGCGCGCCCGTGGCGACTTTGAACAGGCCGAAGAGCTCTACCATGCCGCGCTGGCCAGGGGAAAAGGCAACCAGGAGATCCTTCTGGCGCTGGCAGCCGTACTCGGCTACCAGGGCCATCTGGACGAAGCTGAAAACCGGTACGATCTTCTGCTGAAACTGAATCCCGCCAGCGTGGATGCCCTCTGCGGAAAAGCCCGCATCGCGTGGTTCGGAAACCGGCCCTTTGCCGCCCACACCCTATATAGGAAAGTCCTTGCCGTTGACCCTGGCAACGAGGAGGCCCTGTCACAAATTGCAAAAATCCGCGGCCTGAACGGCGTTCACGGTGCCCTCTCGGCCAAACTGATCGAAGAAACCGAAAACAGAACATCCTACACCGCCACAGTCCTTCCCCTCTCGGAGCTGCGCATCTCCAAGCGGGTGACCGATCTGCTGGAACTGCAGGCCGGCGTGCTGCTGGACAAATCGCAGAAACGCTATCGCATTGCCGATCAGGGTGTGGACGACCTGCTGGAATCCAGGTTTTTCGGCAACGTTTTCATGCGCACCATCTTCTTTCACAAAAAGCAGACGCTGTTCGTTCACTGCGGGTTCAGCCCCAGCGACTCGCTGCTCAGCGGATTCACGGTCGCCTATACCCCGCCACTCCTAAATTTGGCGATGATGAATATTACCAACACCCTTGAAGCCGGTTACGATTACTTTTATTACTGGTCCGCGGCCGGCAAGGACTTCCTGAGTGATAACCTGCGCGTCACCATCAAGAACTGGGAGGTGTTCCTGCGTTTACATGGGGCGCAGGTTAGGTCGCAAGCGGTGTTTCATCTTGGGGCAAGCGCCGCCGACACGCTGTGGACCATTCAAAAAAACACGCAATTCGCCACGCGGGAAGCCTTGCAGTACAAGGTCCCGATATCCACGGAACTGCGCATGTTTGTCGCTCACGAATACAGCGACTATTTTCATCGTTCAACCCTCTATTACGCGCCGCACAGAAGGAATGTGGAATCGATCGGCACCGATCTCGCCGGTAAAGCCGGCTTCTTCGATTACGCTTTAAACGCAGAGGGAGGGTACGATCACGGCGGAATCGAAGCGGACGGTTCCCGATCCCCAGCGGATTTCTTCGGAAGCGGTTCGCTGGAACTGGGCCTTTCCTGGAAACAGGCCAAACTGTCCGCCCGCGGACGCCTCTTTCAGAACCCACGCTACCAAGCCACGGTGTACGGCCTTTTCCTGACCTGGTAATTTCCACATCGCATGAACCTGAAATACGCGATCATTCTGCTCATTGGCGTCGCCCTGGCCGGCGTGGTCGCGCTGATGCTGCGCATTGAAAACGCAATAACCGTTCCCGGCGGCATCAGCACCGTCGTGGTCACCGCGCCATCCGAATCCATAGACCATCTCGGCGGACTGACCCCTGACGATTTGCAGGCCGCCATAGCCCAGGCCCGGCATTGGTTTCGCACCGGAACAACCTACTTCGAGATCGCCGGCGCGCGCGCCGACTCAACCTCATGGGCTCCAATCTTTCTCAAGGGCGTGAACCTGGGCGTCTCGCTTCCGGGTAAATTCCCCACGGAATTCTCCATGACCTTCGACCAGTATTACGCCTGGCTCGATCTGATCAGCAGGATGAATGCCAACACCGTGCGCCTCTACACCATTCTCCCGCCGGCGTTTTACGAGGCCTTTGCGCAATTCAATCTCGACCATCATAGCCGCCGGCTGTTTCTCCTTCAAGGCGTGTGGGCAAACGAACCGGCCGACGGCCGCTACACCCATTCGGTCTACACCGCCGCCTTCCAGGAAGAGATCGTTCGCGCGATTGACATTTTGCACGGACGTGCCGACCTCCCGGAAAAACGGGGCAGCGCACACGGCGTCTACAGCCGCGATATCTCGCCCTTCGTCGCAGGTATCATTCTGGGATGTGAGTGGGAACCCTACAACGTCCATAAAACCAACCTGCACCGCCCCGACAGTTCGTACAGGGGCCATTTCATCTCGACCTTCCGGGCAAACGCCATGGAGGTTTGGCTCGCGAAAATGCTGGATTTCGCGGCGACCTACGAAACCTGGCGCTATCGGAGCCAAACGCCTCTTTCCTTCATCAACTGGCAGGCGGCCGACCCGATGTTTCATTCGACGGAATACGTCTCCCACGCGGGCGGCTTCGACTTCGACGGAGAATCGCTTGACTACAATAAATTCCATGCTGCGCCGTCGCTTCGGGCGGGGCTGTTCGCCTCGTATCACGCCTATCCCTATTTCCCGGACTTTGTGCACAGGGAGCCAAAGTATCAGGTCTTCCGCGACAGCAGTGGAAGGGTTGACAATTTCCGCTCCTACCTGGCCGACCTGAGGGCGCATCAGGGCGGCATTCCCCTTTTGATATCGGAATACGGACTGTCATCCAGCCGGGGCAACTCACGCGCAAACCCGTTTGGCTTTCACCAGGGCGGCCACTGCGAGCACGAACATGCACAGCTTTCGCGCACGCTGACGGAGGACATTCACCAGACCGGGTGCGCCGGGGCCATCTTCTTCGAGTGGAGCGACGAATGGTTTAAAAACAATTGGCTGGTGCAGCGCTATGAAATGCCGCAGGACCGGCGCATATTCTGGCATAACATGGAGAATCCGGAACAGAATTACGGAATTCTGGCCGTTGAAGTACCCGGCAAAAAGCTCGACGGCAACCTGGATGACTGGACGCGCCCACTTACATCGACCCGCGCCGGCATAATAGCCGATCACGATGCGGCCTACTTCTATCTGGCTGCGCAGCTGCCCGGCTTCGATTTTGCGCACCATACGCTCTATGTCGCCCTGGACACGTACAGACCCCGAATCGGCGCCCACCGGCTGCCCGGCTTGCCCGCCCCCGTGCTGCAGGGAATCGAGTTTTTGCTGCGATTCTCCGGCATCGATTCGGCGGAAATTCTTGTTGACGCGCCTTATCAGCCATCGCCACCAAAGACAATTCCAACGGGCTCTTTGTCTCGCAGAGATTGCCGCTGAATAGTGGGGTGGAAACCGTTCATGGCCTGCGCTGCGATAGTGTCTTCAGCGAGCGCGGCATTCTCCGCCACGGGCTCAACACCTCGCCCCATACCTCGAACTCCGACTGGTACTGGAATCCCAAGACCCGGATTGTCGAGGTGCGTGTGCCCTGGCAGCTGATCAATGTCAGCGATCCCTCAAGCCGCTGTGTGGTCCATATCGATACGGCTGAACCCGCCAACCCCGGATACACGAAAACCGACGGGTTCACGTTCTTTGCCTACCAGGTGGACAAAAAAGGGAGGTTTTTGGCAAAGATTCCGGATGGGAAACCGGTGTCGTATACTTGGCAACCCTGGGAGGAGACCCCCTATCGTTTCCGGCCCAAAGCCATCTACGGCATGTTCCATAAACTGTTTGCGCAACTGGATCCCTTGCCCGCCCCAAAGCGTGCGCGGGAGGCGGAGACCTGCGCCATGGCCCCGTACAAGAACAACTGCCACGGCGCCGTTTCGATTCGTCTGGGCGATGCCCACTATTCTCAAATTGAACTCGCCCTGCCGCTGTTGAACGAATTTCGTTTCCAGGCCACGGTATCGGTTCCGCCGGTCAGCCTGTTGCATCCGTCAACGTTTGTCGACGATTCCGCAGGCACGCCCTCCCATCGATTTGGGCTGTCCCAGGTTGAGGAATTGAGAAAAATGCGTCACCGCATCGTGGTGGATTTCAAGGCCCTGCAATACCCGGCCGTCCCGGACTCGCTTGTTGCCATGAAAAACCCGGATGCATCGTCCACCCATGAACTGGCGGACCTGCTCGATGCCGCCCGCAACCGCTGGACCGTTCTCCTTTACCACGAATTTCAGCCGCCGCAAAACGGCCGGACCCTTCGCACGGAAGGCCGGGTAAGCTCTGACCTTTTCCGTCGCCACCTGCGCATCATCCGCAACAGCGGCATGTGGGTTGCCCCCGAAGAGGATATCGCGGAGTACCTGGCTTTCCGGCACCAGGCCGCCGTAACTTTGGAAAAACCCTCTCCTGTTCGCCGGGTGATCACCGTGTGCAGCCGGCGGCCGTCTGCAACGCCGGTCACCGTGATCTGGAAAACCCCCTTCGGGGCTGCACGGGTGAGCGGAAGCGCTTGCGATGGAACCGTTGTCGTACGCGACGGAACGCTCCTTCTGGAGGCCATACCCAACAAACCCATCACCATTGAGGTTCTGGTCCCATGAGAAAATTCATCCTGTCCATTCTTGGGCTACCCGCGGCTTTGCTGCTCCTTACCGGGATGGTCTGCGTCTCGGACAGACCCGCGGCGGTGGAAGTGTCCGGCATTCTGCCCAAAGCCCTTTTCCTGACAACCGGACAAAACTACGGCAACGGCACACTTGCCGAGGGCGTCTCGCTGGCCCTGCAGAATCTTCATCGCCATGGCATTCCTGTCCGTCTCGAAAACCGGGAGATCCTTTTCGATTCCTCGCAGCTCGCCCAATACCGGATCGTCATCGCCCTCACCGCTTCGGAATATCATGATGCGGACCGGGTTCATTCTCTCGTCTACATGTCGACCGAAGAAATGGAAGAACTCAACACATGGGTAGGCAATGGCGGTATTCTGGTTGCCGGCACCAACATTGGCCGATACTTTCTCGATGGCACCGACCGCGCACAATTCACCGGCGGCCGCCTCTTGCCGGAAAACTGGGCACTGGGGAAGAGTTTTGGGGTTACACTGCAGGAGAGAAACCTCCGGGATTTCTCTCTTTCCGGGAAATTTCCCTTCGATAGCTCCCGGGTGTTGATGCACCCGTCGCCGCAAAGCCGGTGGACCATGGCGGTGGAGCAGGTTGATCCCAAAACAGTGGACGTGCTGGCCGCCTGGACCGCTGGCACGGTCCGCTTTCCCGCCGTCTCCCGCGCCCGGTATGGCAAGGGCCATGCAATCCTTCTGGCAACGCCCTCGATTCTCCATCCCTCGAATAGCGGAGGATTACTCGATCTTGACGAAATCCGGCGCTGGTACGATTATCTCGCCGGTCTCTGTTCAATGGATACCGCGGTGCCGGCCGCCCTTCATCCCTGGCCCGATGCACGGCCATACGCGCTCTGCGTCACCCTCGATGCTGAAGGCGAAATTTCCACGTTCGAAAACACCGTCAACCTGCTCGAATCCCACGGCATCCGGCCGGAGTTTTACGTCAACGCCCATCTCGACTCCAACATCCGGCGTGCTATTATGGAGCGAAAATTCCCCACGCACTCCTCGGGATTCGACCCGGTCATCAACACCGGCTTCGATTACAGCGGATGCCGGCTCAACGTCCTGCGCAACGAATTGTTCTGGAAGAAGCGATTTCGCGGCAATCGCTTTCCCAACGGGATTGTCGGATTCAACGGGCTGTGCGCCATTGACCAACGAGGATACTCTTTCGACAACAGCATTGCGGTGGACAACGTTCATGCATTGAAGGGAACCGCGGTGCCCTACAACATTCCATTGTCAACAGCTAGCTCCGGGCCCGGAGGGGCAGGCCGTTATTACCATTCCTCGGACCTTCTGGAAGTCTCGCCCATCGCCCTGGACGATTACTTTTATTTTTCGAAACTGATCCATGCGGATCATTATCCCCCCTCCGCAATGAAGCGGGACGCCGCCGTATACGGCAGCTATCTGGCCAACTTTCTTCAACAGGTCGTGCGGCCCTGCAAGGGGGTGGCCTCATACTTCGGCCATGTAAGCAACACCGGCTTCAATGATATCACCCTCTCCCCGCTCAACGAATTGATCCGTGAGGCGCTGCGCGATACGGCCTGGGTCACATCGATCGACTCTATCGCGCAGTACACACGGTCCATTCGCATGATGAAGGTCAGCTACACGGTCCGCAAAGGATCCATCGTTTTGGAAACCTTCCTGCCCGGCAATACCCACCTGCCCGGGAATGTTTCGTTTGCGGTCGCCAGGAAACCGGTCAGAGTGAAGGCATCCAAAGGCAGTGCCCGAATTGTGGTGCGCAACAACGCCTGGTATGTGGTGGCGGACAGCGCCGCGAATCAGCGAATGACCGTACGGTTCTAAAAGGCCGTTCGCGCCCAGGCCGGTGCAGTAGTGGCTAGAGCGCATCTCAAAAAGGCTTTCTGGCATCGCCCGGCTGCAAACGCCTCAAGCTTCGTTGCGCTCCATCGTCGTATCTTCCTCTGATACGCCTGCTTCGCGCGCCTTGCCTGCGCCGTTTTCGCACGGGCTTCGGCCCGCGCAATCCTTTTTGAGATGCGCTCTAATTTCATTTACTCCCTGGCAATAAGAAATAGAGGGAGCATTGTCCAGCAAATTTCTGTGTCCTGATCTGCCATTACGTGCCGCCCTTCGTCGATTTGGCGTTTCTGGGTCGCAGGGAGCCTTCGATCAGCAGAGCCATAATGATATCTTCGAATCTCATTCGGAGCATATTTAATAATTTACCAGAAAGATTTCCCTCCGCGCTCTCATTTCTAACTCGGATTTCTCTCTGTGGTTTCATGGAACCTGCGTAGCTACGTCTCATAAATCCAATTCCGTATCGCTTCCGCCGTCCGCGATATTTCCAATCACTGGGCTACTCCGCAACCGGGAATGTGCGTGGTTTGCCCGAACGGTCTTTTTCAATGTCTCCGGGATCGCACTCAACGCGGACAGCTTGTCCAACGCAATCACGCCTCTCGCCGCGCATTCTCTTTTAAGTTGTTCGTTCTCTGGAAATGAGCAACTAACCATGAAGACCGTCGAAATTCCGGGTGCGGCATCGATCAGCTCGGTTCCATTTAGCCCGGGCATATCGAAATCCGTGACGAGGACATCGGTTTTGCGGCTTTTTAGGTAACCGCACGCCTCGCGGGGACTGGAGAAGGGCCGAATATTCCAGAATCCTTCACTGCGCAGAGATTCGCAGAGGATTTCCAGGATTGCGCCATCATCGTCCACAACCACAATACATCTGTTCATAGACAGGTAAAATATTGCGGGCTTATGGAAAATAACGGGACAAGTTGTCCCGTTATTTAAAAAAATCTGGTCCTTCGGACTTTTGTGTGGGTAGCCCCAAGATGTTGTGTCAAGGGGTTA
>CAYVZU010000031.1:0-32775 GCA_964455935.1 uncultured Fibrobacterota bacterium
GGAATTGGAACAGGCATCGCTCCTAACCCGAAAATGACTTTCTAAGGATCGACTACCTAGCCAGAATTAGCTTTTCGATTTTTTCGGTCTTCTGTCCGTTGCGATGGGCGCGGGCAATGATCTTATAGAAGTAAACGTTGTTACCCACTCTTCGGCCCTCCTGATCCATTCCATCCCAGACCTGCGGGTTTAGTGCATTCTGGATTACGCGCACCGGTCGGCCAGAACGCGAGAAGATTTTGATTGTGACATCGCTGGGCTGGCTGATTTTGTAGTAAAACCTGGTCTCCCCGGCAAAGGGATTGGGGTAATTAAAGACATCCGAAAGGACCAGCGAACTGTCGGCGCTAATCTCGAGCGCCAGGCTTTTCTGTGACACGTTGCCCAATCCGTCACGGGCCGTGGCAATCAGGGTCTGTTTGCCAATTGGAATGGAACCGACCTCAAAGAGGATACTGGCGCTTCCGCGACGGAAGTCTCCTTCTTCGTAGCGAAAGCGGGAGTTGAGATTGGTCTTGGCCATGGCGCCGGGGATCTCCAGGCACAGGCCCTCGTCAGGGCCCTGGCTGGTCACGTCAATGCCCATTGAATCTTCAAGGATGATGGTCAGGTTGGCCGGAAGTGAAATGCGGCCTGCCTCGGCGAACGACGTTCCGCCCGTCAAGGAATCGTTGCCCAGTGCGAACCGAATGCGAGGCCCCTGGCGGTCGTTGCTGGAGCCGGCAGTGTCGGTTCCGCCGGTATAGATGCTGTCCATGCTCCCGAAGGCGGATTGGTATTCGCTGTCCCAGGCGAATGCAGTGATGCGGCTGCGCGCCTCGCCATAGCGGATCTTGGCCGGAACCATAAAGGATTGGCTGAACCGGCCTGCCTTGATTGTGGTCTGTCCCGAGAACATGAAGTCATCCCAGATTTTGTAGTCGATGGTGTCCTGATTGGCCTGAATCACATGCTCCTTTTCCGCATAGCCTTTGAGTACCTGCAAAAGCACCGTGCCGTCGAAGGAAGCATCGAGGCCGCCGTCACTGCGCAGGACCTGACCCGAGAGCGTGACGACCTGCCGGGCTTTGAGCGAGTCGATTCGCGTGTCGAAGCGGATTGGATGCCCTTCGCCTAGAAGGCGCAAGGCCGGGTCGCCGAAGCACGCATACAGCTCGCTGTTGCCGATATCCGCGATGGCCCGTTTGGCTTGGAACAGCGAGGCCCCGATCGAAGACTGCGAGAAAGGACTGGCGCCCAGAAGTTGGCGGAAGAATGCCACGTTAAGCCGGTTGTTGGGGTCCGAGTAGGTGGCCCGGGTTGCGCCAATGGCTGCGCAGGCGCCCTTTCCTGGGCTGCGCAGCATCAATTCGTAGATGGTCCGCTCGGAGGGAAGATCGAATTCGCCCACCGAACACGAGGCCGAAAAGATCAGCGGATACATGCCGGGGTTATTGAGCCGATCGGCATCTGCGCTCCAGAAGAGCTGCTCGTCGGCCCAGCCGAAATGGGCTCCATGACCCACATAGTTCACCGCAGCGCAGCCCCGGTTTACAGCCTCGATCAGGTCTCTGGTGGCTTCGGGAAACTGGAGCTTGGCGTCCCGTGCGTAATCAAACAGGTAAATCTTGCGGAGCTCGAATGCACTGTTGGTTTCTTCAATGGCTCTGGCCACCTTTTCGCTCTCAGGAGTATGCTTGTTTGCGAGATCGTCGGGCTTGCCCCCCGCCATATCGTCGTCGGCGGCCAGCAGGATACGCTGACGCCAAGGCCCCAATATCCGGCGGGCCGGGTCCTCCACTTCGCGGATTTTGTTGACCATTTCCAACGCTTCCGTCAGCGTGGCGGCCGGAATCCGTGCGATGATTGCATCGGGCGCCCGGTTTGAGCTTGACAGTTCATCGGGATCGAGATAAACAAAAAAGTCGTCAAGACAGGAGCTTCCCGGCCGCAGGTAGGGTGGAAGGGAATTGGGATTGGAATAGCGATATGCCTTGTAGTCGTTGCTGCCGTCTCCAAAAAGAACGACCATGGCCGGAGCAGCGGCCCAGTTGCGCTGCGTGTAGAGAATGAAATCGCGGATCGCAACCGGATCGAACAGTCCTCCGCTGAATTCATCGAACACATCGCTGAGAGCCGCAATCACGGGCTGGTCGATCGAGTCGTGAAGCATGGCCTTGCGGTGCGACGCCAGCTGCCGGGCCGCTGGAAGAAACGAATCCGAGGCAATAATCAGGTAGTCGGCCCGGTTGGCCGGAGAGCGCAAATAGGGCAAAACGGATTCCCCCTGGACGGCCCGGTCCTCCGTGATGCTCTGGGGAGTGGCGAACGAAGAGGACGACTGCACCACAAAGCGCGCAGACGCATTGCCCGAGGAGTCGTGGATCGAAAAGGGCTGATCGGTGTTTACGCTGTCCAGAAACTCGGCATTCCACTTGTCGGTGATCCGGTAGCAGAACCAGGTCCCGCTTGTTCCCGGGTCAATGCGATAATCCTGCGGCGCAAGAGATGGGGTTCCGTAAAAAATAAGGCGACCGTTTTGCGGCCGCAGCTGCTTTGCGTATTTCACTGTCAGGCCGTTGAACTCGCACTCGCCATACAGCATGGAAATCGTGAGTTCCTCGTTACCCATAAACGATCCGGTTAGGAACGCCTTTCCGCCCGCCTCTAGGCCGCCGGTTAGTTGGCTGCCGTCGGTTTTCAAAACAAGGGGCTCCTGAAGGGTGCCCCATAGCGTAATTGCCGCCGGTTGCGATGCAACGGCATCGGGTATCGAAAGGCGGACCGTGAGACTGACGGCGCTTTCGGGAGCTGCGATTAGGCGCTTCCAAAACCAGCCGGTTGCCGCATCGCCGATGCCGTAAAAATTGCTTTCTTCCCGCCAATAGCCGGGAACGCTCGTCACTTCCGAAAGAGGCGCAGGATCAAACGTACGCGGTCGCACCGCCATCCGTTTTGTACCCGCCGTATCGAGGACCAGCCAGTAGGTATTTGATTTGGCGTAGCGATTCAGGTAGAACTCGTAGCCCAAATCGGCGGAATCATAGGTCCAGGCCGAGGTGCCCTGGCCATAGAAGAGAATCGCGTCTTCCGCGTCGAAGTTGCCGTCGCGATCCGCATCCACGATCTGAACGGGAATCGATTGGACCTGAGCCGGGCATGTTGTATCCGGATTCTCGCTTAGCTGCCGGCCGCTGCCGGCGAACATGGCGATGTTGTCGGCGATAACGCCGGTGATATTCACGCCATTGCTGTTGAGCCAAGCCCCGGTCATTCGGTAGATGCCTTCCTTGACCTCATCTTCCTCTCCCTGGCTGATGGACACGCGATAGCGCTGGCGGCCTGCCTCGAACAGGTCGGCCGCGATCCGTGCCTTTCGAAGCGGGCGGCTCAGAGCCCAAGATTTGGCAATTTCATAGTTGAGACAATGGCGATAGAACATGGCGTCACGGTCAAGACCGGGTAGGCCGTGGAAGCCGGCGGGGAAGTGAACGCTTACTCGGACGCGCTTTGCAATCAGCAGGCGCTTACCCGCCGGATCGTAGCGGACCGGATGAATGCGAATGCGCTGGGTTCGCAGCCTGCGCAGCAGCGATGGGGGATCTGCTTGCACAATGTCCTCCGAAGGCAGAACCGCGGACCCGCCGTAGGCCGCGGGTGCCATTGGCCATGAAGTGCTGCGGGTTGGGCCCAAACCCGTTACCAGAGGCGCCGGCGATACTGGGTGGGGGAGCGTGCTTTGGGATGATTCGAGGATTTCGAATGAAAGGCGAATATCGCCTTGCGGCGGAATCCCAAGTTCGAAACTCTCCAATGGCAATTGGGGCCAGCCGGGGTTCGTGCTGAACTCGCCAGGGGCGGTGAGCCGGATAAACGGCCGGCCATCCAGCTCGCGCATTTGCTGTGAAAGCGAATCGAGCGTGTATTCGACCTCAAACCGATCGGGGCCTGAATAAAGCACGACCGGACCGGCCCATGCGGAAACGCAAAGGGCCGCCACCACGGCGCCTATGGCAATTGGGGATCTCACATTTCTAATATAGAAGCTTGTACAATGCAATTCCACCAGCCGATTTTCACTTGTGTTCGGCCTGGCAATTATTGATCATTTTATGGGCACCCACAAATGGATAATTGTTCTCCATAAGTGTCACGCAGATCCTATGATTCGACTTAACAAATACCTGGCCCAATGCGGATTAGCATCGCGTCGCGCATGCGACCGGTTGATCCAAGACGGCCACGTTCGGGTCAACGGAGTAGCTCAGGTGGAACTAGGCCTTAAGGTCGATCCGGACCACGACAGGATCGAAGTGGATAGGAAACCGGCTGCCCCGCCCAAGGCGCTTCGGTATGTGGTCTTTCACAAGCCCACCGGGGTTGTCACAAGCTCGAAAGGGCAGGGGGCGCCCACGATCTACGATATCCTTCCTCTCCAATTGCCTTACGTGGGGCGCCTTGACAAAGACACAAGCGGACTAATCATTCTTACCAATGATGGAGAACTCTCGTTTCGGCTGACGCATCCGCGATTCAAGGTTCAAAAAACCTATTTGGCCACCCTTAAAGTTTCTCCTCAGCAAAATCAAGTTAACGTATTGAAAAATGGCATGATGCTGGAGGATGGGTTTGCGTCCGCAAGTTACGTGAGATTACTTTGCCATAGCCCCAAAAGGCCCCAGGTGGAGATCACTGTTCTTGAAGGGCGAAAACGCCTGGTGAGAAGAATGTTTGCATTTGCGCGAATGGAATTATTGGAGCTGGTTCGGATTCGGTTTGGTCCGTTAACCCTTGATCTGTCGCCGGGCAAGTTTCGTGATTTGACGGAAAAGGAAGTGGACAGCCTAAAAAAGGCCGCGGGGATCGATGACTGACACCAACAGTCCAAACCAAACCATCCGTTCCTCGCCGGGAGAGGATCCTTACCGGACTCAGATCGTGTCCACCGGGCTTCCGGATTACTCGGGCAGGATTTTGGGCAACTGCCGGCTGCTGGGGCTTCTTGGCGTGGGAGGCATGTCGCTGGTGTACCGGGCACGCCATCTCGCGCTCGATGTGGACCGGGTCGTCAAGATCCTGCGGCCCGGGCTCAATGACTATGACAATGCCAAGAAACGCCTGGTGCGCGAAGCGAGACTGGTGGCCCGTCTGGATCATCCCTACATTGCGAAGGTTTACAATGCCGGGGAACAGGAAGGGCTTGCCTTCATTGAAATGGAACTGGTTCAGGGCAGAACCCTGCGCTCGATGCTATCGTCCAAGGGGCGTCTTCCGCTTCTTCAGGCATTGACGATTACAGGCCAGATGGCACAAGCTCTCGCCTATGCCCATGGATTCAGCGATGCCGAGATTCCCTCGGGGATCGCTCACCGGGACGTGAAACCCGAGAATATCATAGTGCTGGACAACATGCGCGTGAAGCTGATGGATTTTGGGATCGCCAAACCCGTGGAAGGCACCACCGACACACTTCCGGGGTCGGTCGTGGGGACGTACGCCTATATGTCGCCCGAACAGATTGAAGGCGATGCCATTGATTTCCGCACCGATATCTATTCGCTGGCCGTGGTATGCTATGAGATGCTTGCGGGACATCTGCCGTACGAAGGGACCACAATTACGAAATTAGCGATGGAGATCTCGGCGGGCCGCATTCGCCCTCTTAATTTGCCCGAAGTCCCGGCCGCAATTCGCAAGACACTGGAAAAGGCGCTGGCGCGAATGCCCGGGGAGCGTTTCGCCTCGGCTCTGCTATTTATGGCGGCGCTGGAAAGCGCGGCCGCCGCCCAACGAGGGGCCGGCAGGCGCCGATGGCTGGCCGGAGGCCTTGCCGGACTGGCCCTGATCGGCGCTTTCGCTTTCGGATTCTTTTTTCGCACGCCTGTTGGGCCATCGCCCCAAAAGGCGACCGAACCGCCAAAGAAACAGGCGCCCGTGCCGCCGGCCGCTCCGGTTGCGGCGCCCTCGGTTTCTTCGGCCCGGACAAAGGTTGCTCCTTCTTCCGTCACTCACGAAACCAGAACTTCTCCAAAGCCGCGTTTGGTTGAACGGTCTCGTCCCGCAGCGGTTGTGACCCAAACAGGACCCAAGGGAGAATCCCAGCAGAGCGCGCTGGCTTTGGGAAGGCGCTATGAGCAGGAGCATAACTGGACGGCTGCCGTTGCCGAGTTCCTCAAGGTCCAGCCGCCGTCCGCGGGCGGAATCGAGGCCCAATATGTGGAGGCGCGGCTGCGGGTGGCCAAGATCCGGATGAATGCGCTGGCCCAAGGCGATCAGGCTCTTGCGGAATTGGAGCAACTATATCATTTTTTCAAGTACATGGAAGTTGGAGACCTGCTGGGACAATGTTATCTGCGCAATCGCAGCTATTCCTCGGCGGAAAAAGCATTGCGGGTCGCCATGCGGCCGGATTCAAAAATCCTCATGGGAGGACGGATCCGGCTGGATGTACTCCTTCACTTGGGAATGGCCCTGGAAGGCCGGATTCTGGCGGACAATGACAAAAGCGTTCTTCCGCAGGCCTTGCAGGTCTGGCAGGACCTTCGCGAGAAAGCCTGCGACCAGGGCGAGTCGAGCTACTGCGAGCAGGCACAAAAACACCTGGCTCGGTTGAGCTCACAATGAAAAAGAAATCCTGCAAAACCGAAATTGAAATCTGGAGCGGCTGGAAGATCGTGCGGGTCGAAGGCCATTTCACAAGCGAGTCGCTTCTGAGCGTGAAGGAAGTCTTCGAGAACCTGGATAAATCCGGCCACGGGCGCGTGGCCATCGACCTTTCAAAATCCGATTTCGTCGATTCCATGGCCATACAAACAATGATCAATTTCAAACGCCGGATCGACGAGCGGGGAGGGACATTGAAAATCCTGTCGCCTTCGCAAGACGTTCTGGATATTCTCAAGACGCTTTGCGTCACCGATCTGCTGGAATTGACCCTTTCCCGCCAAACATTCGAACGAGTCCACTAGGAGATGTTGCTCATGGATGCGATCCTGGAAAATGGCTGGAATGTCGTTTCGCTTCCCGAGCGACTGACCGGCAAGGAGGCCCTCAACTTCTCGGCGCTTGTGACAAAGGGGATGAAGGACGGTCAGCTCCGATGGATGGCCGATGCGGCCCGGCTGCGGGTTATCGATTCGTTTGCCATTGGCATCCTGGTGCGGATTCTGCGCGACCTCCGCGCATTGGCAGGCGAACTATGTATTCGCGACCTGGCCGGCTCGGCGCTTGAGATTTTTAAGCGGTCCGGGCTTAACGATCTGTTTCTGGTGAAAAGCGGCTTGGTTACTTATGCGCCCAAGGGCGCCTTGTCGACCGAGGAGACGGAGGACTTTCGCGCCGAAACCATGGGGGAGATAGGCGTTTTTGTGTTTCTTGGGGCTATGGATACGCAGAAGAAAATCCGAAATTTCAAGTCCAAGGCACTCCTGATCATGGCGGACCGCAAGCGGATTCTGCTGGACATGGAAAAACTGAAAGGATTCACCGGCGCGTTTGCCGAAGAGGTTCTCACCATCAGCCGCCTGCTTCGCTTTTCGGATGGAGAGATACGCATTTGCCGCCCCAATCAGACCGCGTCGCGCCTGCTTAAGAGCTACAGCATCGACGGTATAATCCAGGTCTTCCTCGATCGCGAAATCGCGCTCGAGGACTGGAAATAAAATTCCCCGAATAAATCGGGGGTTTCTCGTTTCTGCCGCATGGTGGAACTTGCCGTAGCATTCATTCCAGCGCCGGTGGAGGCGCCTCTTCGGTCTGATCCCCCTTGGATCCGCTTGAGCCTGTCGCAATTCTCACCCGCGCCAACCATCTCTCATTTTCGCAAAACCAGCTGATTGGCATAACAGAATAAGGCGGCTCGCCAGCAGTTCCTGCATCTGAGCTCGCGAAGTCACTTCTCCCCAGAAAATGGGTGGGCTATTCCAAACCCATCCCTGCAACCATTGCGAGCGCCAACTTCCTTCTTGATGTGCGGCATGCTCTTTGCGTTCTCCCATCATCAAACCCCTCGGTTTGGCCCTGGATGGCCACAGGGGACCTGCGAACCTTCACCTTCTTAAATCTTCAAAACCGCCCTGGTTGCGGCGCTTTCCTCAAGGAGCACTCCAATGCCAGCCATACGCGCCAGTCTCATGATCGCAATCCTCTTTTGGGGCCTGCCCCAGGCCGCGACTTCGGTCTGCTACTCGGTGGGAGTTCGGACCACAGCTCTATATTCAGGAACAGGCAGCAGCAAAGATGGCCTCATGACCATCTCTTCGCCCGCGCCGGAAAATATGGGCATCGGAGACGAGGTGCGGGTTGGTAGCAACCGCTTCTATATATCATCGCGGGTTTCGAGCACGTCCTTTCGGGTTCAGGCCTGCGCGCTGGGCGGCGGCCAGCCTGGGTATTCAATGGTCTCATTCCCGGTCAACTCGATTTCGGTCTACCGCGCCTTCAACACGCTTTCGGGTATTTTGTGGCCGGGTGTGGGTACATTCGGCCCATGGGATGCGAAGCACCTTAACACTGCCGACCTTGTCTCCGGCAATTATCAGCTCCATATCGCCTGCTATGCCGATGGCCCCGAGACGCGCAATCTCCACAATAGCTGGAACTGCTTCACCGATATCCGCGGCTGGACTTCGGGCCCACAAAATTTTCTGCGAATTTTTACGCCATACCGGCCTGAGGATGTGGGCCGCAGCCAACGCCACAACGGATGCTGGAGCGATAGCGCGTATCGAATCGTCTATGGGGCGCGGTGGTGGGGCGGGGTGCATGCGGTATCGATGCACTTGCGCGTCGAAGGCCTTCAGATTGAAAACACCGCGGCCAAGGCCGACGGCGACATCAAAGGCATGCGTTTCGAGGGGCCGGGCGAATACCGGGCCAGTGAGAATATCCTGCGCTGCAGCGGATCGGGGGAGGGTACAACCTTGGACGCGGGGATCGATTTCGATATTGCATACGGCGCCACGGTCAAGATCTGGAACAATCTGATCTCAGGATTTTCCACCGGCATCTTCTGGGGGTGGGAGACGCACCCCATCAACGGAGTGGTCTACAGCAACACAATCATCAACTGCCCGGCGGGCGGAGTCAACCTGGCCGGAATGCCCGCCTACAATAACCTTCATCTCAAAAACAACTTGGTGCAAGGAACCGGCGCCAATTACATTGTCGAGAATCTTGAATCCGCCGTCGCGAACCTTTCGCAGGACCAGACCTCGCCCAATGCCGGGCTGCGCGGCCGC
The DNA here is from genome assembly GCA_964455935.1 of uncultured Fibrobacterota bacterium. Taxonomy (GTDB): domain Bacteria; phylum Fibrobacterota; class CAYVZU01; order CAYVZU01; family CAYVZU01; genus CAYVZU01. Next base: position 9,219 of record CAYVZU010000031.1, read on the forward strand.
CAGGTACTTTTTACCAATGCCGATGGTTGGGATTATCGACCTTCGGAGAAGGATCTGGCCGCCCGGGGCCAGGGAGCCGACCTTTCGGGTGATCCGGCTCTCGCCTTCTCGAACGATTTAGTGGGAAGAATCCGTCCCAAGCCCTGGGACATTGGCGCCTGCCAACATACTCAGCCGATTTCCGTCTACTACTCGGTTGGAACCCGGACCGCGCCTCTTTACACAGGACTTGCCAGCGCTGTGCAGGGGTACCTTACTCTTTATTCGCCTGCCCCCGAAAATATGGGTGTAGGAGATGAAGTGCGAGTGGGGAGTAGCCGCTATTATGTATCATCGCGCCTTTCGAGCACGTCGTTCCAAGTCCAGGCCTGTGTGGTGGGCGGCGGCCGGCCGGGGTATCCGAATGTGACGTTTCCCGTCACCTCCATTTCGGTGTACCGCGCATTCAGCTCGCTTTCCGGCATTCTATGGGCGGGAATGGATTTGCGCGGTCCCTGGGACGCCAAGCACATGAACACATCGGATCTTGTGGCCGGCAACTATCAACTCCATATCGCTTGCTATTCCGACGGTCCGGATGCGCGCAACTACCGCGCCAACTGGAATAGCTTCGCCGAGATCCGCGACTGGACCTCGGGCCCGGAAAACTATCTGCGAATTTTCACGCCGTACCGGCCCGAGGATGTGGGCGTGTCGCAGCGCCACAATGGCCTTTGGAGTGACAACGCATATCGGATCGTTTACGGCGCCCGGTGGTGGGGCGCTTTGCATGCCGTTTCGATGCATCTGCGTGTCGAGGGGCTTCAATACGAAAATACCGCGGCAAAGGCCGATGGCGATATCAAAGGCATGCGTTTCGAGGGTTCGGGCGAATACCGGGTTTGCGAGAACATTCTGCGCAGCACCGGAGCGGGGGAGGGTGCAATTCCCGATGCAGGGATCGACTTCGATTTCGTTGGCAAGGCCACGGTGAAGATCTGGAATAATCTGATTCATGGATTCGGCACCGGGGTGTATTGGCGCTGGGAGATACAGCCCGTCACCGGCGCGGTCTACAGCAATACGATCATCAACTGCCCGGCAGGCGGAATCAGCGTTGCCGGAATGCCGGCCTACAACAATTTACATCTAAAGAATAATCTGGTTCAGGGCACCGGCGTCAACTACGATATCGAAGGCTTCGAATCCACCGTCGCGAACCTTTCGCAGGACCAGACCTCGCCCAACAGCGCATTCCAAGGCAAAAAACCTGTGTTTGTCAATGCCGCGGCCGGCGATTACCGGCTTCGGATCAACGATTTGACAGCCCGAAATCTTGGGGTGAATCTTTCCAATGATCCGGTTCTGCCCTTCCACACAACAATCAACTCGTTTGCCCGCTTTGGGGCCTGGGACATTGGCGCGCATGAATCCGCCGATCTCAACGATACGGACGGCGATCTGGTCCCCGACTACATCGAACAACTGGCCGGCACCGACCCCCAGGACCTCCAATCGTTTCCGGCCAAGGCAAGTCCCTGGTTCAGCACACCCGCGCAAATGCAAAGCGTCTGCTACAGCTTTGACCGGTATCCCAACTACCTGTCCAAAACGGGGATCTGTGTTCAGATACCCGCCAACTCAAATGCCGAAATTTACAATCCGCTGATCACCGTTTTGCAGCCGCAAACCTGTCGTGAGGCCTACGGGCTGCCCGCGGGCCAGCGCTTTGTCGCGGGCTTCGATATACGCCTTGCCGCGCAGCCCGGCCGTTCGCTGCCGGTCTGTTTTACCTGGCCGGACAACGACTACCGCATTTCGTTGACCGATCTTGTTTTGCAGCGCTACAGAACCTCCGACGGACAGTGGGAGACGGTTCCCATCGCAAATTCCGATTGGGCGGCCGCCTACACAAATCTCACCCAACCCGGCATTTACGTGCTCAGCTGTGGAAGCCAGGACATGCTTTCGTCCGATGAACTCGAAAACCAGATCCGGATGCATACCGTCATTGAAAGCGGATCCTTCTACGCGGTATCGAGCCAGGATGATGCGAAAACCAGGGAACTCAAGCTGGCAGCGCAAGACGATTTGCGCGCCGGGTTTCGCACCGCCATGGCCATGTGGGAATCGGTTCTGCCGGATCTAAGCGTGGTCTGGACCGACAAACCCGAAGACGCTAAAATCCCAATTACTGTTGATAATTACAACATCTACTGGACTGCTTTGTCGTGGTGGCCCACCACATTTCGCGGGTCCGGCTATCAGGCGCCAATCCAATTCAACGACCGCGGATGGCGCAGCTTCCAGACCCGGTACTTCAATTTCGCTTCCCGCGAGGAATGCGGCCGGTCCTTTGAACCGGCCACATTCCCGCCCATCTACTACCACTGCGATGGGAGCTGCCCGGATCCAGAGGATCCCAATTATAATCTGGGCTATACGGAAGGGCGCTTTCTTTTTAAGCCTACGCCTTCTGACCCGGTTTTGCAGACGGTCTGCTCGGCTCCGGATATATTATTTCACGAGTTCGGCCACAGTCTGGGAATGAGTCATCTATCGCCCTCGACGGATGACTATGTTGCCTACTATGGAAATCCGAACCCGTCGGGGCAATCCCCCGTCGTCACCATCAATCAGACTCAATATCCCGACCTGCCGCGCACATGGAGCTCCACCTGGCAGCAATACCTGACCCAGGAACAATACTTTGGCGGCGGGACCCCGCAGAACCCATGGAGCGGCAATCTCAATCTGAATTCGTACCTTCTTAGGTCGCACTATATTGCCAACGATCTCCAGACGGAGCCACCCGGAGTGCCGGGTCCGTTTGCGCACAACCAATGGGTCGTCTATCCGCTCGATCTCCATCAGCCATGGATATCGCGCGTCGAAAACTGCCTGCCCCAGGACTACAATTTCAGCTATCCTCACACGTCCAAATTCATTGGGATGGTCAACCGCAACGGCCAGACCTACGTTACCAATAACTGGTACGATGCCATCTACCGGATGTTCGAAACGCCCGAGCAGGACGCAAGCCGTTGTTTTGTATCGAGCATCGACTCTGTTGCCGTTTCGACCTTTGCTGGCAGTACGACTCCGGGCGATGCCGAAGGAACCGGTCCCGATGCCCGCTTTAGTTTTCCCTCGGGAATCGCAATCGATCGTTTGACCGGTGCGATGTATGTCTGCGACCGAGGCAACAACAAGATTCGGCGGATCGACCGGAGCGGTATGGTCTCCACCTTTGCGGGAACCGGTGCGCCGGGCTGCAACAACGGCCCACGGCTTCAGGCAACCTTCGATGGTCCGGCACACGTTCTCCTCGACAGTCAGGGCAATGCTTTTGTTTCTGAAGCGGGGGGCAACCGGATCCGCAAAATTGCCCCGGATGGCACTGTTGGTCTTTTCTGCGGAAGCGTGGACGGCATTGCGGGTTATGCGGACGGAGCGGGAGGGGAAGCCCTTTTCAGAAGCCCGTCATGCATGGCGCTGGATCCCACCGGCAGCCTGCTTGTGGCCGACCGCCTTAACCACCGGATCCGCAAAATCACACCGGCGGGCGAGGTCTCCACCATTGCTGGAAACGGCGTGCCCGGTCATGTCGACGGCAGTCCGCTTGCGGCCCAATTCAACGAGCCCAGCGGTCTGGGCTTCGACCGGAACGGAAACCTGTATGTCAGTGAGCGCTTCTATCTGCGCAGGATTGGAGCCGCGGGTCAAGTCGCCACGGTCGCGGGTTTGGGACAGGACGGGTTCGTGGACGGGCCTGGAACCAGCGCACAGTTCTCGGTGCTTTCCGATCTATCTGTTGACGCTTTGGGCAATGTCTATCTTTCCGATTTTGGAAATAGCGCGGTTCGCAAGGTCACGCTCCATTCAGGCGAGGCAAGCGTTTCGACCATTGCCGGCAGAAAAGAAAGCGTGCCGCAAAGCCGGGATGGAATCGGGCACGATGCGCGTTTTCTGACGCCCAATGACGTGGAGGTCGATGGTCGCGGCAATGTCTGGGTCAGCGATGCCGCGGGCCATTGCGTTCGCCGCATCACCACCGTTGTTCCGCTGACCATGAACGGCTCCAACGTGGGCGGCCGTCTGGCAGGCTCTGCCGACGAGGATTGGTTCGAGTTTGTGGTTGATGAGGTAGGGCATCCCGCCATTTGCCTGGAAGTTGGTTCCGGCACATTGCCCGATCCATTGCTCCAGCTTTACGGACCCGACAATCCGTATTCGCTGCTGGCGCAGGATGACAACAGCGGCCTGGGAGAGTATCCCAGACTGACTCTGCAACTCGCCCAAGGGCGCTACCAGGTCCGCATTGTCGCGGGTTCCAATTCGACCCGGCGGCACGGTTCCTACACAATGCGCGCGACCTCGCTTACCAATCGGCCGCGGCCCAATGGGCCCGCTGTTTGGGGACACATCGACTCTCAGGGAGACAACGACTGGTTCGAGTTCGATCTATCCGAAACCGGCCAATACGTGATCGAGAGCGGCAGTGGCGCCGGCGCCGGTAATGACCTCAATCGAATTTGTATGTATCTTTATAGCAGCGGCAACATGCTGCGCGAAATACCAGTCCAGTTGCTGGGATCCGCCCAAAGCGATCCCAGCGGGGTTCCGGTGAGGCTTGCGCAAAGCCTCGTGGCCGGTAAGTATTGGATTCGGGTTCGCGCGCAGGATCCTGTTGCAACAGGTCACTACATTCTCAAAATCACACGGTCGGGAACGTGAGAAAGAGAAAGGGAGGGGTTATGGCGGCTTTTGCCGTGCTTCTGCTCTGTTTTCTCAACGCGACCGCGTCCATCGTGGATCGCACAGACACCCTGCTTCTGGGTCAGATCATGAATCTGGAAGAGGGGAGGAAGACTTGGGGAGTCGATACGGCCCGTATCGGCGATCCATTCATCGGCCTCATGATGACGTTCCACTGCCCCAGCAAGGCGAATGCGGGCATCGGCTTTTTCCTGAGCGGGGGACGGGTTGACGGGGGCGGTTGTTGCCCCAACCTGTTCGCGCTCGCTTCAGCCAGATCGTTCCACCAGTCGAAAATCTCCGTCGATTCGTTCTCCTTTGCATCCGAGATGAATCTGGCCGATTCCCGCCTGGGCCTGGTCGATACGTGCGGCATCAATTGCGACATGGCTTCGGTCCAGATATCCTGGTGCCCTTGGCCGCCGCGCATGGGAAAACAGAGCATCTCGTACAATTCGCCGGCCGCCAATTGTACCTTCACCAATCCGGAGAACTTTGTCGAATCGCGCTACAGGGAGTTCTTCCTGATGCGAACCGAAACCGGCAATTATGCAATCGTCCTGCCATTGGCCTTTATCGAGCGATCAAAGCATCCTTTTGGCAAGGTGACTTGCTTCAATGCCATTGTTTTGCGAACCCTTATCCAGAAGAACGGCACACTCAATTTCAGCGAGATCGCCAAAATGGTGGGCATCCAGCCCCAAACCAGCCGGCAAACTCAAGGCCTTCGCATGCGACCGACGCCTTCGGGTGCGCAAATCACATTTGACGGGAAAATCGAAAAGGCCCGGCTGATGGTTTATGATATCAGTGGAAACTGCGTGAATCGCTTCTCATTCGATTCAGGCAATCAGATGGATCTGCGAGATTTAGCCCGGGGCCTGTATCTCCTCAAAATAATGTCAGAGGAAGGAACTCAAGTCGTTCCTTTTCCGGTCGTTAAGTAGGGACTGAATTCTCTTCGGCGCAGATGGGGGAGGAGACTCCCCCATCTTTTTGGCAGCTATAGCCCAGCACAAAATCCCAACATAGCCAAAACTCCTAAATTCCTGCAATTCAGAGAATAGGCACAAGAATTCGTTGCGGAGGTGTTCTAGGCTTTATCGTGATTCCCATTGGAAGATTCCGTAATGGGCCAGCCTCCTTCCTCACTGCGGAACCACCCATGAGGGTTGAATCTCGGTTTCTGGTCAAAAGCCCCAACGGTTTACAGGCAGCTACGCATTTTCCATGGCGTACCCATCGCGGACAGCCGCGTCCTCGTTACGTCAGAAGGCCGGCCTATTAGGTCACGCGCGCAAGCTTTACAGGGTTTCGCAAAATTGTTTTTGAAAGCAAGGTATCGGTGGAACGATCCGGCCGAAATAATCGGGACACAAGGTCAATATTGGGTGGGGAGGAGGCACTTCGGGCAAACTTTGTGGCGGATCAGTTCGAGCCGGATTCAAAATAACCTTCACTCCTGCCAAGTTTACATAATGTTTATTATGCGACATTTTGATCATTCGGTAGAAACCTGAAAATTGACCTAATTCCCTGCTATTAGCTCTGTTGCGCGGCTCGTTTAAAGTAATCGCGGTTTTTCGCTCTGGTATTGAGCGCCGGAAAAGTTTTCCTTGCCGCAAAGCCGCAAGCATGACTGCTACGAAGGACGGGTACCGGGTCCGTGCGACCGGCATCAAAGCATTCGAATCGCATGTCCAAGCACCCAAAGGCGTACTTGAAAAGTGCGTCGAGGATACGCGGACCAAGGAAAGTTGCGGGCCGCAGTAGAAATGCTTGTGAATAGATCGGGCTAGGGATGGCAAAAGAAATGGAGCTGAAAACACAAAGGGCCGGATGACTCCGGCCCTTGTTGTTCCGTTTAGCGGATCTTTTTCTTATGGCGATCACGGGCGCGCCGTTTCTTGCGCTTGTGCGTCGCGATCTTCTTGCGTTTACGCTTGCGTCCACATGGCATGCTGCTTTCCTCCTCAATCCAAAAATTTATTTCATTGCTTTGAAATGTCAAACGCGCGATTGCAGCGCAGCTTCTTGGGGGCAATCGCAGACATACACAACCTGCGCTGCTCGAATATCTGGCGGCTCAGACGCGCCACATCATCAAGGGTTACACGGTTGATTTCACGTTCGGTCTGTTCCAGGGAATCGACACTATTCTGGTAAAGCTCCATGCGCGCCAGCCGTGTCATGCGATGACTTGTACTTTCAAGGCCGATGAAGAGCCCGCCTTTGAGGCATGTCTTGGCAAAGGCCAGTTCATCTTTGGTGATTCCTTCTGACCGGATTGACTCCAATTCTTCCTGAATGACTCTTTGGCAGTCGGCAAAATGCCGGGGTTCGGTGGATGCGCAGATGCCTGCAAGCCCGGAATCGGCAAAAAAATCCAGAAAGGAATAGATCGAGTAAGCCAGGCCCCTCTCCTCGCGGACTTTTTGAAATAATCGCGAGCTCATGCCTTCGCCCAGAAGCGTATTCAGCACATTAAGGGCATAGCGCCTGTGATCCGAGAATGCGATCCCGGGAAAACCCAGGGCGAAATGGACCTGTTTCACATCCTGGAATACAATGCGGCGGCAACCGCGGCTTTGTTGCGGGGGCCTCCGGTTGCGATTGCGCCGGCCGCACCGCACCCGAAGTAGTTTCTCGACCTGCCGCACAACCCTGGTATGGGCCACGTTGCCGGCCACCGCGACAAGTACGTCACCCTCTCGCATGGCGGTTCCATGAAACCCGATTAGATGGTCTTGGTTGAAGCGCGACACCGATCGGGTGTCGCCAGTAATGGGACGGCCAATGGCGTGATCCGGCCACAAGCTCTCATAGAGAAGATCCATGGTATGTTCTTCGGGATTGTCGGTCTGCTCGTGGATTTCTTCGAGAACCACCGAACGTTCGAGATTAACATCGGATTGACGGAACAGGGGATTCATTATCAGGTCACAGAGAAGGTCAATTGCGAGGGGGACGTTTTCATCGAGCACGCTGGCGTAGAAGCAGATCTGTTCCTTCCCGGTAAAGGCGTTTAGCTGGCCCCCTACCCTTTCGAGTTCCGCGGCAATTTGGTGGGCCGAACGGGTCTTTGTACCCTTGAAAACCATGTGCTCAAAAAAATGCGAAATTCCGGGGGTGCGCTTGTCTTCATCGCGCGAGCCTGTGTTGAGCCACACACCAAGAGAAACGGACTTAACATGGGGCATCCGTTCCGTCAAGACTCGGACGCCTCCGGGAAGGACTGTTTTGTATATGCGTGACATGCTTGCTTCCTTCCATTCGGCGCTTGCTCAGTTTGGGGCAACTTCACCCGGGAAAAAGGCCGGAGCCCGATGCTAAAATGGATTGGCGCCTGAAGAAAAGCAAGAACAGGGCTGGTGGCGAGGCAAGCAAACACAAGACACTACGGCGAGGCATGTCCCACTGGGCGCGGGATAGTCATTGCACGGGAAGTTCCCTGATGGGTTCATGACCCTTTCTGGGGCCGGCCGGATATAGGTCCGCGAACCCTGTTTTGAAGCCCATTTCGCCCGCTTTGTTGTGTTAATATGTCATTTTGGCATGGATTTCATATAGAGATCATAGCTATATAATAATGGGTTCTTGTTTGGATAAATTTGCAGGGGGGGGGAATTATGATCATGAGGAAAACCGGCTTTTTGGTGTGGGTACTATCTCTTGCTTGCTACGCGGCAAGTCCATGCTCCCAATCGGGAGTGGTCTTCTGCAACGGCTTTGAAGGTACGCCCACAGAAGTCAATGATGTCTGGAAAAGTGCGACTCCGGGACAACACTTGGCCAAAGACCCGGGCCCCTTTAATGTGTCGGGCAATCAGCTACTCAAACTCGATCTCGATTTGGCCAACAACCTGCAAGTTCAGACAGGCCTAAGCACCGGCTATAACAAGTTGTACGCCCGTTGGTATCAGAAATGGGGCGCCGGCTACGATTGGGGCAAGGCCGACCATCTTGGGTTCACCTTCTGCAGCGGGACAGGCTGCGGGGGCTCCAATTACTACCCCGACGGCTGCAGTGATGTGAATTGGGCGCTTTTGGAGTCGGGGGGCAGCGGCAGCAGCGGCTCCTTTCATTGGTATGTCTACCATCCCGGCAAGGCCACCCAGTGGGGAAATGTATTTAATACCGGAACGACCGTGACCTCGAATAAATGGTATTGTGTGGAAACCATGATCGATTTGGGGACCCCAACCGCCGGCTGGACCGGTGCTAATGGCGTGCTGGATACATGGATAGACGGAACCCACTTTGGACCGAACGATTGCAGTTCATGGCCCGCGCAATGCGGCGGCATCTGGTTTCGCAATTGCGCAGCCCTTCAGATCAAGAGGATTCTCTTTATTGCCTTTCAGCGGGCCGGAAACGAGCAGCCGGGCGTTTCTCTGTATGTCGATGACCTGGTGGTCTCCACGCAACGCATCGGCTGCGGCGCGCGCGTGGAAACGGCGCCGGCCGCATTGACGGTCACAACGGGCTTGCTCCCGACGGGCAAGGCAGGAACTGCCTATTCGACAACGCTGATCGCAACGGGGGGTACATCGCCTTATTCCTGGCAGATTGCCTCGGGATCCTTGCCCGCCGGCCTTGGATTGGAGCAGCCGACCGGAAAAATATCCGGCACGCCCACTGCATCCGGGACCTTCCCCATCACCTTTCGCGCGCTCGATTCAAGCAATCCGGCCCAGTCCGTCACAAAGCAGCTTTCGCTAACAATCGATCCGCAGGTTGGCATCGTTCTGGCGAACCCCGGCAATATCTGCGCGGAAATCCGGGGGCATGTTTGGTCCGGACGGTTGGTTCTTGATTTTCAACCCGGCGCGGGTAAGTCTGTTGCCCACCTTTACAATGCGCTGGGCCTTAGGGTGTGGACATACGAAGCTGCTGCTGCATCCGGCGTGATCCAAAGCCCGGTTCTACCAAACGGCCTTTATCTATGCCAAGTTCAAAACGGCGGGAAAACCACGGCATTTAGTTTTGCCGTTGTGCGGTAAGCTTTGTGCCTGATCGCTTAGGGGCAAGGCATGCAAAGGAATCCCATCCCGGCGGTTTTCATTGGGTGGCGCCCACCTGCGGGTCGCTGTAATGTGCACGAGGGCAACCGGCAGCCACGCCAGCCGTTTTTGCGCGTTGACAAAGGTTAGTGAATTAAGCTTTATTTTTTGGCGCTGTGGGGGCGTAGTTCAGTTGGTTAGAACGTCTGCCTGTCACGCAGAAGGCCGCGAGTTCGAGTCTCGTCGTCCCCGCATAGGGCTTGCAATCAAAAAGATTGCGAGCCCTTTTCTTATTCTCCCCGCCCAAGGAATTTTCACACCGCCGGGGCTATTGAACCGGCCAGGCGCATCATCTGTTCCTGCAGCATGCTCTCGTAGTTGCCGGCCAGGGCTTCCTGCTTGGCCCGGTAGCGCCGGATAAACTGATTTACCTGTTCGAAATCGCGCAATCGCAAAGCCGATAGCACCTCTGTCATACTCTTGGAATTGAGGATCTCGTTTGTGCTGATCTCGAAATTAATATTGTCCTTTTTGGCGGTTCGCGACAGCCCGTCGGCCGTCATCTGGATGATTGTCTGAATGGCCGAATCCTCGTGCGATGACTGAAATAATTGTACCCCCAGATCCAATTGCTCGACGAAGTAGCGGCCGTTGAACACGTAGTTTCGTTTGTCCTTGTCAAGCTGAGGATCGTAAAAATACTCGCCAATGACCTTGCCCGTGCTGGTTTTAACGATCGATTTTGGGTAGCTCATCGATGGCTTTTCGACCTTTTCAAAGAAAGGCCGGTTGTTAGGCGCGGCCGTAATTTCGGGCTGATCCAGATCCCGAATCGCCATCTTGTCAACCTCAGGGATGTTTGCCTGCACAGCAGGCTCCGGCGGCTGGCCTGGCGCAGCAATGTCGGCCAGCGGCTTTCGCAGGAGCGCAATCTCGAAAAGCCCTTCGATAATCTGCTTCTGGTTGGCTTCGATTTTTCCGCCGCAATTGGATTCAAAGCTCTCCAATTCGGTTTGGCGCGACCGCAATTGCTCCGCCTTTCGCGCCAATTCCTTTGCCTGGCCCTCGGAATCCTGCAGTTCGCGCCGAATCCGTTCGAGTTCCTCTCCTGTATTCCCTCGCTCCTCGATCATCTTGATCGATTCCCGGGAGATCCGCAGAAGGTCCTCTTCCCTGTCGCGAAGCCGGTCCATTTTGTTCTGATAAAACTCGATCAGCTCCTCGATATTGCGCGTGCATTTTCCGTTTCGGCTCTCAATTCCGTTCTTGAAAGTCCAGAGCTCGTCCAGCGCAGCCTTGGTGTAGTTTCTCTCGCGGATCAGCATCTGCTCGGCCAGTTGGAAGATGTTGTTGCTTTTTCGTCCGTCCGGGTTGTCCATGACCTGTTGCGGATCATCGTTTGGCTCGATCCGCAGTTCTCCCACTCGACCGTCCCACAATCGTTGTGCTTCGCTCATGGCCCCTCCTGGCTTCAAACAAAAAAGCGTCCCTTATCCATCACAATATAGGATTTTTCGAGCAAAAGCCTAGAAAGAAGAAAATTATGAATTATGAATTATGAATTTGGAATCGGGAAATTTGGAAGGAAAGAAAACGGCAGATTCGGAAAATGCAAAATTTGCGAATTGAATAATTCAGAGCCTCAATCATTTCACAATTGATAATTAACGATTCATAATTCAAATTCTCATTGTTGCGGAACAGCCGGCGCCGCGGAAGGCTGCGAAGCAGGCTTTCTCTTGAGTTGCTTGAGGACCGACTTAGCGGTGGCGGCAACGGTCTCGTCGGGGTCATTGGTCAGCAGCTCGATTTCCTGTGACGCTCCGGTCATGCCCAGCTTGCCCAAGGCCATTAACGCTTCGATGCGCAATTCCAGGACCGGTTCGGCAAGCAGCACGATTAAAAGCTCCTCGGTCTCGGGGTCTTTGGCCTTGTCGATCTCGCCCAGAATACCGGCGGCCGCGGCACGCAGGCGCGGGTCGGCGGTGCGGTCGAGGGCCGAGGCTTTCAGGGCAGGCAGGCCATCGAGGCCCAGTCCCGTGATCTTCTTACGGATTTCGAGCACATCTTTGGGTTCGTAGGGCATTTCGCTCGACAGGATCTGCATCATCTCCTTGAGCAGGTTCACCACCGTAAACCAGGCCACGCTCTTGCCGCCCCGGCTCTTGATCTTTCCTTTTTCAAGAGCGTTTGTTTCTTTGACCTGCTTTTCCAATGTCATCGAGCGGGCGGACTCGCTTTGGAGCGCTTCGCGGATTCGCGTCAGCTCCTGGTCGAGTTTGTCAAGCCGTGTATTGGCCAGCCGTATTTCATCTTCAAGGCTCGTGATCCCTTCGGTCGAAGCACCCAGATTCCCATTCCAGCAAAGGGTTACATAGTAACCTGGCGTATTGTACCCGGCATGGCCCGGCACGTGACCGCTGGCGAAAAAGCCAAATTCGTCATTCTCGTTGAACAGAAACTCCTTAACCTCTGTGAGACCCAATGAAATAAGGAAACGATCATCGAATCGCTTGCTGACCCCCAGGTTGGCGTGGAACGCCTCGAACCGCTGAAAGCCCTCGGCCGACAGATACCATCCAGCCCCAAAGTAGTGCTCGACACCAACAAAGGGCGTGTAGTTCTCGGTCGTCCACAAGGGAAGGCTTTGTATACCCACTTGAAACCGGGTGGAAATCGGGTTGAAAGATTTGGCGGCCACAAGAGAAACCGCGTTGCGCAGACCGCGCGCGGTATCGTCATTCAGCACACGGTAAAAACTCGCCTCCTGGCTGGCCAGGACACCATGGGCCGCAAGGGCCAGAGTGGGGATGTACTCGCCTTTTTCGCTGAGGAGTTTGGCCTTGATGCTTAGAGAAGGCTCCCAGCCGGCCTGGAATCCAAGAACAACCCGATCGGTAATTCCCACATACGCTTCTCCGATGGCGCGAATTTTGTAGCCATGCCCGACCGAGTCGTCCGAGTTATACCCGTCAAACAGATTGGAATTAAGCTTGATCTGGTACTGCTTGTTATAAAGGAAATCAGCTGTCTGCAGATGGTGAAGGGTGGTTATCCGCGTTTGCGCGAGGGGGACCGCAATCCCGATTCCAAGCAGCAGTGCAAAAGCCAGGCAGGTTGCGCGCATAATCCCTCTCTTATTATTTATCGGTCTTCCAGCGATAAGCTAAAGATTTTTCTTGCTCACCACAAGCCAGTTCTCTTTGGCCCACCGGTATCGGCTGTGTGCGGGGTCGGGATACAGGCGCATCAGGTGCTCCAGATATTCCTGGGCGAGATCGTACTTGCCTTGACGAAACGCCACAACCGACTTCTTACGGGCCTCTTCGAACAAGCTATCTAGCTCCCCGGAAACCAGAGTGGATTCAGCCCGCCAAACTGCGGCCGGACCGGAAGTATCCTTCCCGGCGGCGGCCAGGGCGCGGCCGTAATGCTGAAGGGCGCTGAAGCGGTTCTCGATCATGATGTTGCGCTCATCCAGCAACTTGCGCGCAAGTTTTGCCTCGTCCGCCGCGTTGAATGCGCTTCGCGCCGGTCCGGCCTGGGATACCTGCTCCTTTGTACCGCGATTCGTGGCTCCGGATTGGGAGAAGCTCCCCTTGCCGGATTTCGCCAGAAAGGCTCCTGCAACCGCAATGACCGCCGCGGCTGCCGCGAGCACAATCCGGCGCTTGCGCGGGCCGCCTGTTTTGGGATCCGATGTGTTTTCCGGCGCGGCCGATTTCCGCAGGATCTGGAAGCCTGCTTCAAACAACTGAAGGCGATCTCCTTCATGCAGCGCATGCCGACCGGTCACCGTCCGGCCATTCAACTCGATACCGTTTTTGCCGGTGCATTCAAGCCAGGGCCCTTCGGCTGCGCACCCGATGCGGAAATGCTCCCGCGAGACCCGGGGGTCGATCAGCATAACATTGGGTTTTATGCCGGAGCCCGGCACAAAACGGCCGATTAAAAGCGTGGCGGTCAGCGGGAATTCCTCCTGCTGGGAATCTTCGCGAATCACCCGGAGTTCATAGCTGTGGTCTGCAGGAGTGGTTGTCATTGTGTTCATGGTTTTCCAACGAAAGATGCTGTGCGTATGATAGCTTTTTCCACAGGGCAATCCGCAAGGCCCGTCGTGCAAAACCGGCGATCCCGAGTGTGCGGGAACCCGTATCCTTTGGCCCCCCAGTGAGCGCAAATGATATTTTAGCCCTATGGACATGAAGCAATACATCGACTCGCTTTGCGGCGATGCCAAAGCAGCATGGCCTGCTCTTGGCGCAAGCGTATCCAAGGTCAAGGACGAGGCCCTCCTTAAAATTGCCGAGCTTGTGGAGAAGAACAGCGCCCGTATCGAGGAGGCAAACCGAAAAGACCTCGATGCCGGGCGGAAGGCCGAGTTGTCTTCAGCCCTGCTGGACCGTTTGGAGCTGAACGCCAAGCGCATTTCGGCCATGGCGCGCGGACTGCGCGAAGTGGCTGCGCTCGCCGACCCTGTTGGAAGTCACTTTGCGCAACGGACGCGTCCAAACGGCCTATGCATCAGCAAAATGAGAGTTCCCATCGGCGTAATTCTGATGATCTACGAGTCTCGGCCCAACGTGACGGTTGACTCCGCGGCCCTATGTCTTAAATCGGGGAATTGTGCCATTCTGCGCGGCGGCAAAGAAGCCATGCACTCCAACATGATTCTGAGCGCTTTAATCAAAGAAGGCTTGGCAGCGGCCGGGCTTCCCCGGGCATCCGTGCAGCTGATCGAGACCACGGATCGCGCGGCCATCGATCTTATTTTGCAGAAAGAAGGCCAAATAGATCTTGTCATTCCCCGGGGCGGGGAAGCCCTGATCCGCGCGGTTGCCGAAAAATCCCGCATACCCACGATCAAACACTACAAAGGTGTTTGCCATGTCTTCATCGATCGCGAGGCGGACCTTCGAATTGCCAGGGCTATTGCCCTTAATGCTAAAATTCAGAAGCCCGGTGTCTGCAACGCCATGGAGACTTTGCTGATCGACGCCTATGTCCCCACCGATTTTGTGCGGGAACTCCTGGAGGAATACCATCGTCAGGGAGTGGAAATCCGCGGATGTTCCGAGATTTGCAGGATCGACCCACAGGCGCGGTTGGCCGAAGATTCCGACTGGTATGCCGAATATCTCGATCTGATTCTGTCTGTGCGCGTTGCGGACGGGCTGGATTCCGCCATAGAGCACATTGCGCGTTACGGATCGGCCCACACCGATGCCATCGTCACCGAGAACAAGGCCAGGGCCGACGAGTTCGTTCGACGCGTGGACTCGGCCTCCGTGATGGTCAATGCTTCGACCCGGTTTTCGGATGGCGGCGAATACGGCTTGGGCGCGGAGATCGGAATTTCGACGGACAAACTGCACGCCCGGGGGCCCATGGGCCTTGAGGAATTGACGACCTATAAGTGGGTTGTGCTGGGCAACGGCCAGGTGCGGACATGACGCGCACCGACCACAACCAGATTGATGGGAGAATCCAATGGACCTCGAAACATTATTGAAGGAAGTCCGGTTTGACGAGAAGGGTCTTGTTCCGGCCGTGGCCGTGGACACGGCCAGCAACGCCGTGTTGATGGTGGCCTACATGAATCGCGATTCGCTGCGCGAAAGCATGGAAACCGGCCGCATGGTCTATTGGAGCCGCAGCCGCGGCAAGCGCTGGCTCAAAGGCGAACAATCGGGCCATTTTCAGACGATCAAGAAATTCTCCATCGACTGTGACGGCGATTGCCTGCTCTTTCATGTGGAGCAGCTGGGCGGCGCCGCCTGCCATTCGGGATACGCGAGCTGCTTCTACCGCCGCTGGAACGGCAACGGATTTGAAATTGAAAGCCAGCGTGTCTTCGACCCCGCGCAAGCATACGGGAAGAAGTAGCGGTCCTGTCTTCATGATCGATATTGCCGCCAATTTGGATCGTGTGCGCGCGCGAATTCAAAATGCGTGTTCGCGCTGCGATCGCAATCCCGACCAGATTCGAATCATCGCGATCACCAAGACCCACCCTCCTTCCCTGGCTCAGCAGATCGTGAAAGTAGGGATCCGCGATCTGGGTGAGAACCGTGTTCAGGAATTGCTGGCCAAGATACCGGATGTGACCGGAGGCGCGCGCTGGCACATGGTCGGCCACCTTCAGAGCAACAAAGTCCGAAAGATCGTGGGCCTTGTGGACTGCATCCAGTCGGTGGATAGCTTCGATGTGGCAAGCGAAATCGAGAGAGTCGCGGTCAGCCGGAACCTGAATGTCAAAGTCCTGGTGCAGGTCAACACCTCGGCGGAACAAAGCAAGTTCGGGTGCAAGCCGGAGGAGGCTGCTGATCTCGTCCAGAGAATGTCGGTCCTTTCCCACCTTCGAATTCTGGGGCTGATGACATTAGGAAAACTGGTCGCCGATCCCCAGGCGGCCCGGCCCGGGTTTGCCCTTTTGCGCGAGCTGGGCCGGTCGATCGCGGCCAATAAAATCCCCGGCGTTTCCATGGACGTCCTTTCGATGGGCATGAGCGGCGATTTCGAGGTCGCGATCGAAGAAGGCGCCACGTGGGTCCGGATCGGCACGGCGCTGTTTGGCAGCCGATGAATTGCGCAATTCCGCTGCCGGGAACGCTGATCCGCAGATGTTACGGATGAACGCAGATTCATGATCCGATGCCATTGACGTAATCTGTGGATTGTTCTCTCCAAAGCATTTGCCTTTTTGCCCGTGAAATGCGGATTTTGCCATAAAGGAGAAAACCATGAACATTACGCCTCTCGACATTCGCAAGCAGGTTTTCAACAACAAAATATGGGGGCTCGATCCTGACGAGGTGAAGACATTCCTGGAGATGGTGGCAAGCGCCCTGGAAAACAAGAACCGTGAGCACGCCGAGACCGATGAAAGGCTGAAGTCGCTGGAGGCCCGCATTCAGACCTACCAGAAGATCGAGCAGAATATGCAGGATACCCTGATGACCGCCCAGCGCATCACCAATGAAATCAAAGTGAATGCGCAAAAAGAGGCGGAATTGATTGTCAAGGACGCCCAGTTAAGAGCCCACAAGCAAATGGAAATAGCCCGCGAGAAAGTGCTTCAACACGAGCGCGATCTGGCCACCGTGCGAAATCAAAAAGCCATGTTTGTATCGCGGTTTCGTTCGCTGGTCAACACGCAACTGGAGATGCTCCAGATTCTGGAGAAGGACGACTCAATGGGCGGAGCCGACGAGAACACGACCGGGTCGCCGGCCTGAACCGTGCATGCCCGCTCTTCTTCGCGTACGGCTCACTCCCCGCTCGTCCACTTCGAAAATCGAGGGATGGAAAGACGGCGTTCTTCGTGTCCGGGTGACAGCCCCTCCCATTGAAAATCGCGCCAATGAAGCTTTGATCGAATTGCTCGCAAAAGATCTGCGAATTCCCAAATCCGCCATTATTCTCAAATCCGGCTGCACTGGCCGAGCAAAAACATTTCATATCGAAAACATGACCGCCGAAGCGATTGCCGCGCGCTGGTAGGGTTGATTTCCAAACCTAACGTTTCCAAGCAAAACCGACTTGGACGGAATACAGCCTTCTCCTGCTTTTTTGGACATCTGCGTTTATCTGCGTAATCTGTGGATGGCATTCTTCCGGCGCACTTACACCGGGAGCACGCGGCCGAAGTAATTGGCCGCGTTTTCGAACCAGATTTTGCGGATCTCATCTTGGGGCAGGCCGCGGCGCGCCAGTTCGCATGCAAGGACCGGGAGAAAGGATACATTGGGGATTCCTCGCGCGGGCAGGGCCATTCCATCGAAATCGGAACCCAGTGCAACATGATCCGGCCCCGCCACTTCGCGCAGGTGAAGGATATGGCGGCATACGTCCCCGATATTGGCCAAAAACCAGAGGCCGTTGCGCAGGAATTTTCGATAGAAACAGACACCCACAATGCCGCCGGCCCTCGATAGCGCTTTTGCCTGATCGTCGGACAGGTTGCGGCGATGATGGCACAATGCCCTTGCGCAACTGTGCGAAGCGAAGGGCGGTTTCTCCGCGAAATTCAGCGTATCCCAGAAGGTGCGCTCGCCGGCATGACTCAGGTCCACGGCCATTCCAAGGCGGTTCATGAGTTTTATGGCCGAACGGCCAGCCGGTGTCAGTCCCGATTTGTCCTGGTCCTTGTCGCAACACGATGCGGCCAGAAAATTGCTGTTGTTCCAGGTGATCGTGCAGACCCGGACTCCTCTGTCGAAAAGGTCGTTGAGCCGCTCGATGGAGCCGTCGAGATGATGCCCCCCTTCGAAACCGAACACCGCGGCGATGCGGTCCGCCTTGGCCAGATCCGACCGAGACAGACAGGGCTGGATCTGTTCGGGATGGGTGCCGATCTCGTGCTTGAGGCTGTCGAGCATTGAGACCGCCCTTGCATAGTAGGTCCCGGCCTCATTGGGCCGGATGAAACAGGCGAAGACCTGCAGGGCAACCCCGCCGTCTTTCATTCGGGGCAGGTCGATGTGGTGGCGCCGGTGCTTTTTACCAAGCGAGTAGCCTTTGGAAATTAAATCTGCCGTATCACAATGAAGATCGGCGGCGTGAATCATGGGCTGCATTGGATCGCCTAATTGCTCCCGGCGAACAGATCCAACTGCTCGGGTCCTTCAAGAATTGCCCGACAGAAGGTCTTGCGGTGAATGGGGGATGGACCATACTTACGAAGGCGCTCGATGTGGCGGGCCGTGGCGTATCCTTTGTGGGCCGCAAAGCCGTATTCGGGATACTGCCGATCATAGTCCAGCATGGCCCGGTCCCGGCCGACCTTGGCAAGAATGGAGGCGGCGGCAATGCTGGCGCTTTGGGCGTCGGCCTTGATAATGGCGCGCTGGCGTTCGGAGTCAAACCCCGGCAGAATGAACCGGCCGTCCACAACAAGAAAATCCCAGGGAGCCATGAGTTTCGCCACCGCCTTTTCCTTGGCCAGGAGCGAGGCGCGATGAATATTCAAAGTATCCACTTCCGCATGGGTTACCTGCGCAACGGCAAATTCCAAGGCGTACTCCTGAATGCGTTTGGCGAGGTCGGCCCGTTTTTCTTCGGTCAGTTGCTTGGAATCGTTTAGACCCGGCAGTTTGCGCCATTGTTCCAGATCAAGCCGCACAGCCCCGGCATAGACCGGACCGGCCAGAGGACCGCATCCGGCCTCATCGGTACCAACCAGGACACCGGCACAAATCTGCTTGTCGAAATCGAAGTGGCGCTTCAAGTTGCAATGACTTTACGACCTGAAACTTTAACCTTGCTTTGCGCGAATAGTTCAATGGCGCGCCAATAGGTATCGTGCTCCACGGTCAAAACCCGGCTGGCGAGGGAATCGGCGGTGTCGGCTGGATCCACTTCAACGGCCTTCTGCATGACCACGGGGCCATTGTCGTATTCCTCGTCGACCAGGTGAATGGTCACGCCTGTGACCTTTGCGCCGTATTCGATGACGGCCTCATGGACGTGATGGCCGTACATGCCCCTTCCGCCAAAGGCAGGCAGGAGCGCAGGATGAATATTGAGGATTCGATTCCGGAATTGGCGGACGACGGCGGTGGGCAGCTTTTTCATATAGCCGGCGAGCACGATCAGTTCCGCGCCGGTCCGCCGAAAATGGTTCTCCAGGATCTTTGCATAGTCCGCTTCGGAGGAGAACGTCGACGGCGCAAGGTGCAGCGCTTCGATCCCGGCCCGCCGCGCCTTTTCCATGGCGCCGCTCTGACTGTTGTTGGAGATGAGAAGCACGACCTTTGCATGCAGTTTGCCGTCGGAAATCCTGTCCAGAATCGCCTGAAAATTCGACCCTCCGCCCGAGGCCAGAACAGCGAGGCGAATCATACGTTCGATCCCCGGAAAAGATACCGCAGAAACGTACGGGCGGAACGGAATACCCGTTTCGCTTCACGCGGGCGGCCAATCACCTGCAGGAGTTTGGATCCAAGATAGCGGGGCCGCAAATAAAAACGCCGGCGCGCATGATCGCAGAAGCGCACCAGCTCCTCGGACGGCAATTCGGGATTTGATACAACGCTGTTGTGCAGGCCTTCGGCCGTCAGCCAGTCGCGCCACTGTTTGGCCTGGATGTATCCGTTGTCTTTGGCCCATTGAAAAGCCTTGGTTCCCGGATACACCATAATGGGATAGAACTGGGCCGTATCCGGCCGCAGCGTCAAAGCCAGATCCAGTGTCTTTTTCAAGGTCTCGCGTGATTCTCCCTTGCTGCCCACCAGGAAACACCCATGCACCATAACACCCGCTTTGCGGGCGTTTTTGGCGAAGCGCTTCATTTGTTCCACCGTAATTTTCTTGCCGATCCCGTCAAGCACCGCCTGATCTCCGCTTTCGAATCCCACACACACAAGCCGCAAACCGGCCAGTTTCAACTCGCGCAGAGTCTGAAAATCGGCATCGGCGCGGGAATTCGTGGTCCAGGTCAGCTTCAGGCCGCGCCTGCGAATCTCCGCGGCCAGGCTTCGGCAACGATCCCGGTTTACGGTAAGCGTATCATCTTCCAGAAAAATTTCGCGTACTTGCGGAAACGCTTTGCCGATAAATTCCATTTCGTCCACCACATTTTCCACGGAGCGGAACCGGTATTTGTGACCAACCAGGTTTTGCGGATAGACGCAGTAGGAACAGGCGTAAGGACAGCCCCGGCCGGACAGAATGGTCATGACGGGGAATCGGGTTGAGCCGTAAAAGTAACGATGGATGTGGTTGGAGAGATGCTTCTTGTAAATGCGGCTGACGAAAGGAAGCGCATCCAGGTTTTCAATGTAGGGCCGTTCACCCGTGAACCGGATGGACTCACCCCAACGATAGGCCAGGCCGGGAATCCCTCGAAGATCCCGTTCGGCCGGCTCCTTCGATCGGCAGAGCAGCCGGGCCAGATCGCGCACCGTGTAGTCATACTCGCGGACAGCCGCATAATCGAGCAAGGGCGAGAGCTGGAGCGATTCGTTGGGCAAGGCGGAAACGTGAGTGCCAACGAGGCAAATGCGCGCACCGGTCGCATTCTTGAGTTCGACCGCCACCCTGGCGTCGTTTTCAATACTGGGTGTGCTTGTATCGATGACGCACAAATCCGGCTTCCATGTCCGCGCCCGCTCAACAACGGCCGTCAAATCCAATTCCATGGCCGGCGCGTCCAAAAGCAGCGTTTCGAAGCCTTCGGCCTCTGCGGCGCCCGTCGCGTAGGCCAGGAATATGGGGTAGTAAAGCGTGGCGCTCTTGGCTACGGCTGGGCTGCGCGAGGCCCTGGAGAAATTCGGCAAAAAAGGAGGGTTTAGAAAAAGGATTCGCAAATTTGGCCTCCGCTGCCCAGCCAAAACGCAGGCTGGACGACTCGAAAGAATATACAAGCCGCTCATCGCGGCTGTCTACTCCCTGGCATAATTTCCGCGAATTTGCCCCTCTCGATTGGGTGCAGCAAAGCCGTTGCAATGGATAGCGGAACGACATGGCTCTCTCCAGTCCTGGCGCTTAGCATATTGCAGGTGAAACGAAGGCAACAATGCAGGAAACGCCGGTCTTGTTTCCACATCCGCCAATGCTGAAGCAATTGCAGAGGTCATTCTTCGCATCCGACCACAGAAGCCGAAAAAAAGGCCGGCAGACGGGATGCCATCCTGTATTGGGGCACGCCCAATTTGATGCCCTTCGGCAGGGCTGGAGAGAGCCGTGCCGTTCCGCCGGAAAAAGGACGACAAACCTTATCCTGCACCCCTCTCAATTTCGCTATTTGACTCGCGACTGCTTGATTTGATAAATTTAGGACTTCGCCCCAAATAGGTTGCCAAATGCAAGGATTTGGGCAAAAACAAGGATTTTGATCCTCTTACCTTTTACCCCGGGAGGCTTTATGGGTCTGGAGAAGCTTGAGCAGGAGTTGGAAGCCCTTCGCGTTGAATACGAGAAATTCCAGCGGGGAAACAACTCGGCCGGCACGCGCGCTCGAAAAATTTGCCAAAATATAAAGAAAGCTGCGCAGGAATTACGCAACGACATACAAGTGAAGAGAAAAGGTGAAGGAGAGGGCGAGGCACCCACCGGAGGACAAGAACAAGCCCCCTCGGCATAATATGTCCATCCAATCCGAAATTGGAAGGGGAAGCGCATGCTTCCCCTTTTTTAAAATTCCAGCGGCATAAGCCCTTCCTCCACCGGAAATCGGATGAAAACCCGCCTGCTTTCAATTTATGACCGGATGTTTTCCGCGCTAGGTCCGCAGCATTGGTGGCCGGGCAGGACGCGCTTCGAGATTGCCGTTGGCGCGATTCTCACGCAGAACACGGCCTGGATCAATGTGGAAAAAGCCATTGCCAATCTGCGCAAAGCCGATCTTCTCACCGCGGCCGCGATGTCCGCTTCGTCATTAGCCGGGCTTGCGGAAGCGATCCGTCCATCGGGCTATTATAACCAGAAGGCGAAGAAACTTAGGTGCTTTCTGCGGTATTTTATGGACCGGCATAGCGGCGATTTTCGCAAACTGCAACGGCAGGATCCCCGGCGATTGCGCGAGGAGCTGCTGCAGGTTCATGGAATTGGCCCTGAAACAGCCGACAGCATCATTCTTTATGCGCTGGCTAAGCCGGTTTTTGTGATCGATGCCTATACGCGCCGTATTTTTTCCCGCCACAGGCTGTGCCCGGAAAAGGCAAGCTATGATGAACTTCAGCAACTGTTTCATCGACACCTGCCCCATGACACACGGCTCTTCAACGAGTACCATGCCCTGATCGTCAACATCGGCAAGGATTACTGTCGCAAATCGAAACCCCGGTGCGCGCAATGCCCGCTGGCCAAAGATCTTTGATCTTAAGACCGGACGGGGTTATTTTTTGTCATTATGATCCTAATGATCGACAATTACGACTCGTTTACCTACAACCTGGTTCAATACTTGGGGGAGCTAGGCGCAGAGGTGGAGGTCTTCCGCAATGATGCCATTGCTGTTGACGAGATTGACGCAAGAAAGCCCAGCGCCATTGTCATATCACCGGGTCCGTGCACGCCTAGCCAAGCGGGAATCAGCCTTGACGTTGTCCGGCAACTGGGCTGCACAATTCCCTTGCTTGGCGTGTGCTTGGGCCACCAGAGCATCGGCGAAGCCTACGGAGGCGAAGTGGTTCGCGCTCCCTACCTGATGCATGGAAAGACATCGCAGATTTTTCATCGGGGCGAGTCGATTTTCCGCGGATTGCCCAGCCCGTTTACCGCTACTCGCTATCACTCCCTGATCGTCGAGCGCGAGACACTGCCCGCCTGCCTCAGCGTGACGGCCTGGACGGATGACAACCTCATCATGGGTTTGCGCCACAAAACCCATCCGGTGGAGGGCGTGCAGTTTCACCCCGAGTCCATTCTGACACTTGAAGGCAAGCAGTTGCTGCGCAATTTTCTCGAGAAACTGTAGCCGAACCTCTTGCATTTCTCTTCGCATTTCGCTACTATTTTTGGTAAGCTGCCTTCCTGACAGCCGGGCGGCGCGCGCAGACAGCGCTCCCCCCGCTTGCGGCCGTTTGATTGACCGGCCGTCAAGATTTATCTTGCAAAACACGTCTGATTTTATCTCGAACAGGATCAACCGGAGGAACTCGCGTGTCTCCCCGATGGCGCACCCGCCACTTCGCCGGTCGGATTCTCATGCTCTCGCTGCATGGCTATGTTGCTGCCGAACCCAAGTTGGGAAAACCGGATACCGGCGGCCAGGTGATGTTCGTCCTCGAATTGGCCAAACGTTTTAGCCGGCTTGGCTACGCCGTTGATATCGTCACCCACCGTTTCGAGAACCAGCCGGAATTCGACATCAT
>CAYVZU010000032.1:0-31456 GCA_964455935.1 uncultured Fibrobacterota bacterium
ACTGGAACAAACGGCAAGACAACGACAGCCCATCTTCTGCGGGCCATTCTGGAACAATGGGGGAAGCCTACGACGCTGCTGGGGACGATTGAGCACCAGATCCTGGGCCAAAGGGTAACCGCGGCCAATACCACGCCCGAATCCGCCGACCTCTACCAATACTTTCGCCAGACACTCGACGGCGGAGGCAAAGCCGTTGTAATGGAGGTCTCGTCGCATTCACTGGCCATGGACCGCGTGGAAGGCATTTCGTTTGCCGGCGCGGTATTCACGAATTTGACGCACGACCACCTGGATTTTCATGGAGACATGGAGAACTACTACCGGAGCAAAGCCCGGCTCTTTCTGGAGCACTTGGGCAAGGGCGGCCACGCGGCCGTGAATCTCGACGATCCCTACGGCGATCGGCTCGCAAAACAGATTGCGGCGGAACGCCCGGATGTGCGCCTTGTCACATACGGAACCGCGATGGGGGCCGCCGTCCACCCACGCGGCACGGACATGAGCTGGGAAGGGATTCGCCTCGACCTCGCGACGCCGTGGGGTGATATGGCCCTTGGCTCGCCCCTGTCGGGCACGTTTAATGTCGCCAATCTTTTGGCCGCCGCATCGCTGGCCCTGAGCTATGGCGTTCCGCCCGCGGTTGTTTCCGCCGGAGCCGGTCAGCTGCAAAAGGTAAATGGCCGTTTCGAGAAAGTCATCGAAGGCCAGGACTTCACGGTTCTGGTCGATTATGCGCATACCCCCGACGCCCTGGAACGCGTCCTTCAAAACGCCCGCGCGCTGACGCAGGGCCGCCTGCTGGCTGTGTTTGGATGCGGCGGAGACCGGGACCGAACCAAACGACCGGTGATGGGGCGCATCGCCTCGACGCTTGCCGATATCGTCTTTGTCACCTCGGACAATCCCCGAACCGAAGACCGCGACGCCATCATCCGTGAGATTCTCACGGGTGTGACCAATTCGGCCGCTCTTGCGGTGGAACCGGACCGGCGTGCCGCCATTGGCCGCGCGGTTGCCGCGGCCCGGCGCGGGGATTGCCTTGTGATCGCCGGAAAAGGACATGAAAATTACCAGATCATCGGTACCGTGAAGACGCATTTCGACGACCACGAAGTCGTGGCCGAGTTCCTTCGCCAGAACCGGGAAGGCAAGTAGAAAATGAAGACGGACTCCAGCATCTCCCTTCGCCGGTCCCTGACCGATGTCTGCGCCCGGTGCGGTTCCGATTGCCGGTTGCAGGGGTCTTCGCAGGCGATGGTCACCGGTGTCTCCATCGACACCCGTTCCCTGAAGCCGGGCGATCTGTTTGTGGCGCTGGCCGGAGACAAGGCCGACGGCCATCTCTATGTGAAAAACGCTCTGGAGCAAGGGGCGGCCGCGGCGTTGGTGAGCCGATCCTGGGCCGGCGCGGCAGACGTGCCGGGATCCCTGCTGGTCGCCGACGATCCCTTGATGGCCCTGCAACGCTGGGCCGCGGCCGAGCGGGCCGCCTCGTCATACAAACTGGTGGCCCTGACCGGTTCGAGCGGAAAGACCACGACCAAGGAAATGATATATACGGTGCTCTCGCGAAAATACCGCGCGGCCCGAACCGAAGGAAACCTCAACAACCACATCGGCGTGCCGCTGACGATTCTGCGGTTTGGCCCGTCCATTGACGTCGGCATCACCGAAATGGGCGCCAATCATCCGGGCGAGATCGACCAACTGACCCGGATCGCCCAGCCCGATGTGGCGCTGATCTCCAACGTGGGATACGCCCATATCGGCCTTTTTGGAAACCTTGAAAATACCGCGGACGCGAAGTTCGAAATTGTGAATGGGATCAGACGGGGCGGCGCTCTTTTTCTCAATCAGGACGATCCCCTTTTGGTTGCGCGGGCGCAACGGGCGCCGTGCCCGGTCCGGTTTTTCTCCTGCCAGAATTCATCGGCCGATATCGCGGCCCGGGACCTGCGGCTCGATGCCGATGCCCGCGTTTCCTTCGCGGTGAACGGCGTAGCATTCCGGCTTCAGGTGCCCGGAATCCATATGGCGGCCAATGCGCTGGCTGCGATCGGCATCGGTCTTTTTCTTGGCGTTGACCTGAAAGCGATACGGGACGCCTTGGCCGATTTCCGTCAACCCGAGGGCCGATGGACCCAAAAGACCGTGGTCGGAATCACGCTCATCAACGATGCCTACAATGCGAACCCGTCTTCCATGCAGGCCGCCCTGGCCACGTTGGGCCGGATGCGGATTGCGGGTCGCAGAATGGCGGTTCTGGGCGATATGCTGGAACTGGGGTCCTACAGTGAATCCCTGCACCGGGAGATTGGCGGGGAGGCCGCGAAGGCCGGAATCGACGAGCTTTGTTTCTTCGGCCAATTCGCCGGTGTTCTTCTCGAGGGCGCCCTGAAGGCGGGGGCCGCTCCGCAGCATTGTCGCATATTCGCGGCGCGCGGAGAAATTGCCGATTACCTGAAATCGCGTCTCAAGCCCGATGACGCGGTGCTGTTTAAAGGCTCGCATTCCACGCGGTTGTATGAAACAGCCGGAGATCTGGAACGCGCCCTGACGAAGTAGGAGACCCGAATGCTTTACAATCTGCTTTATCCGCTCAGCGATATCTTTTCGGGGTTCAACCTGTTTCGCTATATCACGTTTCGCGCTGCTTATGCCGCGATCACCGCTCTTGTGTTGTGCTTCGTGGTTGGACCTCGTATAATCCGGCGGCTGCGCGAGCGGCAAGTGAACCAGGTCATTCGCAGCGACGGTCCGGCGACACACCAGGAGAAAGCGGGCACTCCCACCATGGGCGGCCTGATCATTCTTCTAAGCATCCTTGTGCCCACGCTTCTGTGGGCCGACCTGACGAATTACTACGTGGGACTCATGATCTTTGTCACGGTGTGGATGGGCGCGATCGGTTTTCTCGACGACTACCTTAAAGTGGTCCACAAGATGTCGAAGGGACTGGTCGCCAAATACAAAATGCTGGGACAAATTATTCTTGGATTGATCCTGGCCCTTGCGATTCTAAAGGGCCCCTATAGCGGAACTGTGCCGGTTACGGCCACCACCCTGCCTTTCATGAAAAACATGAGCCTCAACTGGGGGTACCTGTTCATCCCGCTTGTGATCGTGGTGATTGCCGGATTCTCGAACGCCGTGAACCTGACCGACGGTCTTGACGGTTTGGCGATCGGGCTTTCGGGGATCGCGTTTGCGGCATTTGCCGTGGTCTGTTACGCGTCGGGAAACTCCGTGGTCAGCGACTACCTGAATATTCTTTATGTGCGCGGGTCCGGCGAGTTGACGGTCTACTGCGCTTCGGCCGTTGGGGCATCCCTGGGTTTCCTCTGGTTCAATGCCAAACCGGCCAAGGTTTTTATGGGCGACGTGGGTTCGCTGGCTCTGGGGGCTTCGTTGGGCGCAATCGCCATTCTGGTGAAAAAGGAACTGCTTCTTCTGATTATCGGCGCGGTCTTCGTAGTCGAGGCGTTCTCGGTCATGCTGCAGGTGGCGTACTACAAACGCACTAAAGGTCCCGATGGGAAGGGCAAACGCATTTTCAAAATGGCGCCGTTGCACCATCATTTCGAGCTCTGCGGCTGGAGCGAGACAACGGTTGTGGTCCGATTCTGGATTATGGGAATTCTGGCGGCGCTGGTGAGCATCAGCACGTTCAAGATTCAGTAAGCATGGGAATCGAAGAGATGAGAGGAAAACGGGTTGCGGTGATTGGGATCGGGAGGAGCGGCGTGGCCGCGGCCCGGGTCTTGCAGGCCAGCGGAGCGCTGGTTTTTCTCAGCGACGCCAAACCCGAAGAGAAGCTGAAGACGTACACCGGCGAGCTGGCCGGGCTCTCAATCCCCTTTGAAACGGGAGGCCATACGGACCGGGTGGTGCAATCCGACTGTATCGTGCTCAGCCCGGGTGTTCCGCCCGATTTGCCCATTCTAAAGAAAGCTCGTAGCCGGGGTGTCTCCCTCATGGGCGAAATCGAACTGGCGTTTCGGCTGCATCCGGCCCATTGGATTGCCATCACAGGATCCAACGGGAAGACCACGACGACCGCGCTGACGGGCGAAATTCTCAAGCAGGGGCTTTCGCGGCCCTCGTGCGTGGTGGGCAATATCGGGACGGCGGCCTCGGCACATCTCCTGAATTTTCCGGACGACGGTGTTGTGGTGGCCGAGATTTCGAGTTTTCAGCTCGAAACAACCCAAACCTTCAAGCCCTGGATTGCGGCCGTTCTCAATCTCACGCCCAACCACCTCGACCGCTACGGCGACCCGGAGCTATACTATGCGGCCAAACGCAGAATCTATGAAAACATGGCCGGCGAAACATGGGCCGTTCTCAACGCGGACGATGCCCGGCTTTCAACGTGGGCCGGGGAATTGGCCGGCCGCCTTAATCTCTGCCGGTTCGGCCTTGCTCCCGTTGAGGGCGACGGCGCCTGGCTCGAAGCGGGATGGCTGTGCTATCGTCTGCATGGACAACGCGGACGCTGGATCCGGGCCGAGCAGACGGGTCTGAAGGGACCGCACAATACGGCCAATCAACTGGCGGCCGCACTCATGACCAAGCTGGCCGGCGCATCCGATGAAGCGTTTTTTTTTTTTTTTTTTTTTTTTTTTTTTTTTTTTTTTTTTTTTTTTTTTTTTACTGCGCGGCGTCCGCTATTACAACGATTCCAAGGCAACGACCATGGAGTCCCTGGTGGTTGCCTTGCGGAGTTTCACCCAGCCCGTTGTCCTTATTGCGGGCGGCCGCGATAAGGGAAGCCGTTTCGAGGAAATCCGAGACGAAATCACCCAACACTGCGGACGGGTTCTTCTCCTTGGCGAGGCCGCGGAAAAAATGGAGCGGGCCTGGACAGGGTCCACGGTTCTGGAACGGACGGCGTCCCTGGAGACGGCGGTTCAAAGCGCGGCGGAGCGGGCCAAAGCCGGCGAAGCGATTCTGCTCTCTCCGGCCTGTGCCAGCTATGACATGTTCGAAAACTTCGAGGAACGGGGACGACGGTTCAAACAACTGGTGGCCGCGTTATGAAGCGAATTTCGTTTGCCATCGATTTTTGGCTTTTGGCCGTGACCATGCTGCTTGTGGGCATTGGCGTGGTCATGGTCTACAGCGCCAGCTTCGCGGTGGCCGGCGAGAAGTTCGGCGGCGGCGGATTTTTCATGATCCGTCATTTGATGCGGCTGGGTCTTGGGCTGGTCGGATTCTTTGTGGCCGTGAATCTCGATTATCACCGATGGGCATCCTTCGACAAGATTTTGCTTGCGGCAGGCCTTGTGTTCCTGGCCTTGTTGATTCTAAATCCGGGCATCACGGCCATCAACGGAGCCCGGCGATGGATTCGCGTGGGCGGGTTCAGTTTTCAGCCCTCGGAGCTGATGAAACTGGTCCTGGTGCTGTTCATGGCGCGCTCTTTAAGCGAGCATTGCCATGAGCTGGGTGATTTTAAAAAGGGCCTCCTGCCGCATCTGGGACTGGTGGCTGTGAGCGCGGGGCTTATTGCCGCCGAGCCCAATTTCAGCACGGCCATGCTGATCACGATTATTCTCCTGGCCATGATCTATCTTGCGGGAGCCCGGCTGCATCACCTGCTTGGCATTCTGGTCGCGCTGATTCCGCTGGCCTACATTGTGATGTTGCAGGCGCCGTACCGACGGGCCCGTCTTATGGCCTTTCTGGATCCTTCAACCCATGCCCGGAGTTTGGGCTATCAAGCCCATCAGGCCTTGGTCGGGCTTGGGGGGGGCGGCCTTTTCGGCTCCGGCCTGGGCGAAAGCCGGCAGAAGCTTTTCTATCTTCCCGAGCCCTACACGGATTTCGTCTTCGCGGTTTTGGGAGAGGAAATGGGCTTTCTGGGCGCGCTGCTTGTGATTGCCTTGTTTTTGATTCTGGGCTGGCGGGGGCTGCGCATTGCCGTGCTTGCGCCGGATCGCTATGGCTACCTGCTTGCGGTCGGCATCACCACCATGCTGATGGTGTATGCGCTATTTCACATCGGGGTTGTCACGTCGCTTCTGCCCACGACCGGAATTCCCATGCCGTTTATCAGCTATGGAGGAATGTCGCTTGTTTTCACGCTGATTGCCATTGGCATTCTGCTTAACATTTCGGGTCAGGGCCGAATTCGGGAATCGGCCGTACAGGGGATTCGATGAACAAAAAACCCAAAATTGTTTTTGCGGCCGGAGGCACGGGCGGACATGTGTACCCCGCCCTGGCAATCGCGCAGGAGATCCGCCGGCTTCGGCCCGAAATCGAAATCGAGTTTGTGGGCCGGCATCATAGTTTCGAACAGGAGAAAGTGGCTCTTGACCGATTTCCGTTCTTCTGGATAAGCGCCCGCGGCTGGTCACGGTCGGGCCTTCATCACAATGTGGTCTTTCCAATCGTTCTGGCGTGGTCCACAATGCGGGTAATGGTGCATTTCCTGAGGCACCGGCCCGCGGCGATTTTCGCAACCGGCGGGTATGTTACCGCCTCCGCGCTGATTGCGGCCCGCATTCTGGGCGTCCCCATGTACCTGCAGGAACAGAACACCTATCCAGGCTGGGTCACGCGGGCCATGGCGATATCGGCCCGGAGGATTTTCCTGGCCTATAGCGAGGCCGCCAAGTATCTGCCCGGGCTCACCCGATCGCGAATTCAGGTCCTTGGAATGCCGATTCGTCCAATCCCGGAGAATGTCGACAAAAACGAAATACTCGATCGCCATGGCCTTCTGCAGGACCGGCCTGTGTTTCTGGTCTATGGCGGAAGCCAGGGGTCGCATACGCTCAACAATTGGATGCGCGCGGCGTCGCAATCCATTCTGAACAAAGCCGGCGTTCAGATTGTGTGGCAGACAGGCCTTCAGGAATGGCACAGAAACGGGTTTGCCCGCAACGGGACCGGCCTCAAAGCTCTTCCCTACCTCGACCCGGCTTACGATTTCCTTTCGATTACGGATCTCATCCTGTGCAGGGCCGGGGCTTCCACGCTTGCCGAGGTTGCCGCATTTGGAATTCCGTCAATCATGGTTCCCTATCCCTATGCGACCGACAATCACCAGGAAAAAAACGCCCGTTTTTTCGAGGCGAAAGGCGCGGGCCTATGCTTCGTCGAGAAGGACGGCTCTCCCGAGAAACTGGCCCAGCTGGTGATTGATCTCTTTGCCGACGGTCCGCGTCTGGAGACCATGCGCCGGCAAAGCCGCAGCCTGGGGCACCCCGACGCCGCGCCGGCAACGGCGCAGGCATTCCTCAATTGCCTGGGGGCCGCATGATCCGCGTGAACCAGCGAAAGCGCAACATTCATTTCGTGGGGATTGGCGGGGCGGGCATGAGCGGTCTGGCGCTGATCCTTCACAATCTGGGCTACACCGTCACCGGATCGGATCGCGCCGCGTCCGCCGTGACCCGCGATTTGACCCGGCAGGGCATCCGTGTTTTCCGCAGACATGAAGCGTCCAATATCCAGGGCGCCGATCTGCTGGTTTTTTCTTCGGCTGTGCCCAGGGACAATCCCGAGCTTGCGGCTGCCCGCGAGGCGCGCATTCCCGTGATGCGCCGTGCGGAGATGCTGGGCGAGATCATGCGCATGAAATTCAGCGTTGCCGTATCGGGCACCCACGGCAAAACCACAACCACCTCCATGATCGGAAGCATCCTCAATGCCGCCCGTCTTAGCCCCACGCTGATTGTGGGCGGAATCGTGCGCAAGCTCAACACCAACGCCCAGCTGGGCAAGGACGTGTACGCGGTGATCGAGGCGGACGAGTACGACCGGTCTTTTCTGGTCATGTATCCGTCGATGGCCGTGGTCACGACCCTTGAGGCGGACCACCTCGACTGCTACAAGGACCTGGACGAAATCAAGAATGCCTTCGTCGAATTCTGCAACAAGGTTCCCTTCTACGGCTGCAACGTGCTTTGCATTGATGAGCCGAACATTCAGGAAATATTGCCCCGCATCGCCAAAAATGTGGTCACTTACGGGCTTTTGCCGCAGGCCCATTACACGGCGCGTGAGATTGCCTACGAGGGGATGGGTTCGCATTTCAGCGCCTATGCGCAGGATGAATTGATCGGCCGGTTCAGCCTGCGGATTCCCGGCGAACACAATTTGAAAAACGCCCTGGGTTCAATCGCGGTTGCGCGCGAACTGGGGATTGCGGCCGACAAGATTCGAAAAGGGCTGGCCGACTTTGCCGGCGTCCGCCGCCGGTTTGAAATCAAGGGCACCCGGAAGGGCATCACGGTAATCGATGATTACGGCCACCATCCCACCGAGATCCGGGCGACCCTGAAGGCCGCCAGGGCCGGCGGCGGCCGCCAACGGATCGTGGCGGTGTTCCAGCCGCACCTTTACAGCCGGACCCGCGATTTCTACCGCGACTTTGCCAGCGCCTTTCTGCTGGCCGACATACTGGTGGCGACCGATGTCTATGCGGCCCGCGAACTTCCTCTTCCCGGCATCACCGGGGGATTGATCGTGGAAGCGGCCAGGGAGATGGGCCACACCGGCGCGCATTATGTCGCCAGGAAAGAGAAGTTGGCGGCCTTTACCAAAGCTCTTCTGCGCAAGGGCGACATGGTGATTACCCTGGGAGCCGGGGATATTTGGAAATACGGGGAAAAACTCCTGAAACTCCTATGAAAAAACTAAAACGGATCGGCGCCAATCAGTCGCTTCACCGGACGGTGCGGAAGGTGAAACGCAAAGAGCGCGTGCATAGTGCCTTTCGCAAGACCGCCGGTCCGGCAGCCATGGTTACGCTGTCGTTGATCCTGGCCGCGGCGGCTGTCTGGGCCTCGGTCAAAGTGTGGCAGAAGGCGGGACGCGTGGAGTCGCTGCAATTCCGGTCGGCCAAACTGGAAGGACTCGATGTGCTCGACTCGGCCTCGGTCATGGCCGTTTCGGGTCTCAAGCTCCCCTGCGCATTCACGCGGGCGCGCCCGCGGGAAATCGAGCGCCGCATCGAGGGCCTGCCCTGGGTGGCCGCGGCAATCGTCAATCGAAATTGGCTTAGCCGGTCGCTTCGCATCCGGATTCGCGAGCGCAAGCCCGTTGTCTGGATCAACGCCGATTCGATTTGCCTGGCCGACAGCAGCGGCATGGTATTGCCGCCGGTGCTGGGTCATCAGTTCGATTTTCCCGTGGTCTCCGGCATTCCAGTTGAAGCCGTGCGCACGGGCAACGTCGCCTTTTCGGCGTCCTGGACGCGGGCGCGGTCGATTCTTGAGACACTCGGAAATCAGGACCGGGAGATTGGACCCCTGGTCTCGGAAATTGTTTTGGACAAAGAACGGCTCACAATCCACACCCTCTCGGGAATCCGGATCTGCCTGCCGGTGTCCGCCACGGCGGACCGGCTGGGGAGAGCTGCGTTTCTGATTCGGGCGCTGATGATGGCCGGCAAAACAACGGCCGAAGTGGATCTCCGCTTCGACCGCGTGGCCTACGTCAGATAGAGGAGGCGGAATGGGTTTGCTTAATCGACTGAGCCGGCTGTCACAACGAAATCAACAGGAGGATGCCATGGAGCGGAAACCCGTGGTGGGGTTGGACATAGGAACAACAAAGATCGCCTGCATCATCGGTGAGCAGGATGTCAACGGCGAACTCAAGCTTGTGGGCGTGGGCGTCAGTCCCTCGGATGGCTTGCGCAAGGGTGTGGTGGTCAACATCGACAAGACCGTGCGCTCGATTACCAAGGCTGTGGAAGAAGCCGAATTGATGGCTGGCGTGGACGTCCAGGAGGCTTATGTGGGCATCGCCGGCGACCACATTCGTTCGATCAATAGCAAGGGCGTGGTTGCGGTTACCCGGCCGGACAACGAGATCACCCAGGCCGACGTGGAGCGCGTGATCGAGCAAGCCCGGGCCGTTGCCATTCCCATGGACCGCGAGATTCTCCATGTGATCCCGCAGGAGTTCATTGTGGACGACCAGACGGGCATTCGCGAACCCGTGGGCATGTCGGGGGTGCGCCTGGAAGCCGAGGTGCACATCGTGACCGGGGCGGTTACCTCCGCGCAGAATATCTACAAAAGCGTGGAAAAGGCCGGATTGCGGGTCAAAGACATTGTTCTGCAGCCTTTGGCTTCGAGCTATGCCGTACTGGGCGATGACGAGAAGGAGCTGGGCGTGGCGCTCATCGACATCGGCGGCGGCACCACCGACATCGCCATTTTCTTCGACAGCAGCATCCGCCACACGGCGGTGATCGCCCTGGCGGGACGCAATGTCACCTCGGACGTGGCGATCGGAATCCGCACTCCGCTCGAAAAGGCCGAGGAAATCAAAAAGCGCTATGGGTGCGCCATGTCGGCGAAAGCCCGGTCCGACGAATACATACCCGTGCCCGGTGTGGGCGGCCGCGACCAGAGCGAAATTTCGAAAAGCGTGCTGGCTTCCATCATCGAACCCCGCATGGAAGAGATTTTCAGCCTGGCCATGCGCGAAATCAAGCGCACCGGCTACTCCGAGATGCTGGGCGCCGGCATCGTCCTGACGGGCGGCTGCGCCCTGATGGAAGGCATTGCCGATCTGGCCGTGCGGGTGTTTGAGATGCCGGTGAAGGTGGGTACGCCCGACGGTTTCGGCGGCCTGGTCGAGACCGCGCGCTCGCCCATTCACGCAACCGGGGTTGGGTTGGTGCGCTATGCCATGCATCATGGCAGCAAGGAACCGGGTCCGCGCCTCGTGGGCGAAGAGAGCTTCAATCGTGTCTTCCGTCGCATGAAGGAGTGGATGAAGGACTTCTTTTGAAAACGTAACTCAGCACCCCCCTCGCCCTAGCCACGGGGAGAGGGGATTTTTCCTCTCCCTTTGATGGGAGAGGATTAAGGTGAGGGTGTTTGGACAGGGAAAAAGGAATGAAAACCAGGAATTTGACAATCCCCAAACCGTGGAGCTTCTCCACAAGGAGGCCTTATGTTCTTCACGTTTGACGAGTCCTATACAAACAACGCCCGCATGAAGGTGATCGGGGTTGGCGGCGCAGGGGGCAATGCCGTCAATCGGATGATCGAGGCGGGGCTGACCGGGGTGGAGTTCATTTCGGTCAATACCGATGCCATGGCCTTGGACGCAAACAAGTCGCCCAAGCGCATCCAGATCGGGGAAAAGATCACGAAAGGCCTTGGGGCCGGCGCCAATCCCGAGATCGGACGGCTGGCCATGGAGGAGGACCGCGATACCATGGCCGAACATTTGCGCGACTCGGAGATGGTCTTCATCACCGGCGGCATGGGCGGCGGAACGGGAACCGGGGCCGCCCCCGTCATTGCGCAGATCGCCCAGGAGATGGGAATTCTAACGGTGGCCATCGTCACCAAGCCGTTCCTGTTCGAGGGCAAGATCCGCGACCGCAACGCGCGGCGCGGCATCGAGGATCTTAAAAAATACGTCGACACGATCATTGTCGTGCCCAACCAGCGCCTTCTGTCCATTGTGGACAAGAGCACGTCGTTTATTCAGGCCTTCCGCACGGCCGACGAAGTTCTCTACCAGTCCACAAAGGGGATCTCGGATACCATTAACGTGCACGGCCTGGTCAACCTCGACTTTGCCGATGTCCAGACGATTATGAAGGGCATGGGTGACGCGCTGATGGGCGCCGGAATCGCCAAAGGCGAAAACCGGGCGGTTTCGTCGGCCGAAAACGCCATTCACAGCCCGTTGCTCGAGGATATTTCGATTCAGGGCGCCAAGGGCGTTCTGGTCAATATTACGGGCGGCGAGGACATGACCCTGTTCGAGGTCAACGACGCCATGAGCACGATCTACGAAGCGGTGGGCGAGGCCAGCGACACCAACATCATCTTCGGGGCGGTCATCGACAAGGAGATGAAAGACCAGATCCGTGTCACGGTGATTGCGACCGGTTTCGGCAACCAGGAAAAGAAGCCGGTGGCCGACCATAAGGCCGTTGAGATTCTGCCCAAGCCGCGCGCCGAAAAGGAGCCGGAGAAAATCGAAATCCGTCGTGTGTCCGAGCCTGTGTACGCGCCCGAGCCCGTTCGCGCGCCCGAACCTGTTCGGATGGAAGTCCCGGAACCCGTTGTCGAGATTGCCGCCAAGTGCCGCCCCGAAGCCGCGGCGTCCGGGACCATGCGGCCGTCCTTCGAAGTTGCGGCTCCATTTGTTCCGGGCAAAGAGAAGGGCTTCAAGGAAAAAGTCGTGGTGGAAAAAGGAAAGATCATCTCCCACTACGAGGATGACATGGAAGTGCCGACCTTTCTGCGAAAGCAGATGCAGTAGGGGACGTACCAGGAAACCACAGGGCCTTTCGCAAGAAAGGTTCCGGCAAGGCCGGGCGCCCGCGCAAACGGGGCCCGGCGGCCGATTCGAAAAAAGCGAGATTCGGAGGCACATAATGAAAATTCTGCAATGTAAAATCATGGGCGAGGTGGACAATTCGAAGTGCTATGAGTGCTTCACGAACCATCTAAATGCCGAAAGCCACCCAAGTCGCGTACTCTGCAAAAAAATCAATGTAATCGAAGAAGTCTCGGTGAGTCCGCAAACCGAGCAGTCGGCGCTGGCCCTTGAGACGGCGGGAGGGTAGAACTAGCGGAATTGGCGGAAGAGAAGCCGGAATACCAGGGCAAAGCCGGCCAGACATGTCAGAATGATCCCAAGTAGAACCGCAAGGGTGTCCCACCCGGGCCGGCCCTTCTCGGATGGATACTCCCAGATTTCCCGCGAACTCCCGCGCAGGCTTCGCGGGTCCGGCGCCTGCCAGTTTTGCTGAATCAGGTCGCTGTCGGTCGCACCCGCCTCAAGCGCTTTGCGGCGCGCCATCAGGGCGCCGGCTTCGTGCTCGTTAATCCGGCCTTCGGAAAGCAGGTGTTGGATTTCGTCTTTCGAAAGATTCTTGGAATCCTGCAACGATACTCCTTTTCATCGACCAAAAAAGGACACAATGCGCTGCGTCCCTACAAATCGCAACAGGGATCACAAATCGTATAAATTCTCATCGCGCCGGGGCGCCGAAGAGGTTCGGGGCTTGGGCTTCTTGTCCGGCGCGACAAACGGGTCTTCATTTTCCAGCGCCCCGCCCAGTTCCTGCTCGATCTTCTCGGGGTCTTCTCCCGATTCCATCCGGTTGAGGGCTTCCTGCATGCCCTGGCCGTACTGAAGCCCCGTCATGTCCGATAGCTTGCGCATGAGACGGGCAGCCTGGCGCGGATCGTCTTCCCTGATATTCTCCATTTCGCCGGCCAGCGTTTCCATGGCTTTTTCCATCTTTGAATCATCGACCGGCAGGTCATTTTCGACGTTTTGCTCTTTGGATTTACCGGTTACCGCAAATCGTGAGACGCGCCGTTCGAGATCGGGCCGTTTACACTGCGGGCAGGAGGGCCGTTTTTCGGTGTTGATCGCGCGCGAGAAGAAACTGAATATCGTATGACACTGGGAGCAATAAAATTCATAGATCGGCATGGATCCTCCAAAAATCTATTTCGGCCTGATGTCAGTAAAAATGCTGTTTGTTTCCGGGCGAGTCAAACAGCGGGAAAGGGCTGCGCAGCTAATGGATAGAAGCTCATTGCCTGCAATTCAGAGTATTGAAAAACGCAAGGATACGTATTTCTTATCCCCAACCCCTTCTCATTCTACTTCCCGATATAGGTGAAGGCCTTGGGTACCGGTTTCAGCAAGATTTCGCCCCACGTTCCTTCGCCATACAATCCGGCTTTTTCCAGGGCCTCCAAAATGGCGGGCACATTCTTCTCGCCAACAATCATGGAGCACATCTCACGCGCCGGCGATACTTTTTCTCCGGCAAATGTCACCCGCTTTGTTTTTCCGACCGTTGCCCCGGAAGCGCCTACGGCCATGGCCGCTTTCACCAGATCGGTTCCCCGGCCATCGTTACAGAGGACAGTTAAGTCGGTCAAGCCGCTCAGGAAAACGCGCTTTTTGGAGCGGCCGTCGCCGGCCTGTTCGCGGCTGCGCCATGCGGCCCCGCCTTTGAGCTCATCGAGCACCGCAATGATCTGCTCGATACTGGCGGCATGACGGGCCATTCCCCTGCTGACCTTGGTGTCGACCATGCCCTGGGCGATCGGGTATTGGTATATGAATCCTTTGGCCGGCTGGTCGAGTTTGCCGGCCTCGATCATCAGCTCCATTACAAGATCCGCGTCATAGCGGCTTGTAACAATGCGGATCACCTCTTTTTCGGCCGCGACGGTGATGCGCAGCAAGCCAAGTTTGTCCCGGACGCCGGTTCCCAGACCAAACGAAGTGATGGGTACGCAGGCACCCGATTCCAGGGCAATCCGCGCGATCCGGTCGCCTTGACCTCGTTGAACGATGCAGCATATTCCCATAAGGTCCAACTGGAGACGGCTATGCCGGGCCGCGCCGGCTGCATATGTGGTTGAACCGTTCTGCCCTTCGGCACCGTGGTAACGAACCGACTCGGAATAAACCGAACCCCGTCCCAACCGCCACAAGCCGCACAGGTCGGAGACATGGTGAAGAACATCCTCGGTCTTTTCCGGGGAAACCAGAAACGAGTAGATGTCGACCTGGTCGTTTGACAGGATATTGCCCTGCGAGATCAACGCCAGCGGTCCTTTGCGTTCTTCCAAAACAGTAATGCGTCCGCTGAGGAGCTGCGCTTGCGTCACCGAATTCGTTTTGAGATTCTCGACGAACTTCACCGAATTGGCTACGGCCTTGTTGACCACCGCCGTAATGAGGCTGAGTTGGAGAGGGGACCTCATTTTGTCACCCCCTGCTCAATGGCCGGAACAGCTTCCCGCACGGCTCTTTCCTGCTTTCGTTTCATAAAAAGCCCAACCACAAGCATGCACAGGATTGGATAGACCGAGGCCAACGACAGGATCCCAAAGCCCTCGACCACTCCAATCTGGTTTCCAATGCCCAGGCCCATGGCAATGACCAGCGGAACGGTAATGGGCCCGGTCGTCACGCCGCCGCTATCCCAGCCGATATTGACGAATTCCTCAGTGGAGAATTTTGTCAGGATCAGAAGAAGAAGGTAGGGCGGAGCCAGCAAAAAAATAAGTGGAATGTTCCAAATGACCTTAACCAGCCCCACGGACATTCCAATTCCAACGCCAATGGCCACGGCCTGCATAATAATGACCTTCTTGATTGTGCCAACAGACAGTTCTTCCACGGTCAGTCCCAGTGCGTTGAGGGCGGGCTCGGCCAGGGTGGCGCCGTAACCCATGACAAATGCAAAGAACAGAACAACCAGCATTCCGGCAACGCCGCGCGTTTTTCCAAACAGCGGGCCTTTCACCGGGGTGTAAACGTATTGCTTCGAACCGGCATCGTAGTGCTGTTCCTGGAAGGGGAGGGCCTGATATTTGTCTTCCGATTTTGCATAAAAGAATCTCTCGCGTTCGCCCTTCGGAGAGATTGCGTTTTGCACCAAAGTTGTGTCGAACCCGGCAATGACACAGCGCTTGTTTTCCATGGGAATCGATTGAAACGAAGACGGCAACATTCCGCCCACCTGGTTTCCAAGCTTCGCCAATCCGATCTCCATGCCCACGTTGAACAGGCCCATTCCAATCAGGGCCAGCACAACGCCCAGGGCGATTTCATCGGCGCGCGGAAGCTTCTCGCGCAGGACGATCAGCAGAATAAGCATCAGGAACAAGACCAGAGGCACAATGGCCTGAAGGGAGCCTTTGAAATTGCGGACGACCAGATCGCCGGGCATCAGCGGCTGCGATGTCTCGACCGAATAGCACGCCGCGGCCTTCCGATATTCCGCGTCATTGCCGAAAACGGCAAGAGCCTGGGAATGCGTTGCCTTGGTCGCGGCCCAGCGCTCGAGTGCGTTTGGCCCGGTGCCAAATGCCGCTTGCCGAACGCCCGCATCTTCCTTGGCTTTTACCACAAATGCCTGCAGTTTCCCGGCATCGCCGCCAAAGAGCTGAAGCTGGCTCTTCTCGCCGGCATTGGCCAGGGCGTAGCCGATCATCTGGTCTTCACTTTCGAAGAGCGAGATCGCCTTAGCACGATTCTGTTCGCTGAAAAAATCGATTTCGGACATGGGTTTGGGCACAGAACCCACGAGCATGACTCCCAGAATTAGAACCGTAAGAATCGGAAATAACGATGCCAGCGAGACGACGCCGAATCCAGATGTTCCGGAATCGGCGGTTCCCACAACCCGGCAAATTCCAATACCCAGCGCCAGAACCAGGGGAACCGTTACCGGCCCTGTTGTAACACCGCCGCAGTCCCAGGCTACGCTGGAGAGGAACCGAATATTGGGGTCAAAGTAAGCCCAAATAGTAAATGGCAAAAGAATGGCGCAGCCAATGTAAAGGAACGGTTTCAGTGACCAGCTATACAAAAAGCGGAGAACTCCGGCCACAACGGCCAGTCCGACCCCTGCCCCAACCGCAATGACCAGGTAATTGGAGGCCTTTCCCAGAAGCAGGTACAAAAGGGGCGCTTCCCAGGGCTTCAGGAAGGCTCCGGCGGCTTTGAGGATCCCAATGGCCGGCTCGGCCAGCGTAACACCCACGCCTAGGATCAGCGCAAAACCCAGAATAACCGGCAGCTTGGATTTCTGCGGCATCTTTATTCCAATAACCTCTCCCAGCGGCATGATGCCCAGCAGCAATCCCTCCATATAGAAAGCCAGGCCGAATACAACCAGCGCGATGCCGATTGCGATGATGACCGCTTCGGCAATGGGGATTTGTAAAATCAGGGTTTGAAAGAGAATCAGGTAAAGGACAATGAGAGCTACGCTATTGACCTGGGCCATAATGCGGTCGCGAATGTAGGGGAGCAAAAGTCCCATTGCGTGCTTGAATCCCACATGAATCCGACCGGCCGGTTGCTGTTTGCTCATGCAATTCTCCCCATGAAATCACCTTTCGTTCAGAGCTTGTGAATAAAACAAAATCTATATACAAAGCAGGGGGAAGTCCATAATTCAATTGCACAAAAACTCCGGACCCAATATTCTCGCATACAATCCACATCCTGCACGTTTCATTGCGTCGCCAGCAGTTCCGGCTAAAGCATATATTTTGAACCATATGAAAGCCGTGATCTTCGATATGGATGGTTTGCTCATCGACAGCGAGCCGCTATGGGAATTGGCCGAGCGGGATTTCCTGTCGGCGCATGGACGGACGTTCAGCCACGAAATTGCCTGCAAGACAACAGGGCTCCGGCTGGACGAACTCATGCCCGCCATGCGGAAATATTATGATTTCAAAGGAGACGACATCGTTCTGGGCCGGGAGCTTCTGGATTTTCTGTTCCGCCATTTCGAGAATGGAATTCCGGTTCTGCCGGGGGCGCAGGCCGCGCTCGCAATGGCAAGCAAGCAAGCCCCGACGGCCCTGGCCTCCAGTTCGACCCGGCGGGTGATCGATCACGTTCTCGATCTATGCAAATGGAGCGGCTTTTTTCGGGCCGTCTGCTCGGGCGAGGAGGTGGCCAGGGGAAAACCGGCCCCGGATGTCTTTCTGCTGGCGGCGCAGAGGCTGGGTGTTGCTCCGTGTGATTGCCTTGTGTTCGAAGATTCGCTGAATGGAGTGCGTGCGGCGAAGGCCGCCGGAATGTATTGTGTGGCCGTGCCGTGTGCTTCGCGCTTTCAGATATCGGAGTTCGAAGGACTTGCCGACCGGGTGATTTCCTCTCTCGAAGCAATTCCCCGGGACCTGCCTGATGGTTTCAGTTCAGTTTCGTCGTTCCGGTGAGCTTCGTGATATAGTCGATGAATTCCTCGTCTTCGCCCAGCAGCAGCGTGGGCAGGCAATTGCGGAAATCCTCCCGGTGGCACCATTCGACCATGTAGTCTTCCCAGGATTGCCAGCGCCGCTGCTTCTGCTTGTCCATTTTGGGCTCATACGCGAGAATGTAGGCCCGCTCAAAAAGAGAAACAAGCAGGTCGAAGAGCAGCATTTTTCGTTCCTGCTGCTCATCGGTGAGCGTGGTTTTTGCCGGCGAGCGCAGGCGGAGGTCCGCATTCTCCAGGACAAGTTTTAGAAAATCGGCGTATTCGTCAGAGAGCTTTTGATAGATCTCCTCTTCCTCGTTATCGCGCTCCTTGCGTTGCTCGGCCATGAAAATCCAGATGGCGAATGGAAATCCGATGATGGTCACCACATAACTGAGAAGCTCGGTCCATTCAAGAAGAGACATGCGATCCTCCTGCCGCCTAAGGGCTCTCCGCTAAAAATGCAAAGTGCCCGGCGTCAAAGGCAAAGCCTGCATTTTGGGAGATAGGCGGGATTCATTTAATTGGCAATGATGAATTGTCAATTGGGAATTACAAACTTAAGATTGCCGGCAGCTATTCAGCTTCCGGCGAAGCCAGGGAAGTTGTCATTTCGACGAGTCTTCGAGGAGAAATCTTTGCATCCGCACCATGAAGATTTCTCGCGCGCGCAAACGGGTCCTACCCGCAACAGGAACTATCTACGATTGCCGTTTGGGCCAAGAAATAGCAGGCCAGGGGCATTCTTTAATTTCTAATCGATAATGCATAATTGCCAATTCGGCAACGCGCGACGCATTGACCTGTTTATCAGCATAAACCATTTTAGCTCCATGGTCCCTTTTCGAAATTTCCGGCTACCGGTGCTCGCGATTCTGTTTCTTCCCGCGATCTTGCTTGCCGCAAACAAAATCCTTGTTCCCATGGATCTGCGCCAGGCTGACCATCTCAAGGCGTACGGTCTCGCGCATTGGGCTCTTTCGCGCGGCTACAAGGCGGAATGGCTTCTCAATTACAGGGGAGGATCCTTCTTTCTGGATGATTTTCGCGAAATCCAGGTTCGGGCAAGAATCCTGGGGGTGTCCATCGAACTTGTTGCGCCGGCGCAGGTTGCCCAGACCTATGCGACAATCGAAGAGAATAACATGGATGTGGTCAAGCTCGAAAAGGCGCCCAGAATGGCCGTCTATACGCCAACCGACAAGAAGCCGTGGGATGACGCGGTTACGCTGGCCCTGACATACGCCGAGATCCCCTACGAAAAGATCTGGGATCGCGATGTGCTCTCGGGCGTGCTGGATAAATACGATTGGCTTCACTTGCACCACGAAGACTTTTCCGGCCAATACAGCAAGTTCTATGGCACGTTTCGCACCTTCACGTGGTATCAGAACCAACAAAAAGAATATGAGTCGCAGGCCAAGGCCCTGGGGTTTCGGAAGGTCTCGGACATGAAAAAAGCCGTGACACAGGAACTCCGGTCCTACGTGGAACGCGGCGGGTTTCTCTTTGCCATGTGCTGCGCGCCGGTGACACTCGATCTGGCCCTGGCTTCGGCAGCCACGGATATCGCCGCCGAGACCTATGATGGCGATCCGGCCGATCCGGCCTGGAAATCCAAGCTTGATTTCTCGCCCTGTTTTGCTTTTGAGAACTTCTCGATCCATACCGATCCGCTCGATCCGCGGCACGCCGACATTGACGTAAACATGGTTAATACGCCCATGCGGATTGAAGCCTATGACTTCACGCTTTTCGATTTCGCGGCCAAAATCGATCCGGTTCCTTGCATGCTGGTTCAGAACCACATGAACACCGTCAAAGGGTTTTATGGATTGGCCACCTCATTCAACCGGAAGACTCTCAAGAAAAGGGTTTTGGTCCTGGCCGAAGTACCGGAAGGAAATCAGGTCCGCTATGTCCATGGCAATATTGGCCGGGGGCAGTTCTCCTTCTACGGCGGACATGATCCCGAGGACTACGCCCATGAAGTGGGCAGTCAACCCACGGATCTTTCGAAGCACAAGAATTCACCGGGATACCGGCTCATCCTCAATAATGTCCTCTTTCCCTCGGCCCGGAAAAAGGAACTGAAGACGTAGGTTACAGGCTACACAGACCCCGGCCTGGAGGCTGGTTGAGCCAGTCCAAGATGGCCGCGCTTCTCAACGGAATGCTATGGGCATTCGGACCGTCAGCGCATCAGCACTGCCGGGCCCTGCTTTGCAACTCCGAGATCCTAATCCTCGACGGGGCAACGTCCAACGTCGCGGCGCGGGCATCGCGATTTCATGATGCGCTGGCAGCACGACAAAGCTATTGAGTTTGGAAAAGAGAACGGGAAGGTTCTATTGGACGTTTTCGAAAACCGCTACATTATTCCTTCAATTGACGAGCTTCCGCGTTCCGACAGCGAGCGCCTGCTGCGATTCATTTATTGGTGAGTTGAACCGTTAATGGGGGATGGGCAGATGGGTTGATGCGTTCGCAGTATCTTCACGCATTCACGCATTCTCTCTTTTTCCCGCCTTCCAGTGCTCGTAGAGCATCTTAAAGGCGCCGCGCCAGGAGAGGCCGTACACCGCTCCTTTGCGCCTGCGCAGGAAGCCCGAACTCCAAAGGTCCTGATAGTCTTCGCGAATGCTCGAACGCACTTCGTCCAGAAAATCGGCGGAAAGCTGAATGCTCCGGTTTTGGCTATGATCCTGGGTCCGCTTTGCATGAAGGCACAAAAGCGATTCAAGCGCGGCCGTCTCGGGTTCCCAGAAAAGGATCCGGCGGGGAACTGCGAACGGCGAAGGCGCGTTCGAGCGTACCGTGCTCAACCGGACTCCATCGCTGAAATGCGTTGTCAGTTCAAGCTGCCATTCGGCGTCGTACGGGGTCGCGAACCGGCTGATGCCGGCATGCAAGCCGTCCCGGTGCCGGTAATACATCCGCGCAAAGGTTTCGGTCTGAGGCATGATGTCGATAGTGTAATCGCCCTGGAACTCGAA
Organism: uncultured Fibrobacterota bacterium; assembly: GCA_964455935.1. Classification (GTDB taxonomy): domain Bacteria; phylum Fibrobacterota; class CAYVZU01; order CAYVZU01; family CAYVZU01; genus CAYVZU01. The sequence continues at coordinate 20,728 of CAYVZU010000032.1, forward strand.
ATTGTGATCCAGCAGAAACTGGTGCTCTTTGCCTAGGTTCGGGTTGTCCGAAGGGGTATGCGGGGCGGGTTTCAGTTCGGGCTCGGAGTTGTACCGCAAGGAGAAATAGACCGCCGGCGCGGCCATAACAATCCAGGGAAAAAGCCGCCTGGGTGTATGTGGATGCTCGGCTGGTTCGGGTAGACGAAACCGCAAAACCGTCAACAGAGCCGACGTGGGCGCGCCCTCCGAGGTCGTCAGTTTCAGCAGGTCCGAAAGGCCGTCCAGGTTGCGGCCTGAATCCAGCCATTTCCTGCACGCGGCCTCTTCTAAGCCGCACAGCCGCACTAACAGCGCGGCGTCTCCTTTTAGGCTCTCTTTGTCCGCAACCGGCAAGTCTTCCCAGGCGGAATGAAACTGGTCCACGCACGAACCGTTCTCAAAAATCCAATATTGCAGCCGTTGGTCCTCGTCAACATCAATGGCCATGACCGCCGAGTCGGGAAATTCCTCCGAAAACGGGAGGAAGAAGTCGTTGGGCGAGGCAAAAAGTGGGCATTCGCAGAGCAACGGGTCGGAAATTTGCAGGCAGACGCGCCGCTCTTCGGGCCACAGCGCAAAGGAGATGTCGTCGCAGGCCGGCGCGTTGGGGGCCGCCAGTTGGCATCCCCTCTCGAGCATGAAGTCAGTCAGCGTCGAGTGGACCTGATCACGTTCGGCGCCAAAGACGATGACCGAATGGAATTTCATCGATGTAGTATACTAAAAAGGCCCGCCTGTGCGGGCCTGCGTATTTTGTGGAGCAAGGGGGGATCGAACCCCCGACCTCCGCATTGCGAACGCGGCGCTCTCCCAGCTGAGCTATCGGCCCGAAAGGACGCGGATTATAGCAGAGCCGAAAATCGTTTCGCCACTCAGGCGATGACGACCTCGTCGATAGCCTTTCTGCTCAACCATGTAGCACAGGCCTTCCAGCCTGTGGCGCGCAGGACAGCTCTCGACCGCCAAATTCCGGACGGGCAGCGCGGCTGCATTGTTCTTTCAGATTACTATCTTGCGATACTTTCGGTTGCGGCCGGCTAAGCTCTTTTCCTGCTTGAAGCTACACATCCAGAATCGTATCTTCCTTAGACTGTACCCTATTTTGGGCACATGGGGCAAACTATGTTTCGTGACCTGTCGGAAAAGCTGGAATCCGTATTCAAGAAATTGCGCGGCCAAGGTCGTCTGACCGAGGCCAATATTGGCGATGCCATGCGCGAGGTGCGCCGTGCCCTGCTTGAAGCGGACGTCAATTTCAAGGTCGTCAAGGATTTTATTGCGCAGGCGCAACAGAAGGCCCTTGGCCAGGAAGTATTGCAGTCCGTCTCCCCCGGCCAGCAGGTCATAAAAATCGTCCACGACCAGTTGATCGATCTGATGGGGCAGTCGGCCCGCGAACTCGACCTGAGCGGCGCGCCCCCCCAGCGAATCATGCTGGCGGGGCTGCAAGGCTCCGGAAAAACCACAACAGCCGCCAAGCTGGCGGCCCTGCTTCGCCACAAAGGCAAACGGCCTCTGCTGGTGGCGGCGGACATCCATCGGCCCGCGGCGATTGACCAATTGATCACCCTGGGCCGGTCTCTTTCCATTCCCGTGTATTCCCAGAAAGATGCCAAGGCCGTGGCCATCTGCAAGAACAGCTTTGCGTTTGCCGCTGAAAATCACTGCGATCTGCTGATCTTCGATACGGCGGGACGCCAGCATGTGGACGAGGACATGATGCAGGAGGCCGTCGAGATTCGCAATGCGGTTTCGCCCAACGAGGTTCTGTTTGTGGCCGATGCCATGACCGGCCAGGATGCGGTCAACGCGGCCAAGGCCTTTCACGACCGGCTTGGTTTCACCGGGGTGGTGCTCACCAAAATGGACGGCGATGCGCGGGGTGGAGCGGCGCTCTCGATTCTGGCCGTAACGGGTTGTCCCATCAAACTGATCGGCACCAGCGAGAAAACCGACGGGCTGGAAGTCTTTCATCCCGACCGGATGGCTTCGCGAATTCTGGGAATGGGCGATATTGTTTCGCTGGTCGAGAAGGCCCAGGAAGCGGTCTCGCAGAAAGATGCCGAGGAGATGGAGCGCAAGCTCCGGAATGCCGAATTTACCTTCGAAGATTTCCTGTCGCAGTTGCAGCAGGTCAAGAAAATGGGTCCGTTGCAGGAGGTTCTTGCCATGATTCCGGGCGCCAACAAACTGGGCGCTTTGGATGTGGACGACAAAGCCCTTGGGCGCACCGAGGCCATTGTCAAATCCATGACAATTGCCGAGCGGCGCCGGCCCGACATGATCGACGGCAGCCGCCGCAAGCGCATTGCCCGGGGTTCGGGCACCAGCGTGCAGGACGTCAACAAATTGCTGAAGCAGTTTGACCAGATGCGCAAAATGATGAAGCAGATGAGCAAGCTCGGCGGAAGGACGCCGCGCATGCCGGGAATGTTTCCGGGAATGTAGAACGAAAAGAAAAAGGGGATAGGGGAGAGGGAATGGGGATTGGCTTGGAAACCGGAATTCGAGATCCGGCCGGTCCCTACCCCCTCATCCCTAAACCCTAACTCTCTATCACTAGGAGGTCCATTTGGTCACCATTCGTATGACGCGGGTCGGGCGTAACAAGATTGCCAAGTACCGGATCGTCGTGATCGATTCACGCGACCGCCGGGACGGCGCCTACGTCGACAAGTTGGGCGAATACAATCCCACGGCGCCGGTTGCGGAATTCCGGGTCAATCATGAACGGGCCTTGTATTGGCTCAGCAAGGGCGCTCAAATGAGCGAAACCGTGCGCAGTCTGTTCCATCGCGACGGCATCATCAAGAAATTCCAGCTGGTTCGCAAGGGCCTGGATGTGGCCGGCCTTGCTGTCGAACGCAGGTCCGAGAAGTCCAAAAAGGCGGCGCCCAGCAAGAAAAAGAGCGCCAAGGAAAAGGTGAAGACGGAAAGCGCGCAGCCGCAGACCGCAGCCGCGGAACAGAAGTAGTTCATGTCCGACCAGTGGGTCGCCGTGGCCCGTATTTTGCGGCCGCACGGGATCCATGGCGGCATGAGGGTGGAGGTGCTCAGCGACAACCCCCGGCGACTCAAGGTGAATGCCGAGTTGTGGCTGCGGGGGGAAAAGCACCGGATTACCTCGGTCAAACAGAGCCGGCAGTTCCTGGTTCTCGAGGTAGAGGGGATCGCAACACCCGAGGAGGCCGAGGCATACCGGGGGGAATACTTCGAGATCCCCCGCGATCAGTTGGAGGAATTGCCCGCGAACCGGTTCTATTGTTTCGAACTGGTGGGAATGCGGGTGAAGGACGAACAGGACAATCCGTTGGGCGAAGTCCTTGACGCCTACACCCTGGGATCGGCCGACATGCTGGACGTGCGGCTGACCAACGGAAAGACGATCCTGATTCCGCTGATCGCCGATGTGATTGTTTCGATGGACCGCCAGCAGCGGACCGTTGTTGTCCGACGGATCATGCTGGAAGACGTATTGGGTTGAGCAGTCTGATGGCGAAGCTGTTCTTTGATATCATTACAATCTTCCCCGATATGTTTCGGGGCGTGCTGGAAGAAAGCATTGTGAAGAGAGCCGTGGAGAAAGGGCTGGTCGAAATCAATGTGGTGAATCTGCGCGATTTCACCTTCGACCGCCATGCAACCGTGGACGACAACCTGTACGGCGGAATTCCAGGCATGCTGATGAAATGCGAGCCGCTGGCCCTGGCCATCCGCGGCTGCAAGGCCAAACGCAACGGCCTGGATCCGCGTGTGATCTATCTCTCGCCCAAGGGAAAACGGCTGGAGCACGGCGCCGTTGTTGAGCTGGCAACTCGAAGGTCGCTGATTCTGATCTGCGGCCGGTACAAAGGAATTGACCAGCGCATTATCGATTTATTCGTGGACGAGGAGATCTCGATTGGGGATTACGTGGTTTCGGGCGGAGAGCTGCCGGCCATGGTCCTGGTGGATGCGGTTACGCGCCTTCTGCCGGGGGCCATTGGCGATCGCGAATCCGCCGAAAGCGACAGCCTCTACGAAGGTCTCCTGGAACCGCCGAATTATACACGGCCCGAAATTTTTGAAGACCGCAGGGCGCCGGAGGTGTTGCTCTCGGGACACCACGAGAACATTCGGAAATGGCGGTTGGAGCAAAGCCTGGAGCTGACAAAACAGCGCAGGCCGGATCTTTACCGGGAATGGGAAAAGCGGGGGCAGGCAGAACCAGGGAAATAGAATTTGGGAGATTGATTTTTGCTTCATACGGCCCTCTCTCATTGAAGGGGGACCGGAGCAAGGTGAACTTGGTCGGCTACACGGAAAATTCGAAATCTCTAATACAGGAGGAGCCATGAAAGCTCAGGTTAAAGACTATCAAAGCATGTTCATGCGCAAGAGCATGCCCGAATTCGAGTCCGGCGATACGGTGCAAGTGATGTTTCGCGTTCGCGAGGGTGACAAGCAGCGTCTGCAGACCTTCGAGGGCGTGGTCATGCAGGTCAAAGGGAAGGGGCTGGACCGGACGGTCACGTTGCGCAAAATGTCGGGAAACGTTGCCGTTGAGCGCATCTTCCCGCTGCACTCGCCCGTCGTGGCCGAAATCAAAAGAATGAAGAAGGGCAACGTGCGCAGGGCCCGGCTGTATTATTTGCGCGGGCTGCAGGGCAAGGCCGCGCGAATTCGCGAGGAGCGGGCCGACGTGGAAACGGTTGCCGCAGGCAAAGTTGCCGCAACCGAAGCCAAAGCCTGAAGATCGTCATTTCAGCGTCTTGCTGGAGAGCCGTCCCATTCCGGGGCGGCTTTCTTTTTTTATTTGTAACTACTCACGTCTTTCGGAAGGACCTTGAAACCACTGAGTTCACAGAGGGAAAACGAGAGAAAACACAAAGAAGAATTTTCCGGCGAAGGATCTTGCGCCGGAAACCGATCTTCTGTGTGCTCTCCATCCGGCCTGGGGCTTACCCTCTGTTGTTGATCTTTCTCATGGGCCGCTGAGTAGTTACTTTGGATACAAACAAAAAAAGGGCCGGCGGCTTTTGCAAGCGGCCGGCCCCTTTTTTAGTCGACGATTAGAACTGAAAAAACTCGTCCAATTTCTCTTCGATGCTGGATTTGTTTCGTTCGGCATTGTACCAGCCGTAGTAGGCCTGATATTGCTTGCGCTGGGCGATCTGGCCCAGAGCCGCATCCTTTCCCTGAGCGATTTTGGCCGGGTCGGAGGCCGCTTTATATAATGTTCTTACAAGGTAGGAGGCGTCGCCTTCCGTAAACGGTTTGCCCAGTTCGCCGGGTTTTGCCGCGAAGGCACGATACATCACCGGGCTCGAAGAACCCAGGGCCGGCACATTGCCGTTGCGGGGTACGGTGTCGCTTTTGCCGTATTCAAACGGCGGCTTGGCGCCCGAAAGGGTATTCGCGGTCAGCGCCAACAGCATCTCCTCGGCTTTTCGCGACTTCTTTTCCTTCTCCAGTTCGGCCCGGATCGTGGGCCGGCATTCTTCCAACGGCAGGACGCCGGCAGGGATCTGCTTCTGGATTTGGCAGACGTAGTAGCCCTGTTCGTTTTCCAGAACATCGCTGACCGAGCCCACCGGGCTCTCGGCCACAAACGCTCCCAATCCGGACGCGCCGCCAATGCCCATGGGCGCCGTGCCTCTCTCGTACAGGCCGGTTGTCATGGTTGAAAGGCCCAGCTTGGCGGCTGCCGCAGACAGGCCCATTCCCTGTTTGGCCAAAACCTGAATCGAGTCGGCGGCTTCGCGCAGCGAGTCAAGGGTTTCCAGGCTGGCTGCCACCTTGATAAGAATGTGCCGGGCCTTGACCTCATCCTGCGATCCGGTCTTGCGCTTGTCTTCCAGTTGAAGGATATGCCATCCGTAATTGGTGCGGACGGGATCCGAAATCTGGCCCTTCTGCATACTAAAAACAGCGGTTTCGAATTCTTTCACCATGGCGCCGCGGCCAAACCACCCAAGGTCCCCGCCCCGCTCGGACGAGCCTTCGTCCTCCGATTCGTTCTGCGCCGCTTCGGCGAATGTTTCCTGGCCGGATTCAACGCGCTTTTTAATTTCCAGAAGGTCCTGGCGAATCCGGTTATCGTCCTGAGGGCTTGGCGCTTTGGCCAGGCGGACGAAGGCGAGATCGGCCTTACCCTTGGTCTTGAAGGAATCGGAATGGGCCTTGTAGTATTGGGCAATGTCTTTTTCCGAAACGGCCTGCGAGTCGAGGCTCACAGCCGCCAGGGGGAGACGGACGAATTCAAACTGCGCCTTCTCCTCGCTTTCGGCCACCTCGCGCTCGGCTTCGAGATCGTTGGCCAGGGCCGTGGCGCTGATCAGAGACTGAAACGTCTTGAGGGGCACCATGAACGAACGGGCCTGTTCTTCCATGGCCTGCATGGCCGGATCGGCCAGATACTGAGGCGTGTTGAGGAACTGGTAGTATTTCGTGGTGTCAAAAAGGCTGTCGGCTCCCTTAAAGAAATCGATATTGCGGAATTCCGGAGGCGGGTTCTTCTTGAAATAATCATATACTTGATCGCCTGTTGCCGCGATTCCAAGGCGCGTGAATTCATTTTGCATCAACTCCTGACTTATGAATTGTTCCCAGGTCTGTCGAACGGCCGTACTCCAGGCCGCATCGCCTTCGCTTCCCTGTTCCTTCTGAGCCACCATTTGGCGGTAGTTGCGTTCCATTGCGGTCTTGAACTCTCCATAGGCGATTTTTCGGCCGTTGATTTTGCCGACCGCGTCCTTCGTATTCCAGTTGCTTGAAAGATCCATTCCCCAAGCAAAGAAAATGGTTGCCACGAAGGCTACGATAACGATGTAGATAACGACTTTGGTGGATTCGCGCATTTTCTGCATTAACATAGGCTTGCCTTCCTCCTCGTGAAGACCAAAATATACACTGCAGTGAATATCAATTCAATCTATGGTTTAATAATCAACAGGCGCCCTGCACCTGCTTATCTGTTGCTTTTGCGGTTTAAGGCACCTTATTTTGAGTCGCATCCGCTCCGGCCGGCTTCATTCTGGGTCGCGGTTGGGGCGAATCAGGACCCGGGCGGCCCGGCTTATCCGAGCCTCCGCAGATAAAATACGAAATCGCCGAGGAGAACCCCATGCGCGCTCTTGCTTTAGTTGGAATTCTGGCCTGCCTGGTTTGTGCCTTGTCCTGCTCGAAGAAAAAGGAAGCATCCGGCGGGGGTGTCTGGAAACCCGCCATCTCGCTTTCCATGGGCCAGGCCTTTATTAAAAAGAGCCAGGAAGATGCGGGTGAGCTGGCGCGCGTGGGAATGGGTATTACCGATAACGATCTGCTGCTGACGCAAATGGAATCCAAGATGGAAGTGAAGGTCACCCCGCAGGACCTCCTGGTCATCGGCGAGAATTCTCAGGTGATCTTCAGGGTTAATTCCGAAGCCGAAACGCCTTCGGCCGCTATTTACCTGCGCGCTGGAAAAGTTTTTTCGCGTATCAAGTCCATTGCCGGGGCCCGGAGAGGGACTTTCAAAGTGGTGACCCCCACGGCCACCGCGGCCATCCGCGGTACCGATTTTGCCGTTGAATATGATCCCAAGACGAAGACCACCCTCGTGGAGACCGTCGAAGGCACGGTGGAAGTAAGCGGAAAAAGCGGGGACGCCCAATCCGTGGCGGCCGGGCAGAAGGCCTCTGTTCTCACCGGCGGCTTGCCATCGGCCCCGGAGCCAATGAATGCCACCGATCTGCAGACTTTGAAGGAGTGGGTCGAGGAAGGATCGGGCGAGGAACGGATCGACCTGGCCATGGCGGCCAGGCCGCCCAGTCCCGCAAACCAGCCTCCCAGTGTCCATGGCGCGGCCGTTGCGTCCGTTGCCGTAGGTACAGAATTAAAATACCGTCTAACGGCATCGGATCCCGAGGGAGATCCTGTTCTCTTCCGTATCGAGAAGGGCCCGGCGGGAATAACGCTTGACTCGGTTTCGGGTACGCTGGCCTGGGTTCCTTCCGAGGCCGGATCGTTTCCAGTTGTTATTTCGGCGTCGGACCGCGAGAATCGCGTCCGAAAAGAACTGTCCATCAAAGTCATTGGCGCGGTCGAGGCGGCTCTGCAAATCGATCCGCCCGCGGGCAGCACGAAGACCAAATTCACTCTAAGCGCCGCAAAATCGGCCAGTTTGGCCAAACTGGCCCTCCAGTATGCCTGGGATCTCGACAACAACGGCCAGATCGATATGGATTTTTCGGAAAGCGCGGTGATCACGCACCAGTTCGAGAAGACTGGGAAACACGAGGTGCGGCTGATCGTGCGCGATTCCGCCGGCCGGTCGTCCGAAGCGATTGCGAAAGTGGGCGTCAACGACCCGCCAAAGCCGGTCATCAGGGTTGCGCCGCCAACCGGGCCCATAGGGACTGTTTTCAAGCTGGACGGCTCGGGCTCGGAGGACTCGTTCGATCCCCTGGACCGGTTGAAATTTCGCTGGGATATCAATGCGGATGGAAAATGGGACTACCCGCCCCAGGGCCGCACAAAAGAATCGGCCGCGGCTTCCCACACCTACGCGCAGCCCGGAACCTATACCGCGATTCTTGAGGTCGAGGATTCCGAGGGCGGACTGGGCCGGGACAGCGCCAGCATTGTTGTGTTCTCTCCGGTTCAGGCCAATGCCGGTTCCGATCTTGGCGCGCCGGTCAACTCCAAGGTGAAGTTGAGCGGTACCGGAACGGACCGGGACGGCAAGATTGTGAAATACGAATGGGATTTTAACGGCGATGGAAAATTCGACTGGAGTTCGCCGACAACGGGCGAGACCATGACGGTTTACAAAAAGGAAGGCATCTATAAGGCGATCCTTCAGGTCACGAGCAGCACCGGCAGCAAGGACGACGATACCGCGATGGTTAAAATCGAGAATGCCCAGCCCAAGGCCCTGGTCCAATCGCCCGTGACGGCACGCGTCAACAGTCCCGTAAAGCTTAACGGCAAGGGGCAGGATCCTGACAGCAAAATCGTCGCGCTCAGTTGGGACTTCGACGGCGACGGCCGCGCGGACTGGAAAGGCGATTCCACATCCGTCACTCACATTTATAAAAAAGCAGGCACATACAGGGCTGTATTCAGAGTTGTTGCCGACGACAAGAAGACCGACTCGGCCATCGTGGAGGTCCGTATCACCAACGAGCCGCCCAAGGCTTTTGCGGGCGAGGATATCGTGTCCAAGAAGAACCGCAATCTGGAGTTTATTGCCAAAGGCGAGGATGCGGACGGGTCCATTGTGAAATACGAATGGGATTGGAATGCAGACGGCAAATTCGACACCTCCCTTGCCCAGACCAAGATCAAACACCGGTTTTCGGAATACAGCTACGCGGTTTTGCGCGTGACCGACTCCGACGGCGCGACCGGACTTGATACTGTTCGCATCGTGATCTGCCCGGAGGGCATGGTAACCGTGGAAGAAAAGAAATACTGCATGGACCGCTTTGAATGGCCCAACAAGAAAGGCGACGTGCCTTTGGCGGACGTGACGTGGACTGCGGCTGCGGCCAAGTGCCGTGAAGCCGGCAAGCGCCTTTGCACGGCCGATGAGTGGCTGTTTGCATGCCGGACGGGGCAGGAGAGAAACTTTCCCTATGGCTTCCAATACGGCGCGAGCACCTGCAACACGAAAGATCAGGCCTGGATCAAGCGGAGGGGAGTGGCGGCTTCGGGCAAGTTCCCCGAATGCATTTCCGCGCAGGAAATCTTTGATATGAGCGGCAATCTCATGGAGTGGACCGATTCGGGGGTGGAAGCCCAGATGCTGGCCCGCGGCGGCTCGTATGAAAACCCGGCTGACGGCGCCGACTGCACGGCCCAGGTGGCGCTGGACCCAACGAAGAAATATTTCTTTACCGGATTCCGGTGCTGTAAGTAGAGTCGTGAGTCGTAAGTTGCGGGTTCGGAATAGCCAACATAGCAGCCGTAATTGGAGTGTAGTGGTAGTTAAAAGCGGAGCGCCTGAGAAAACCAAGATGTCCTTTTGCTCTCATAACCCGTTTGGGTTTCCATTTCGATTTTTCATTCTGGTTACACGCAACTCGCTACTCACGACTCGCGATGATTAACCTTCTCTTCGTTGGCGATGTTTTTGGGAACAATGGGAAATGGATCCTCTCGAAGGTCTTAAAAAGGCTTCGCGCCGATCTTTCCATTGATCTGTGCATAGCCAATGGCGAAAACATCGCGGGTGGCCGCGGCCTTACCGGGAATCTGCTTTCGAAGCTGCGCAGCTTTGGCGTGGATGTGGTTACCACCGGCAATCATATCTGGGACAATCCCGATATCATTCCCTTTCTTTCCAAAGACGAAAGACTTCTGCGGCCGCTCAACTACCCGGAGGGTAATATTGGCCGGGGATCCACCGTTTTGGCTCTGCCCAGCGGTGTCGAGATCGCCGTCATCAATTTGCAGGGCCGCGTTTTCATGCCTGCCATCGACTGCCCCTTTGTCCGGGCCATGTCCGAAGTCGATCGCATTCGCGCCCGCACGCATCTGATCGTCATCGACTTTCACGCCGAGGCTACAAGCGAGAAGCAGGCCATGGGCTGGTATCTCGACGGCAAGGTTTCGGCCGTGATCGGCACCCATACGCACGTTCAGACCGCCGATGAGCGGATCCTGCCCAACGGCACTGCCTACATCACCGACGCGGGCATGACCGGGCCGCACGATTCCGTGATCGGGATGAAAAGAGACCTGA
>CAYVZU010000033.1:0-30937 GCA_964455935.1 uncultured Fibrobacterota bacterium
TTTTGTCCATCCTGAATCTGGTGGCGGATTCCTCCCACGTCGCCGCCGACTACCGCCGCCCCTTTCCACATTGCTTCGGTCACGGTAAGGCCAAAGCCCTCGCGAATGGATTTCTGGACTACCACTGCCGCCTTGCGCTGAAGGGCGTTGACCAGGGCCGTGTCCTCATAGCTCAGGATGAGAACGCGGTCACTTGCGTGACGCAGGAGATCGTCATAAACTTCTTCGCCCTCGGGGTCATCGGTTGCGGGTCCGCCGAGGAGAACAAGGCGCGCATCCACCCGTTTGCGCGTAATTTGAAAAGCTTCGATCACGCCCTCCGGGTCTTTCCAGCGGTCAAAGCGGGACACCTGGACGACCAGAGGGAGATCGGTGGGAATCTGATAGTGGCGCAGCCGCTCATCGATTTCGCGTTTCGACATTTCACGATTCTTAACGGAAAACGGATCCAGAGCCGGGGCAAAACAGAGCTGGGGGATCTTCAGCTTCCGGCGATACTCGGGCAGGCTCAAGACCGCCGCATCATATCGCTCCACGAAATGGCGCAGATAGGACCACAGCCTGGGGTTGGGCGCCGTCAGATCGACGTGACAGCGCCAGATCCATGGCCCGCGCTTTCTGTAGTGCTCAACCAGCGGCAAAGGCTGCGGATCGTGGACAATCACGAATTCGTGATCCAGGTTGTTGCGCAGCGCATTGCAATACACGGTTCCTTCATAGATCTGTTGCTTGCGCGGAGTCCAGTCGATTTTCGCCCCTTGCAGGGCATTGTGAATCCGCTTTGTCACGCCAAAAAAATCCGACGAGCCCTGGATGATTCTCCATCCGGCCCGAATTCCCAGGCTGTGCATCAACAGCGTCAACGAAGAAAGGAGTTCGGCCACACCCCCGCCGTAATAGGTCGAGCTGATGTGGGTGATGTGACGGCCGGCCAGCGGCTTTGCCTTGGCCTTGAGACGATCAATGGCGTGTCGGCCCACAAGGCGGCCATAATCGCCGGCCTGACAAACATGGATGGGAGAGGGCATCCATCAGCGTATCTGCAACTTTTGGGCCTACAAGAAGGGCACTGCAGTCCGCTGGCCCCCGGTCCCGCCAATTATGGCAATCTTCCCGGGCGCAAGACTTAAGCGCATTTCAGGTGAAATGGAAAGAAATGGTCTATGGCAAATTCAGCATGCGCAGCAAGGCCGACGGATTATCTCATCTTAGCCAGGTCGCCCTGGAAAAGCATGAAAAGAAACGGACGCGCTCTGGTGATCGCATAGCCTAAGTTCATCAAATTCATTCCGACGAAAAGGGATGGCATAGCATGCAGCGATGCAGCCGCATCGAAATCAAGAAATCAGATTCTATCGCGCAATTCCGTATTCAGTTTCAGATATGTCCATTGACCGGCCAATCCATTTTGGGCTTGCAGCGAAATCGATGTCATCCCAATTTAGTGGCAAGTGCAAAGGGGCACAAGCGTTCCCATGTTGCGGTTGCTTGCATTTTGTTTTCTGCCGATGCATCTTATGTGTTTCGAAGCGGCAGGAATTCTATGGAAGTAAGTTTCAGACATGTCGCAATTGTTGTCAGATCCATGGAAAAGATGTTGCCATTCTACCGGGATATCTTGGGATTCCGGATCAAGAGAGATTTCACCATAGGCTCCCCGGAATTCCAAAAGGGAATTGGCCTGCGCGGTGCGTTCATTTGGGAATTCCGGGCTCGAAGGTGGAACTTGAATTATTCGAGTTTGCGGCTCCGTATAAGGCCGACGCCAAGTGGCCGCATGTTAGTGATCCAGGATTCCGGCATATTGCGCTGGTTGTGCCCAATATGGACCGGGCCGTTTCCGAACTAAGGAAGAAAGGTGTCGAATTCATATCGGAACCCATCCGTTTCGAAACTCCCAAGGAGATAAAGGGCTTCTGCTTTGTCTATACAAGAGACCCGGAAGAAAACATCATCGAACTCAACGAAATGCCGGAAGGTGCGTAAAACAAAGGAGGGAGAGTGCCGAATCCGAACTGGAAAGCCTTTTTCTTTCCGTGCAATGGTCTTCGGGAAAGTATCCGGACAAACTGAAGCTCGCCATGCGCAATTCGGACGCGGTGTATTCCGCGTGGGAGGACCGAATTCAGCCGGCCTTCTGGAGTGGTGAGACAAATGGTTCAGATGCGGCCAGAATTTTTGGCCCAGGGCATTACCCGACAGTCCCTTCCTCGCCACCCCGGGCGGACAGGATTTCCGCCGCACCCAGCCAACAGCAGGCCAGCGAAGCCGGGAAATTCCGTTGCGGATAGCGATCCCAAGCCAAAAACATCGCACATGATCACGTAGGCCCGTTTCACACTCTTCTCCCCCGAAGAAGCGGGTTCCCTGGACAGTGCGCCAGAAATTTCTTGTATTTCAAAAACAAGCGCATAAAATCTACGCTTGCCTTGATAAATTAGCGCTTGTTTATTATATTATTTTCAAAGTAAACATGCCAGTGTAAGGGCACCGTATATTCAGGTATGAAGGGCTTTCGGTTGCTCTGATTGACAGAACCGGCGGTTTCGGCTTCCTTTAGAGGACCAATCCCATGAAACGTTTTGCGGAAGACCACCTCAGCAGCTGGATCAGCTCACCGGGACGCAAACCATTAGTGATCCGGGGTGCGCGCCAGGTCGGCAAATCAACCCTGGTCCGCAATTTCGCCCGCAACCACAATATGACCCTCCACGAGATCAATTTCGAAAAGAAACCCCTTTTGTCAGAGGTATTCAGGAGCAAGAACACCGATGAGATCCTTCGTGAACTTCAGCTCGTTGCGGGGGCCGGGCCTGTTGTGCCGGGCAGCAGCATTCTCTTCCTGGATGAAATTCAGGCGGCACCGGAAGCGATTCCCGCCCTGCGGTACTTTTATGAAGAACGGCCCGACATTCCCGTCATAGCCGCGGGCTCCCTTCTTGAATTCGCGCTTGCCAAGGCCAACTTCTCCATGCCCGTAGGGAGGATCGAGTATCTCTACCTTGGCCCGATGACGTTTCAGGAATTCCTGCTTGCGGCCGATGAAACCGCCCTGATCCAATACCTTCGCGATTACGCGCCACGCCAATCGCCTTCGGTTGCTGCCCACGAGAAACTGCTGGGCAGGTTGCGGGAGTATCTGCTGGTCGGCGGAATGCCGGAAGCATTGAATGCTTTTTTGTCGTCCCATAGCTTCGAGCCGGTATTCAAAGTCCATGATTCCATTCTGGAAACCTACCGGGATGATTTCTCGAAGTATGCTTCGCACGCGGACCTGATCCGGCTTCACAAGGTCTTCGACTGGGTTCCTTCCGCCATAGGCGAGAAATTCAAGCCAACCCGTATTGACGAACAGGAGAAGAGCGCCCGCATCCGCGCTGCAACGGATTTGCTCATTCGTGCCGGGGTGGTGGCCCCCGTAGTGCATTCCTCCTGCTCGGGATTGCCATTGCAGGCCGGCGCCGATGAGCGCATCTTCAAGCCCCTCTTTCTCGATGTGGGACTCATGAACGGGGTGCGCGGCGTTCGGGAACTGTCAACTGCCAGGCTTATGTCGGTCCAGTTTCTGAATGAAGGCAAGATGGCCGAGCAGTTTGTGGGGCAGCACCTACTCTACTACGAAGGACACGGCCGCAAGCCTGCGCTGCATTATTGGCTTCGGGAGGAGCGAGCCAGCGGGGCGGAAGTGGATTTTGTAATTACATCGGGCGAGGCCGTTGTGCCTGTTGAGGTCAAGGCGGGGTTGAGCGGCAGCATAAAATCCATTATACAGTTTGTGGCACAGAAACGGAGTCGACTTGCGGTCCGTTTCGATCAGAACCAGCCCTCTTGCAGCACCGTATCGCATTCCTTAAAAACCGGCAGTGGGACGGCCGTTGCCGAGTTCGTTTTCCTTTCCCTGCCGCTATACATGGTGGAAGAAACCACGCGCCTAGTGAGGCTGTGCTGACATGATCGCGGCGGATTGGTCGCTGCATTTCCAGCCAGCATAGTTCGGAACGTGCCCGCGGTGCGCCACACAGAAGCGGGCGAGCCCCTTCAGGCGGCGGTCAGACCGCGCGGCCCAAAACGGGGGCTTCTCATTTTGCTGAATCCCCGCGACCGGGCCTTCATCGAACCGCACACGAAATACGTTCTTCCCGGCCGCTTCCTTTATATTTTCATTCGTGAACCGGTCGATGAAAACCTTCGCTGCACCCCGCGTGCGGGTGCGCGACATCCGAAAGTTGATTAATGAACGGTGCTGTGACGCATTGTGTGAGGGCTGAAACTCCCGAACGGTTATTGCAGCTCCGCCAGCAGCAATTTAATGCGGCCATGGATGCATACGAGAAAAAGAAGACCTACGTACGCACTGGCTTGGCTGTGTCGGTCATTAATGTTTCACTTCAAGCGGGGCTTCTCGTTGTGGCGTTGCAGCCCAGTATCGGGGTGCGAGGACAGATCATCGCGCTGGCCGCGGCTTTTGTTCTGGCCGATTTTCTAAACGGCTTTGTTCATCTCCTGCTGGACAACAGCGATCACTACACATCCTTTTGGGGGCCGTTTATCGCTGCCTTTCATTTGCACCACAGGACGCCGCTATACAAGAGAAGGAATATCCTCCTTGTTTATTTCCAGGAGGCCGGCTCGAAAATATGGCTCTCCTTCTACTTCGCGGGTGTGGCGGTTGCGGCCGGTATGCTGAACATCAATCCTGTTGTCCTTCATGCCCTGGTTTATTTCGGGATCTTCTCATGCCTGGCGGAGGTCTCGCATTACTGCTGCCATGTTTCAAGTTCGCCGGTGCCGAAATTACTTGCCCGGTTGGGAATTTTCATGACAAAGCGCCACCACGGCAGACACCACCTGGAGGACAACAACAGGTATGCCTTTCTAAACGGGATGAGCGACCCGCTTCTGAATTGGATCGCCATCCGGTTTTTCAAGGGCTACAAGACAACCACCGATTTGCACTATGCAAACTATTCCGGCGCAGGCACCAGCAATCGGGAATAGGCAGGGCCGCCGGGGGGCGCGGCGAGATCAGGCGATGGAATTCCAGCAGCGCTCTTTGATTCTCTCGGCGATTTCCAGGGCGGCCAGACCGTTGCGGGCCGAAGGCCAGCCCAGATCGCCTTCACACTTGAATTCTGCCTTGTTCCAGTGCATCTTTGGAGCTGTAGCCGGTTTTTCTGTTTGCCGGAGGATAGCCCGCAAGCCCCTCCAGGAGACACCATGGACGATGCCAAATCTTCTTCGGACGGCTTAAAGGAATGCCTTGCCGCCCAGGTCGAAGAAATTAAAAGACACAAATGGAACCTGGGTGTCGAACTGGGCCGCGATCCGCTGGAGGTCCGCAGCCTCAATGACATTTGCCGGGATTGGATTGAAAAGTACGCCGGCAGCTTCAGGAAGTGGTGGGAAGAGAGGAAGCAGAAGCCTTGAGCCCATGGTCGGCCAAAAGGCTATTTATTCTAAGCCAGCGAAGCCGGGGTCCTGATCACCGGGATTCTGCCAAGGTGGCTGACGGCAACGGCTTGCTTGTGGGCCAACGTGCACATCTGCGCGTATCCTGGTGCGCTTAGGAAGGTACGGGAGCGAGTCCCTGCAGAATGTGCTGCCCGCGAATGATATTGAACCCAAGCATGTAGCAGTAAAGGCTTGCCGGAACAAAGTCGAATGTTACGCTCGATATTATCTTTTCGCCTTTCAGGGTCCTGGATGTCACCATGGCCCGGGTCAGGTTCTGTTCATGGCAGAACCGCAACAGGCTTTTTAATTCCTCAGGCT
This sequence comes from uncultured Fibrobacterota bacterium, assembly GCA_964455935.1. Classification (GTDB taxonomy): domain Bacteria; phylum Fibrobacterota; class CAYVZU01; order CAYVZU01; family CAYVZU01; genus CAYVZU01. The sequence continues at coordinate 5,773 of CAYVZU010000033.1, forward strand.
TCCGATAATAGCGGTCTGACCACTTCACCTCAATCGCCCATTCTGCCTTCTGTTTGGGGCCAAGGCAGACAATATCAATTTCGCCATTCTGCCAGCGTGCGTAGTGAAGGACCGTCTGCGAATGGAACCATTGTGAGAAGATGGCGGTTTCCACCAAGGGGCCCATGACCTCGTCCTCCCCGGTGACCGGCGAGAAAAGGGCGGCCCGCATGGAAGGATTTGACAGATAAACCTTGAAGAAGTTCGCGCGCTGGAAACGTTTGGCGGTTCGGTCAACACGGTGTATTGTTCGGATAAGGAAAGCAGCCTCAAGATATTCAACATACCTCTTAATTGTCGTCTTCGAGACTCCCGATCCTTTGGAGAGTTCGTCCAGAGAAACTTCGCCCGCCGTATTGAAAGCAAGAGTCGTAAACAGATAATTAAGCTCCTGCACATCCTGAATGCCGTACAGGCTCGGCAAATCCCGCAGGAGCACCTTATCAATAATGTCGCTCTTGATAAATCGGGATGGGTCGGCTTGAATTTCGGGCGATAGGGCGAGCTCGGGGTAGCCTCCGAAATTGAGATAATTGATGAAGTGCTCATTGAGCTTGTCAATATCGGGGCTGTCGAGTGTCTTTGCGAAACCCCTTTCGGTGGCATCGACGTACACCAAATCGGTTTTGTCCAAGAGCTTTGTGTATTCGTAGAATGTGAGAGGGGGCAGCATGAAGTCGGTGAATCTGCCGGCCCCCGATTCCGCGCTCTTCATGCGCAAGGCAGCGGCCGCCGACCCGGAAACCACGCATTTTATCTTACCATGGCCGTCCACCAGGGCTTTAACGTGTTGTTCCCAATCGCGCAGATATTGGATTTCGTCCAGAAAAAGGTAGCACGGCTCGCCATCGACCTTCGAACTGGTCGCGGACTCGAAGACCCCGAGCAATTCGTCCAGGGAAAGCCCGTTATAGATTGGGTGGTCGACCGCAGCATAACAGACCAACGTGGGGCGAATACCGCTTGAAATAAGTCTCCTGATCGCGTGATGGATGAGTACCGTTTTCCCAACGCGGCGCGGCCCCAAAAGAACGACTGCTCGCCTTATTTTAAGGTCGGTCAGCAATGGGTAGAGGAGCTCCAGGTAGGGACGCTCTTTCAGTTGCGCGTAGTTGGCAGGAAGTGAAGATAGATCCCGCCACCATGGATTCTCTGCTTCGAGGCGTGCCTTAACTTGATCTATTGGTATTGTTTTCATATAATCCCAAAAACCGCAGTTGATTCACGGCGAATAGCGCCAACATCTTGAGCGCCAAGGGATTTCCACCTCCTCGGCGTATCACCTGCTGATACGCAGTCGTCAGTGCGCATCCCTTGGCATCTCAAGCTCTTAGCGCTCTTCACCATGCCCAACTGCGGTCTTTATGATAATATAACAAGACTTACCATATAATATCATATTATATATAAGATAAGTCAATAGTTCTTATCTGTAATCTGCCCGTAACTGCCTATATAACAGCAAGATACGAATGCGCTAATTTTCCCAAAAGCGATGTCCTGTGCATACGCGTGATGAAAATGCCAAAGTAAGTGCCTATACATAGTAAATAAAAAAGGGCCGCCCAAAGGCGGCCCCAACAAAATCAGAAATTCGGGTTTGGATCAGGACAGTGTGGCCAGTAAATTCCGCGCAGTGGCGTTTTGAATCGATTGGGGATGCTCGGAAACGATGCGGCTGTAGGCATCTTTGGCTTTTTGGGCATTGCCCAGCTTCATCTGGCAATCGCCCATTGTCAGAAGGACTTCGGGCGCCAGGAAATGCTTGGGGCAGTCCTTCAGGAACTGCTCGGCCAGGCGGACCGCTTCGGCATAATTCTTTTCCTGAACCGCACAGTTGGCCAGTCCATGCAGGGCCGATCCTTTTAGAAATTCGTACTGCGCGTATTCCTTCACCGTTTTGTTATAGTACTCGCGAGCCCGCCCATAGTCTTTTTGATTGTAGCTGATGCTGCCCAGCATGAACGAACTCATGGCTCCGTAGGAGGTTTTGCGGTAACGCGTGAGTGTGGCGGTGAGGCTGGAAACGGTCTTGCCCATGTCGCCGCTTTCGTAGGCGATCATGGCCGCGCCAAAACTTTCCTGGGCGCGCACGGTGCGGCTCTGATTGCTCTTGAACGCGAAAAACCCAATCAGCAGCACGACAAGAATGGCTACACCGCCCGTCGAAAGCTGGCGTGAATATTGCCGGGCCATTTGTCCCAGTTCAAAGATGCGCTCGATAAAGTGATCTTCTTTGATTTTGTGTTTCTTGCTGAATTTCATTTCCGCCATTTTGGTTCCTTGGTTATTGGTAATCCCGACAATGAGCGCCCCCATCCCATCCTTCCCCCGCAGGGGGAAGGTGCCCTAAGAAGTCCCCCTGCGGGGGACTTAGGGGGCGTACCTTGCGGTGCACCTATTTCAAATATTCTTTGGCCTTCGTATCGGCCTTGAGTAAAGAAATAATTTTCCGCATGCCGGGCAAGTACGATCGCGGGAGGACCAGGGTGGCGCCCCGGCTCTGCACCACAACCATGTTTTCGAGGCCGGCTCCCACCAGAAGGCCGTCATCCGAGAACAGCAGCGAATTCCGGTTCTCGATCGATAGGGCCTTGTCCGAGGTCACGTTGCCGGAAGCATCCGGTTTTCGAATCCGCCACAGGGCCTCCCAGGAACCCACATCATCCCAGGCAAAATCGGCTTTGACGGCCTGCACGTCGGCCGCTTTTTCGAGCACGCCGAAGTCGATGGACTGCGATTCGGCCCTTGCATAGAATCGCGCCAGGGCGCGTGTCTGTCGCGTGCCCCAGTCACGGCTCAGCTCAAGGGTCAGTTTGTGGAGCTTGGGCATGTGCCTGCGAAACTCCTCCAGAATGCGTTGGGCCTTCCAGACGAACATGCCGCCGTTCCAGAGGTATTTTCCGCTGCGAACAAAGGCCTTTGCGCGGGTCGCGCTTGGCTTTTCGAGAAATTGGAGCACCTTATAAACACGTCCTTTGGGGCCGGCGATGCGAACATAGCCGTAGCCGATGTCGGGCCGCGACGGCCGGATGCCAAAAATCACCAGGTTCTCTTTTCGGGCAGCCGCAACCGCGGCACTAACCGCGGCGAGAAAACCGCTTTTGGGGGAGATGGCGTGGTCGGACGAGAGCACGACCATGATCCCCTTGGGATTTTGGCGACGAATGATGGCTGCGGCAGCCGCAATGGCCGGCGCGGTGTTTTTACCGATTGGTTCTCCAATGACCTGGCATTTTCGCCCTTTGAGCAGAGCCGAAATGGTCCGCACCAGGGATTTGCGGGTCATAACCAGGATTTGGTTTGCCGGAGCCAGGGCCAGGGTGCGATCCAGCGTTTCTTCAAACAGCGTCTGGCGGCTTAATAGCGGAAGCAGTTGCTTCGGCCTGCTGATTCGGCTAAACGGCCAGAACCGTTCACCCACGCCGCCGGCCAGAATGACAGGGTAAATGATGTTTGCCTTCATGCGGCGCTCCGGGCCACGCGCTCGGTTTTGCGCATCATCTCGACACATTCATAGGGGATTGGCAGAGTTCCCAGCAATGGCTTTGCCTTGCGCGCCCCGTGGCAGTCGGAGCCACCCGTGTAGACCAGATCCCGCTTACGGCAGTATTCCAGATAGAAGCGGCGGGATTGCTCGGTGTGCTCGGGATGCCAAACTTCGATCCCCATAAGACCATCGCGGATAAACTGCGGAATGTGCTCATCACAGGCGGTTGTCTGGGGGTGGGCCAGAACCGGAATTCCGCCTGCGCGCCGGACCAGCGAAAAGGCTTCCTGGGGCGAAAACATCATTTTATCCACATAGGCTGGGGATTCGTAGCCGATCAGCCTTTCAAAAGCTTCGCGATAGGTGCCAACCAATTCCTCGCGCAGCAGGGCATCGGCAATGTGGGGGCGGCCGATGCTGCCCTCGCCGGCCATTTCCTCAACCGTATCGAACCGCAGGTCGATTCCCATTTTGTTGAGCTTTTCCACGATTTTGCGGGCTCGCTCGCGGCGAGCGTCTTTAAACTCCGACAGTTTGCCAACCAGCTCGGGGTCGGTTGGGTCGAAGTCGTAGCCAAGAATATGAATATCCTTGCCGTCGAGGTTGGCACTTAGCTCCACCCCGGCAATGACCTCGATATTCAGAGATTGTCCAAGCTTTTGGGCAAGAGGAATCGCGTCGATGCAATCATGATCCGTAATGGAAATCGCCCGCAATTGAGCAAGAAACGCCCGTTCAATGATGTCTTGAACGGTGAGACTTCCATCGGAAAATCGAGAATGAATATGCAGATCTACACGCGCTTCCCCTTTGACTTCTTCGCGTCCACCCACAGTGGGTTTTGTCTCCTCTTTTTGGTCTCCATAAGAAATACTAAGATACGATTGGTCCCAAGGGGAGTCAACACGGGAGCAGGGAGTGGGAGACTGGAAACTGGAGACGGGAGGTCAGGCGGCAGAAGATGGGAGGTAACCCGATTTGCAAAGCAGGCAGGTTGCATGCCGGATTGCGCGCCATATCAGCGAACTTCTTTCGCAGGCGACCACGCGTCCAAGCACGCAAGCCCCGTCAATCTCCTCCGCTTGGCCCGATTCTCCCCGGATCTCAATGCGCAGTCCGCCTGCGATCTGCCGCTTGGCTGAAACTCGATGTACAACCACGCGGCCGGGCACTGGAACGCAGAAGGCAATTTCGCCGATTTGGATGCTTTTCGCATCCGCCGGCTTGATGCTGATGATATCGCCATTCCGGATTACAGGATGCATGCTGCTGCCGCACGCCCGGAACCGAAAACCGCGGCCGCTCCGGAGAATATCGGTTCCCAGGGAGGCCAGGTCCTCCGCTCGCAGGCTTAGCTCGCGCATCGCACAGTCTCCAGAACCGAGGTGTTCGGCACGAATTCCAGATCGTAACAAGGAATGTTCTGTGCCAGTTTGGAGCAAAATGCGAGTGTATTGTCCATGGCCGCCTTATCCCAAATGGGCAAAAAGCAGCGGGGCAGGATTCCGGCAGCAACTGGACCGGGCGATATCCGGGTCACGCGATTTTGACTCCCGTGCCGGATCAAGAACAGTTTTGAGAGAGGCACGCTTTGGGCGGTAACCTGCCGGTACGTGCCGTGCCAAGGGGTGCTGTGGAGCCAAAAGCGGCCGTCTTTGGCCGCGACCACGATCCGCTCATCATTGAGCACCCGGGCCTCGCGATCCCATAGGGAAGCCATGGTGGATTTCCCCCGGCCCGACTCGCCGGCAAACAGATAGCCTTTTCCGGAATCGTCCACACCACAGGAGTGAACGGCAATACCGGAATCCTTGCCCAAGATCATGACCGTAAGCAGGACTCCCCATGGTGGTTCCAGTGGGGGCGCAAAGCTCCCCGTTTCCGTAGACCGATCGCTCTCACGGTCCAAGATCTGCATGCGAGCAAGCCGGAAATCGGGGTCAACATCAATGGCTGTGTTCACAACCGGATTGACACCAAAATCCCTGCGGACAAGTGCCCTTCCGTGTGGGGAATCATACAAGCACCAGCTATTGGCCTTGAAAAGCGGATCGTGAGCTGCAAACGGGTCTTCGATTCTACTGCGGCAGTTGGCCCAGACGACACAGCGCGGGTCACCGTTCCGAAAAAATGTACGATACGTGTTGCCCCAAACCACGGGATAGTTTTGAGCATGAATGGAAAATTGTATGCCGCCGGCCCATATTCCAATAGGGCAATCGACCGGCATACTAGGTTGCGACTGATTCAGCTTGTGACTTCCTTACACTGAAAACCCATGCATGTCCCATCGTTGTTTGAACTCGGGATTTCCGATTGCTTGCAGCCCGCCAGCACGGATTCCTCACTGTTCAACCGAACCTCCTCGATTTTGGGCCGCTGATATGGGCGCCTTTCCCTCTTCTTCAAAACATCCTCCGTGGATTAAAAATTGGTATTCCTCTAACGAACCAATTCACTCTTGCCGCGATTGGGCGCAAAAGCCTCCGCCCGCATTTCGGCAATCCGGCAGAAATATTCCAGCGGCTCCTCACCGTTGCCGGATTCAAGCGAAAACCAGGCTGGACACTGTGAACACACCGAAAGCAGCTCGCAGGTCGAACACTTGGATTGAATGGATCGTTTCTGGAATCGTATTGCCTTTGCAAATACATCCCACGCCTCCGAAAAGGTTCCGGTTCGAAGATTATACTGCTTTTTTCGGTCCATCATGCAAATGCTGAACCGACCCGCGGAATCCACGTGAAACGATTCCATTCCGGCCCCACAATGATAGAGCATCTCTGGTTCGCTGATCGGCCCAATGCTCCGGCCGCAGTATTCTTTCCATGCGGTCAGCCGTTTCTCGTTGGCCTTGTCCAGCAAGACAACCTCCTCGGCCGAAAGCCGGTACTGAAGCGGTCCCTTATCGCTGTCGAGACGCGGGTTGATCATGGGGTCGTAGCGGAATTTCGATCCCATTTTTGCGGCAAGCCGTTCCATGGCCGAAAGCTGATGTACATTCGGCGTAAGCGCCATGGTCTTCAGTTCGACGTGAAGCCCGTTTTCACGCAGCAGATCCATACCTTTTAAAGCCCTCTCGAAAGAGCCCGCCATCCCCGTAATGCGATCATGGATCCCTGGCTCGGCGCCATATATGGTGATCTCAACGGAAAGTGGTGGTAAGTCGGCGAACTGCTTTGCTAATTCCGGCATGACCAGGGTTCCGTTTGTGAAAACGGTGACGAAGATGCCTTTGCGTTTGGCGTGCTCGAAGATCTCGAAAAAATCGGGCCGAAGCAGCGGCTCGCCTCCGGTCAGCAGCAACCACAAACACCCGCGGTCCGCCATTGCGTCGATTTGGTCTTTCCATTCACGCGCAGTCAGCTCCGCGGCGCTCTCCGCCGAATCATCCGCGGGCCGGTTGATGTAGCAATGAATGCAACGCAGATTGCACCGGGATGTCAGTTCGATGCTTCCGCTATAGGGAATGCGCCGTGTCTCTGCCCGTCGAGATGCCCGGGCACGGAATTCCGGGAAAGAAATGCCGGCAATCATGCGGGGGAAGTCGCCTCTTTGTCAATGGCGCCGATTCGCTCCAGATCCTTGATTATTTCGCGCAGGTCGGCTTCGGCAACGGCCCGTTCGACCTCAAACGACTCTATTATGCAATCCACAACTTGTTCCAGGATCCGGGCGCCGTCCAGGGATTCCAGAATCAGTCCCGCGGTTTCGTTAAGCGTGAACATTCGTTCGACCGATTCGGCGGTGCGGCACAGGGGGACCAGTACGTATTCGCCTGCGACCCGGCGCAAAACAGTGTCCGGCCGTCTTTTGTACACGAGATGTTTCCAGGATTGGGTTGGGGCGTTCATGTTGGCGATAATCTCCCCAGGTGTCTTAATGCGCGCGGATCTTTTTTCCCCGGTCAAGGGTACTGGCCGGCGGGCGTCCGCTACTATCAAAATTCAGAATATGAGCACCGCATGTCAATCCAAATGGAATTGCGCCGGACCGGCGCCATACACTATTTCTCAGTTGTAACTTCTCACTTCTCATGTCATTTCGAGCGAAGCGAGAAATCCGACTTGCAATAGCAGGTCATCCCGAGTGAAACGAGGGATCTTCCTAAAAGAAACAGGTCCCTCACTGCGTGCGGGACAACGTGAAACACGTTGATTTCTCCTCGAAGACTCGTCGAAATGACAATACCGCCGCCCAGTGGGACCTGAGCAGTTACTCTCAGGCAAGAAAAAATGGAAAACCCGCCCGTCCAATCGCCTTTAACCGGATTTCAACTTCAGATCCTCCGCGCGATTCCGGCGGCGGACCCTGAAGCGAAAAAGCCGGTTGCCTGTCTGCCGTTTTTCATCCTGCGCAAGATTCTGCACGTCGAGAGTCCCCGGTCGATTCACAATTTTAAATCTTCGCTAAAGAGTCTGATCTACAAAGGTTATCTGAGAAAAGGCGAGGGCGAGCTGTACTGCATCACGGAAGACGGAATTAAGGCGGCGCGGGAGAAAAGGACGAAGGATCAGTCGGAATAAGCACGCGCAGCCGGATGGCTCAGCCGTGAGGGCGTCAGCGGTTCTGAAGGTAGTTGAAAATTCCGTTGGTCACGTTGCGCAGAAGTTCTTCGACGGCGCGCTCCTGGTAGCGTTTCTGCAGCGCGATCCGCGGCTCCTCGAATGTTCCCGAAATGTCGAGCCCAAAATAGTAGCGGCCATCAGAGGCCTGCTCCATGACGTTCTTGATTTGCGGCGGGAGTCCACGGGCCGACTTCTGTTCCAGAAACAGCGTCGCTTCCTGGCTGAGCCCGCCGTCGAAATCAACCCAGCCTTTTGAGCCAAACGAGAGCGGCTCGCCCTTGCCCTGGATGTCCGGCGCTAAAACGCGCTTGTTGCGAAGTGTGAACTCCGAGCGAATGCTGGAGAAATGCAGCTGCGCCAAATCCGGAACAAGCAGGAGGACCAGAAGTTTTTTCTGGATGGGCATGTTGATTGCGGTAAGGTCCTTAATCTCGACTTTGCCGTTTCCCAGCAGCGCGGCAACGGAAAAACGGCTCCTGTTCAGGTTGAGCTCGAAATCGGCCTTCCCCTTCACTTCGCCTGGGTTGTCCGTGACCGCGTAGATCCGGGCAATGTCCAGTCCCTTCAGAGCGATCTTCGCCTCCTCCAGACGATTGCGGGAGAGCTCGAGGGTTGCCGAAGAGGAAAAATCGCCTCCGTAAAACCGGGCTTTGGCCTGATCCAGCAGGAAACGGGTCCGGACCGTTCGGAAGCGCAAATCCACATCCTCAATTTCCCATTTGCGTTCGAGAATCACTTTTGTAATCGAGGCCTTTCCTTCGGCATCCACGATTTTGCGAAATCCGAGTTGGAGGTTAAGGCCCTGGGCCCGCACAACAGCCTTGCGGCCGTCGAGCACCGTGAGGTTGCCGTCGGAAATAGCCATCTCCTTAATGGAGAACGTGAAAGGCAATTTCGAAAACGCCTCGACAAGGGTGTCGAGATCCAACGGTTTGGCGGGAACCGGCGGGGCAACCCGCTTTTGGGTCATCGTGATCTGCGGCTTATTGATCGTGATGCTGCGAAATGCCAGGTGACGAACCAGCAGGGGAAAAATCCGAAACGACACCCGCAACTCGGGAATACGCGTCGAAAACCGGCCGCCCAGCGGGTCCGGCCTCGACAGAAATAATGAATCCAGGGCCACGCCCCGCCATAGCGTAACGGAAGCATGGCCTACGTGCACCGAATCGGCGCCCGTGCCGCGCAGAGCCGATTCGAATGAATTCCGAACCAGGGGAAAATCAATGGGAATGAATCCGGCCGCCACAATAAAGGCGACAAAGATCAGAAGGCCGATCCCAAGCTTTCGAAGCCGCCGGTGTTTTTTGCCGGCAACCGGAGAAGAGGTGTCCATATATCCGGAGCTTAGGCCTTTTGCGTCACCGCCACGGCCGGCCGGTTGCGTTCGATAAACCACTGTTGCACGATTCCCAGCGCGGTCGAAAGCGTCCAATACAAGTTCAGCCCGGCCGGAAACGAATTGAACAGGAACAGCAGAAAAACCGGCATAAAATAGATCATTGCCTTCTGATTGGGGTCCTTAATCGTCATCTTGTTCTGAACAAAGGTAAACGCCGCCATTAAAATCGGCAAGAGAGCAACACCCGTGCCGTAAAACGGCAATGCAAACGGAAGGTGGAACAGAACATCGGGCTGCGAAAGATCGCTCACCCACGGCAGGAATGTGCCGGCGCCGCGCAGCTCCACGGCCTTTCGCAAGGCAACAAAGAGCGCGATGAAGACGGGCATCTGCAGGACCATGGGCAAGCATCCGGCGCCCATGGGGTTGATTCCGTGCTTTTTGTAGAGTTTCATCAGTTCGGCATTCATCTTCTGCGGTTCGCCCTTATACCGCGCCCGGATTTCGTTCATCTTGGGCTGAAGGTCCTTCATGGCAGCCATGGACTTCTGGCTCTTGTTGGTGAGCGGAATCATGATTACGCGGCTGACAATGGTCAGAAGGATGATGGACAACCCATAGTCCGGCACCAGGCGATAGAAAAAGTTCAGCAGCCACAGCACAAAGCCGCAGAGGGAGGGAAACCAGATATCGGCCCGCAAAAACCAGGCGTAGCCCTGGAAGATTGTACGGTCAAACTGGAGGCCGTAGGATTTAAGCAGGGAGTATTGCATGGGGCCGGCGAAGAATTCGTACTTCAGCTCCTCGGCTTCGAAGTCCTCTCCCACCACATAGCGCATTTGCGCCACATCCTTGCCTTTGGTCTCCTGGAAAAACTCGACCGAGCCGTCACGAGGGCTCGACAGGATCAAAGCGCTGCCGAAGTAGCCCTCTTTCACAAGCGCCCATTGAATCTGGCCCGTGTATTCGCGGCTGTTGTTTTTAAAATCATCCGCCTGCTCAACATCTTCGCCCCAAAGCACAAAGCCGGCAAAGCCGCCCGGGCCCGAGCCCTGGCCCGACTGCTTGGGCATCTGATCCACCTGACGAATTCCGCCCAGCCATCCCACTTGCGCCTTGGCGACGCCCAGATTGCGCTTGCGAAGGGTGAGGCCGGTGCGCCAATCGCCGCCGCGGAACTGGAATTCCTTCTCGATCTCGCCGCCGCCCGCGCGGCACACGAAGCGCAGAACCAGCGTATCGTCATTCGAAAGCGAGCGGCGGGCGTTTTGGGTGTCGGAGGAAGCAAGCACAAATGGAAGCGAATCGTAATTAACGCCGCCATAGCGCAGGTTGAGGGCTCCCGCGGAATTCTGCGGAATCAGCTCGGAAGAACGGGATGTGTCGCCGCCGGAGATCGACCGGAAATTTTTCATTTTCCACGAGACAAGTCGTGCGCCCATGGGATCGATCGTTGCGGTATACAGCGGGGACTCGATTACGTACGGCTTCCCTGCCTGGACCGGCGATTCGGCTTTCACCATGGCTGGCGCGGTCTTGGGTTTGGCCGGTCGTGCAATGGCCAAAGGAGCGGTCGGCGCTTTGCGAACGCTATCGGGCTGCTGGTCTTTGCGCGCGGACTCGATCGAGTCGAGTTTTCGCTTCTGTTCTTTCTGCTTTTGCTCCCAAACCGTGCTGGGATGCGGTTTTCGCAGGATCTTCTCGTAGTAAATTTTGCTCTGGAAAAAGAAAATGGCTGCGATGATCAGAATAAAACCGATAATAGCGTTTCGGTCCAAGGTGAACTCCTTTTAGATGGGGTCCCAGCCGCCGCGCGAAAACGGGTGGCAGCGAAGGAACCGGCGAAGAATCAGCACTGTGGCCTTTCCGGGAGCATACGCCTGAATCGCTTTGGCGGCGTACTCCGAACAGGACGGCTGGAACCGGCACTGTCCTTTGAGAAAAAAGGCAGGCAGGCTCCGATAGAATGCGACTGAATACCCAAAAATTTGCCTCAGAATCCGGATCATTGTTTTGCGGGTTCTGCCTGGGCAAGAAGCCCGGCGGATTCCATGGCCCCTGCGTAGGTATCGCATAGTTGCCGGAATTTGCACTGGCCGGCGCAGGGCTTGGGAAAAACGATCATATTAAAGCCTTTTGTATAGCGGGGGAGAAACGACCGGAAGACTTCGCGGATCCGGCGCCGAAGACGATTTCGGAACACCGCCGTGCCCAACTTCTTTTTCGTGATCACCCCCAGACGCTGGAGAGCGCCGGGCCCGGCCAGAATCACCAGATCGAAAAAGTCGGTTTTCCTGCGCAGCCCTTTCTCCAAAACCAGGCGAAATTCCCGTTGTTTCGCAATGCGGTGCGCGCGCGCAAAACCCTGTGGGCGTACTGTCAGAGAAATCCCTACTCCGGTACCGTAACCGTGAGGCGCTTGCGGCCCTTCGCCCGCCTTCGCTGCAGGACCTTGCGGCCGTTTTTAGTTGCTGCGCGGGCGCGATAGCCATGCTTGCTGATGCGTTTTCGGTTTCGGGGCTGGAAAGTTCGTTTTCCTTTTCTGGCCACGTTTCCTCCTTAGAATTGAGCCAGTAAAGATAGAATGTGCCCGGAAGACCAGTCAAGGAAGGGAATCATGCGGGGTGCAGGACAGGGTTTGTAGCGCTTTTCCACGGCAAGACGGCACGCCTCTCTTCAGCCCTTGCGAAGGGTCTCAAGTCGAGCGTGCCCAATCCAAGATGGTGTTCCGACTGCCGCTCTTTTTTCCTGGCTTCTATGGTCGGATTCAAAGTCCCCATCGGGTTGCAAGGCCCGGACTATTTGCACTGGCCCACCAGGAAATACGCATCCGGAAGCCGGTCGACCGGCGTCGGCTGCAGTTTGGAGTAGCTGAGATGCTTTGTCGTTGGGCAGTAAGCCCAGACGATCAAGCCCTTTTCGTCGGCCTGCTGATAATAAAACACACCATCGATTTCCTTGAGCAGCGTCAGCGCGTACTGGCCGTTGAGCATGGCTTTGACTTGGCCCAGCCCCGAAATTTTCACGACGACGCTGTCCTCGTCGGATACGCGCACACCCATCCGACCGCTCGATTTGAGGGTCGAAGACGAGCTATGGCCCAACAGACATTTTGTGTCCGCGGCCAAAGCCGCCGAGACCGTCAGGACTGCGATGAAAGAAGTGAAGCGCAAAATCATGGGACCTCCCATTATTATGAAAATACCGGCGGCCTGCAATCTTGGGCGGCCGCCCGCGTAATGAGCGGCATTGAAGGGCGCGCCCGATCAAATTGTTCAGAGACGGTGCGCAATGCGATACTCCCAATCAAGTCTTGCTTTCCGTTCCTGTGTGGCCCGAGGCTTGCCTCGGGTCTCTCTCGAAATTCCTGTCCCTCGGACCGCAGGCGAGACTGCGGCCACACACGGATATCAACCTCATGGCATGCAAGCTGATCCTAAAGCAAGAGCGCAGGGCATAGATCCTCCCGTGGGCGATCCCACGCGCCGCAGGAGCTCCTTGTCGCTGAACCAGGATTCATAGGTATTGAGGCCCTGCTCGTCAATGGGCTTGCAAACCACAGGAGGCATTGAGATTATCGGGTAACGCGCGCCCGGTCGCCGACCTTGACCGTTCCCTTGCCGGCCGTGATGCGGGCGCTGCAGAGATGGCCTGCTTTGATAAAAACGATCTCGACCTCGCCGGACTGCTTGTCGGTTGTGCCCAGCGTGTCGCCGGTTTCGGGATTGAGAATGGGTTCGCCCGCGGCAAAGACGGGAAAGCGGTCGCCGATGGCCAGAGAATCATCAAACCCCAGATTGATATAGGCGGTACTGTCCGAGACAGTGAGAATTTTTCCTTCAAATACGCGAACCAAAATCTTTTGCGGCGGCGGGGGGGCGGCGCGAACCGTCGCCGGCCGGATTGTGTCGGCCGAGGCCGGTTCGATGAGTTTGCGCAGATGCATCAGAATGTCTTTACTGGCCGCATCCATCGCCTCCCCTGCCACGGTTTTGCGGAAAGCGGCGGATCCGAATTCCTTCTGTTCCATTTGATAGAAATTTTCCTCGTCCGGCGAGATCTTTCCGGGCAGATTGACTTTCATGCCGATACTGCGCTTGTGCTGGCGGACACTGAACTCGTCGGCCCACCGCCGGGTGCGGCCATCGAAGATCCGCACGTCCGCCTCAAACCCGGCATTGTAGTGCTTGTAGCCGCCCAAGCGTCCGCTGCCCGCCATTTTCTTTATTGCGTAAAATTCCGTAATGGTTCCGACAATGAGGTAGCGGCATTGCAGTTTGTTGCGGATCTCGGCCAGCTTGTCGTCGCGCTCGTAGTCCGCCGCATTGTACGATTTCAGTTTCTTGTCCGTGACTTCGGGCGGAATCACAATTAGGTCCTTGTCGAGGGACCCGGCCAGATAGCGCTGAACACCCTTGGATACGTTCCAGGGACCCTTGAATCCGGAATGGTCACGGAACGGAAGGACAGCCATGGTATCGGCGGCCAAAACCGGACCGGCGAACAGGGCAGCGGCAAGGAAAAAGAAAACAGCGGAATGGGGTCGGGGTTTCATTGATCTCGATCGCACGTTCACTTCACTTTCTTTAATCACCACAGAGACACAGAGAACACCGAGGTTCTATTAGAGAATAGAGAATATATAGAAGAGAAAAGCTTTCTGGCGCAAATGCGCACCAGAAAAGTTGCCTCTCCTCCACCTTCATTCTGACTCTTGCCTTTCTCCGTGCCCTCTGTGACTCTGTGGTGCATAGTGAAGAGTTACACGTCCAAAATCATGCCGATTTCGTCGCAGCTGGGAAAGCGGGGGCAGTTGATGCAGGCGCGCCAGATTTTGTGCGGGAGCGTCTCCTTCTCGACCACATGGAACCCAAACCGCTTGAAGAAATCGGGTTGGTACGTCAGAACCAGAATTCTGGCAATCTCAATTTCATGGGCCATATCGATCAGCGCGGTGACAATCCGAGTCCCAATGCCTTTTTTCCGGGCATCTTCGGCCACCGCCACCGAACGAATCTCGCCCAGATTCTCCCAGGCAACATGAATGGCCCCGCAGCCCATAACCTGGTCGCCGTCCCGCGCCACCACAAAATCCCGCAGTTGATCGTAGATCTGTGTCAGCGGAATGGCAAGCATAAGGCCTTTGGCCGCATGATCGTTGATGATCCGGGCAATTTCCTTTACATCGCTGATGCGGGCTTTTTGAATTTCCATCTCTGATTTCCTCACGACTCCAGCGCAACGCCGGCTTTCACCAATTGGTCCGCCGCGCGCAGTTGTTGCCGTACGGATACGGGTGCCGTCCCGCCGTCAATGCTTCGCCGGCCAAGACTACTAGTAAACGATAAGTTTCTGACAAGCTCGGGCGAAAGTCGGGGCGAAACCGCCTTGAGTTCCGCCGGAGAAAGCCGGGAAAAGCCCTTCCGGGATTCGGCGCAATAGCGGCTGAGACGTCCCACGATCTTATAGGCCTCCCGGAACGGAAGGCCCTGCTTCGTGAGGGCGTCGGCCAGGTCCGTGGCCAGCAGCATCTCCGAAAGCGCCGAGCGCATGCGGTCCGTCCGGAAGTGTGCGGTGTGGAGGACGCCGGCCATGACCGGCAGCACGGTTTCGAGCGTGTCCACGGTGTCGAAGAGCGGCTCTTTGTCTTCCTGCAAATCGCGCGAGTAGGTGAGAGGCGCCCCTTTCATGACTGTGAGGAGGGTTGTCAGGCTGCCGAATACGCGGCCGGCTTTGCCCCGGATCAGTTCCACCGAGTCTGGATTTTTCTTTTGGGGCATCATGCTGGAGCCGGTGGAAAACGCATCGCCGATTTCAAGGAATCCGAACTCGGACGATGACCAGATTACAAAATCCTCGGCGTATCGCGAGAGATGCACCATCAGGATGGCGGCCGCCGAAAGGAACTCCACTGCAAAATCACGGTCCGACACCGCATCCATGCTGTTTTGGGAGATGCGCGAGAAGCCCAGTTCGCGCGCCAGCCGTTTGCGGTCGAGAATGAATCCGCTCCCGGCCAAAGCCCCGGCGCCCAGGGGCATACGGTCCGCGCAACGGGCCGCCGCCGCAAACCGCTCGCGGTCGCGCTGCAGGGCAAAGAGGAACGACAGAAGGTAATGGGCCAAGCTCACGGGCTGGGCCTGCTGCAAATGGGTATAGCCCGGCATAACGGTATTGACGTGCCGGCGGGCCTGGGTCAGGATTTCTTTTTGAAGGGCTTTGATTGCTTCGTCAATACGCCGGCGGGCATCCATCACCTACAGCCGGACGTCGGTGGCGACCTGGTCGTTGCGGCTGCGGCCTGTGTGGATTTTGGCCCCGGCCCGGCCAATGCGCTCCGTCAGAAGCCGCTCGACCGCCATGTGAATGTCCTCGTCCGTGGCCAGGAAGCGGACGCTTCCATTCTCAATATCTTGGCGGATCCTTTCCAGGGCCGCGCGGATGCGGCTGCATTCGGCGCTGCTTAAAATCCCGGCCTTGCGCAACACGAGGGCGTAGGCGCGGCTTCCCGCAATGTCTTGCGCGTACAGGCGCCGGTCAAAATGCAGCGAGCGACCCAGTTTGTCCATGGCGGCATGGGGCGATCCGGCCAGACGGCCTTCCCATATTTTCTTCATAGATCCAGTCCTTTGATGCGAAGTTGCGTGCGTTGGGCGCCGTTCCAGGTATTCTCTTCGATATCGAAAGCGGCCCCGAATTCAAACAACCGGCCGTCGAGACCGCTATGACGGTCCCGCATGCCAAAAGCGATGGCTTCAAAAACGGCGCCGTCCTGCGCAGCCGCGAATTTAAGATGATCGCCGCCCACGATCGAGGGCCGGCCCGAAAGCCGGAGGCCGTCACAGTAAAACACCGGCCGGCCGTTGCCCGGGCCATAGGGTTCGAGCATTTTGAGCAGGAGCATGAACCGGGGATCGATCTCCGATAGCCGAAGCCGGCCGCAGGGCTTGACTACCGGCGCCCGGGGCCGGTCGCGCAGATGGGTTTCGGCGACCCGGGCGAATTCGCAGCGGAAGGCCTCAATGCTGTCTTCGTGAATGGTGAGGCCGGCCGCATGCGCGTGGCCCCCAAACTTAATGAGATGAGAGGAGCAGCGCGAGATTGCGTCGTGAATATGAAAATCGGACACGGAGCGGGCCGATCCCTTACCGATCCCGTTTTCGTCGATGGCGATGAGCACCGTGGGCCGGTGAAAACGCTCGACCAGGCGCGAGGCCACAATGCCCACGACTCCAGTGTGCCAATTGCGGGAGGCCAGCACAATGGCATAGGTCTGGTCGAGGTCCGGTTCCGTCTGGGCTTTGGCAAAGGCTTCCTGCGTAACCTGCCGGTCCACTTGCTTGCGTCGTTCGTTGTCGCTGCGAAGCCCCGCCACCAGGTCAAGGGCCTCGGCCCGGTTGCGGCTGGTAAGCAAGCGAAAGGCCCGGCGGGGATCGCCCAGCCGGCCCACCGCGTTGATCATGGGCGCCAGAGTGAAGAGGATGTGATGGGTCCGGATTTCCTTGGCCAGCAGACCGGTATCGCGCAGGAGTTCGGCCAATCCAACATTGGCCGTGGCGCGCATGCGTTCGAGGCCGAATTTCACCAGCAGCCGGTTCTCGCCCAGCAAGGGCACCACATCGGCCGCGCTGCCCAGGGCCACGAGGTCGAGATAGTCGAGGGCGTCGGTTTCGGGCAGGCCCGCGGCGCGGTAGACCGCCTGAACCAGCTTGAAAGCCACGCCAACGCCGGCCAATTCCTTTTCGGGATAGGTGCTGCCCGGCAGTTTGGGATCAAGCAAGGCCAGCGCCTTGGGCAGGACGGGACCGGGCTCGTGGTGGTCGGTCACAATCACATCCAGCCCCAGGCCGGCCGCTTCGGCTGTTTCGTCACAGGCGGTCACGCCGCAATCGACCGTGATCAGCAGCTTGGACCCGGCCGCCGCGAATTCCCGCACCGCGCTGCTGCACAGGCCGTAGCCCTCATCGAGGCGGTTGGGAATAACCGTATGGACCTTGCCGCCCAGCCGGGTCAGCGCCAGTTCGACCAGGGCGCAACTGGTGATTCCATCCACATCGTAATCGCCATACAGCCCAATGGTCTCCTGCTCCCCAAGGGCGCGGACGATCCGCTGCGCGGCGTCCCGCATTCCGGGCATGAGAAAGGGATCGTGCAAGGAGTCAAGCGACGGGCGGAAAAACAATCGGGCCTTTTCGAAGGTGTCGATTCCACGTTGAATCAGCAGGCCGGCAATGGGATCGGGAACATTGATTTCGCGGGCGAAGGCGCAGACGGCCTCGCCGTACTGCTGGGGCGGAAGCACAATTTGTTCGCGGGGACTGCCGATTTCCGCACGGGCCATGGCCGCTCCTCTTCCTACTTGGGCAGGCTATTGTGAATTTGAAAAACCCGGCCCAGGCCGGTGATGCGAAGCAGGTCGCGAATGCCGGGCGAAGGCGAAAGGAGCAGGAATTTTCCCTTTTTCTGCGCAACCGTCTTGTGCGCGATCAAAAACCGTCCCAAAAGCTGGCTTGTTGCGTAGCCTAGCTTCGAAAGATTAACGGCCAAGTTGCGTTCCTCCTGGGTCAGTGCATCCAGACGCTCGAAAATCCGGTTTCGTTCGGACTCCGCGACCATAGCGCCGCGCAGGTGCAGTACACAAAAATTCCCTTCCCGGGAAACAATTATTTCCATGTTATTCTCCTTTGCGGTCCAGGCCGGATTCAATGGCGCTTCGAACGCGATCGATGAGTTCCGCCTTGGTTTCGATGGTGTAGCCAGCGGTTTCAATGGCCGGATGAATCCGCAGGTGTACGGTCCCGCTATGATATATAAATGTTTTGCGGGGAAAAACCTCAAACGCGCCGCTAACCGTGACCGGCACAATGGGCAATCCCGATTGAATCGCAAGAATGAATACGCCCTTTTTAAATGGAAGAAGTCCTCCGTCGCGAGTGCGCGTGCCCTCGGGAAAGGCGATCAACGAAAATGCGCTCGTGCGCAGGCGCTGGGCCGCCCGGTTAAGGGAGTCGCGGGCCCGCTGGGCGTTTTTGCGGTCGATCAGCACGTGGCCGGCCAGAAACATGGCCCAGCCGAAGATGGGAATGAATCCCAATTCCCGCTTGGCCAGAAAGCGTGTGTTGATGGGCAGGTTCGCGCTGAGGGCCGGAATGTCGACGGCGCTCTGGTGATTGGAAAGGAAAATGCAATGGCCGGCGGGAATGTTCTCCCGGCCGCTTACCTCGATCCGGATCCCCCGTGCCGCTTTCAGGATCAGCCAGAAATAGATCCGAGCGAGATAGACCACGATCCGCGGGTAGAACCAGACCAGGGTCATGGCCGGAATGGATAAAAGCAGCGTATAGACCAGTATGGCAATGCGGACCCAAATAGCGCGGATCATCGCTTGTGATTCCTTCCGATGCGGACCGCGTCTTCACCGGCCAGATTGCGCAAGGCGGCGATCAGCTCGATCGAAGCGCTGGTCTGGATGCCCTTAGCCCAGATGCAATAGGCTTGTCCGCCGGCTGTCTGAGCGTGAATGTAGAGTTTGCAGTTGCCGCCGTGCTTCTTGCAGAGCTCGCTTACCTGGCGCAGCTGTTCCTCTTCCAAGCCCTGCGTCTTCAGCCGCACATGAACCGAACGGGCCAGCTTGGCGCGGGCCTCCTCCAGACGGATCACCTTTTCGGCCAGGATTTTGGGTCTTTCTTCCTTGCGTTCGAATTTGCCCGCGATCATGACCATGGCGTCGTTGCGGAAACACTCGGTGCAGGACTCATACAGATCGGGAAAGACCACGACCTCGACGGTGCCGTGAAAGTCTTCGAGCGTCACGAAGGCCATGGCTTTGTCTTTTTTTGTGATGATGGTTTTGGCCGTGGTAATAATCCCGCCCACCTCGACCGGGGTCCCGTCTTTGGCTTTCTCGAACTCCTCCTTGGAAAAATGCAGCGACGACAGACCTTCCACCTCGTCGCGGAACTTTTCCAGCGGATGGCCGCTCACATACAGGTTCAACACTTCTTTTTCCTTGGTCAGAAGCTCCATATACGGCCAAGCCACGACATCGGGTAAATGCGGCTGCTCCGGTTTGAGGGACTCGGCGTCTCCCGGCCCGCCGTCAAAGAGCGAAGTCTGGCCGGACTGGCGGTCTTTCTGGAATTCCTGGCCATATTCGACAGCCATGTCCACGGCAGCGAATTTCTGCGACCGATAGCCAGGGGCCGCATCGAAAGCGCCCGCCATAATCAGGCTTTCGAGGACACGCTTGTTGACCACGCGGGGGTCGACGCGCTCGGCGAAATCGAAGAGCGTCTCGAAGCGGCCCTTTTCGTTTCGCGTCTTGATCATGCTCACCACGGCGGCTTCGCCCACGTTTTTGATGGCCGCAAGGCCAAACCGGATCTTGCCGTTGACCACGGTGAATCGGGTCTCGCTCTCGTTGATGTCGGGCGGCAGAACCTCCAGGCCCATGCGCCGGCATTCCTGTACATAGCGCACAATGTCGTCGGTATCGCCCATATAACTCGACAGCAGCGCGGCCATGTATTCGGCCGGGTAGTGCGTCTTGAGATAGCCCGACTGGTAGGCCAGGTGGGCGTAGACGGCCGCATGGGACTTGTTGAAGCCGTATTCGCCGAACTCCGACATGAGGCTGTAGATCTTCTCGGACAATTTCTCGTCCACCGCTTTGGCTTTGGCCCCCTCCACGAACTTCTTGCCCATCTCGGCCATGACCTCGCGGTTCTTCTTTCCCATGGCCTTGCGAAGAGTATCGGCCTGGCCCCGGGTGAACCCGGCCAGGGCCTGGGAAAGGCGCATGACCTGTTCCTGATAGACAATAATGCCGTAGGTTTCCTTGAGAATGCTCTCCGTGAGCGGGTGGGGATAGACGATCTTTTCGGCCCCGTGCTTACGGTGGATGTAACTGTCGATGTTTTTCATGGGGCCGGGCCGGTACAGCGCGTTCATGGCGATTAGATCTTCGATCCGCTCGGGCTTGAGCTTGCGCAGGTAGTCCCGCATGCCGTTGGATTCAAACTGGAAGATGCCGGCCGTATCGCCCTGGCCAAACAGCGCGTAGGTCGGTTTGTCATCGTAGGGAATATGCCAAAGATCCAGGTCCACGCCATGCTTGGCGCGGATCAGCCCCACCGCATCCTGAAGGACCGTGAGCGTTTTGAGCCCCAGGAAGTCCATCTTCACCAGACCCACTCCCTCCACGTAATTCATGTCGTACTGGCACATGACGTCTTCGGAGTCGGATGGTTTGTAAAGAGGGGCGAACTTGACGATGTTGTCGCGCGCGATGATGAGGCCTGCCGCGTGCATCCCGGGCTGGCGCACCAGGCCTTCAAGAACCAGCGCATACTCCCACAGCTTCTGCAGGTCGCCGCGGCTGTTGATCAGTTCGCGCAGCTCGGCCACCCCTTCCATGGCTTTCTTGAGGGATTCGCCCATGGGAATGAGTTTCGCGATCCGGTCGCCATCGCTGTAGGGCAGGCCCATGACCCGGGCCACGTCGCGCACCACGGCCTTGGCCTGCATGGTCCCGTAGGTGATGATCTGGCAGACATTGTCGCGGCCGTATTTCTCCACCACATATTCGATCACCTGGTTGCGGTCGCGGTCGGCGAAGTCAAGGTCCACGTCGGGCAGGGAGATGCGGTCGGGGTTTAAAAAGCGTTCAAACAGAAGATCGAATCGGATCGGATCGATATCGGTAATGGACAGGGCATACGCCACCAGGCTTCCGGCCGCCGAGCCCCTGCAGCCCACGAAAACGCCCTTGCGCCGCGCGGCTTTGACAAAGTCGGCCACGATCAGGAAGTAGCCTGGAAAATTCATTTTGCAGATGACGTCCAGCTCGAAATTGAGCCGCTCCTCCAGGCCTGGCGTGACCTTGGAATAGCGCTTCTGCAGGCCCTCGCGCGCCAGGTGGGTCAGAAGGTCCTTCTCGCTCTCGAATCCCTGCGGCAGCGGGAAGTGGGGCAGCATGTATTCCTTGGTGCCGATGCTCACGTTGCACATCTCCGCCACGCGAACGGTGTTCTGGAACGCCTCGGGCACCTCGGGAAAAAGCTTGGCCATCTCCTCGGGCGATTTGAAGTAGATCTGGTCCGAACTGAACCGCATCCGGTCCGTATCGTTGAGGGTTTTTCCGGTTTGGATGCACAGCAGAACTTCGTGGGCCGCCGAATCGGTCCGGCGAAGGTAGTGGGCGTCATTGGTGACAACCAGCGGGATGTTCATCTCCTTGGACATTTCAATAACACGCTCAAAAGCGATCAGCTCCTCGTCGATCCCGTGGTTCTGGATTTCGAGAAAGAAATGCTCCGCCCCAAACAGATCGCGAAATCCCTGGGCCGTCTTGCGGGCCTCTTCATAGCGTTCCTGCAATAGCAGCTGGGGGATTTCACCCGCCAGGCACGCGCTGAGGCATATCAGGCCCTCGGCATGCTCCTTGAGGATCTCTTTGTCAATGCGGGGCTTGTAGTAAAAGCCCTCCAGGTAGCCGGTGGAGGAGAGCCGCATCAGGTTGCGGTAGCCGTCCTGATTGCGGGCCAAAAGGATCAGGTGGTGATTGTTGGCCTGGCCGGGAATGTTGCGCCGGTCTTTGCGGTTTCCTCCGGCCACATAAACTTCGCAGCCGATGATGGGTTTGATGCCGGCGGCCATGCATTTCTTATTGAATTCCACGGCCCCGAACATTCCGCCGTGGTCCGTGATGGCCAGGGCGGGCATCTTGTGCTCAACCGCCGCCTTTACCATCTCGTCGATGCGGATGGCCCCGTCGAGAAAGCTGTATTCGGTATGGTTGTGCAGATGAACGAATTTCGAAAACGGCATTAAGGCCCCACTCCAAATTTCCAGACCGTCCAGGGTTGATCGAGGGTGCGAAACGGAAAGTCCGGTTCAAAAAATACAATAAAATGAGGGTCCGCACTGATTCAATTTGGCAGAATGCCCTGCACTGGACGCTCTATCCGCCCAGTATGGGAATTTCGTAACGAAATCTTTGAAATTGCACGTTCGGCAGCAAGTCCGTCCGGGGTAGTTTGCCAATTCAGTTTTCAATTTTTCCTCCATTCAAACCTGCTGCTGCCCTTATCCATGCAATATCCTTTGTCCCCCGGTTGTGTTACGAAGCTTTGCAGAAAATTGGGAATGTGGCCCTTGGGAATCGACCTGCTTGGGCTGATGTTAAACCGCCTTGAACTGCTATGCCCAAAAGGGGCGCACCGTCGCCGCCATACACTGGCTATCCCAAATCCGGTGCAGAAAGCCGAAGCTCCTTGCCCATGGACGTGGGGAACCCGTGTGAACCGAGAGGTTCATGTGACTCCGGAATCCCTTAAATATCATTTCAGACCATTCGGCCGCTCAGGTGCTTACAGGCATTCAATTCCATCTTTGTGCGCTCTGCGCCTCGGTGGTGAAATCTTCCGAGGGCCCGGCTGCCAAAGTGAAAAAGAAGGTGGCGCCCTTTCCGGGTTCCGCTTCCGCCCAAACAGTCCCGCCATGGCGCCGGATGATCCTGTTGACCGTGGCCAGGCCAATACCCGTTCCGGGAAATTCGGTTTCCGCATGGAGTCGCTGAAAAGGGGTGAATAGGCGGTGCGCCTGGGCCATGTCGAATCCCGAGCCGTTGTCCCGGACGAAGTAAATGGTTCCCTCCGGACCCGGTTGTGACCCAAACTCGATGGAGGCATGCTCTTTTCTGCCCGTGAATTTCCAGGCATTTCCCAGCAGGTTTTCGAGAACGATTCGCATGAGTTTTGGATCGCAAACGGCCGGCACGTTGTCCTGAATGCGGACCTCAATGGCTCTCCCCGGGTGGCGGGCGCGGAGCACCGCAACAATGTCCCGCGCGATCATGCCTAGGTCCGTTTGGACCACCCGGAGCTCGCCCTGCGCGACACGCGACAGCTTCAGAAGATCCTCGATCAGTTCGTTCATTCTCCGTACGGCGCCTCGAATTCGCGCAAGATAGCCCTTTCCGGTTGCCGGCAATTCCGCACCGTATTCCTCCTCCAAGGCGCGGCTAAACCCGTCAACGGCAAAAAGCGGCGAACGCAGATCGTGCGAAACCGAGTGGGTAAAGGCCAGCAGTTCACGGTTTGCCTCCTGGAGCCGTCGGTTGAGATCGAGGATTATCCGCTCTCTTTCTTTAAGGCCGGTAATATCCGTGACAATGCAGAGCATTGTCTCTTCCCCCAGAACCGAGGCGCTTAATCCATTCGCGGCCTCCAGGACCCAAAGCGTTTTCCCATTTCTGTCCGTGATCGGTATTTCCCGGAAATTTTGGGTTTGGCCGGATGAGTAAACCTCCAATTCTTTGTCTCCCATGAATTCACGAAGTTCCCGGCCCGAGAGTTCAGAGGCTTCATAGCCTAGCAGGCTTGCCATTCGCGAATTGGCCCGAAGTACCCGCAGGTCCTTGCCGATGATCCAGATTCCCTCCTGAACCGTTTCGAAAATCGACCGATACAGTTCTTCGCTGCGCCGGAGCGCCTGCTGGGCCTGCTCCCGCTCGCTTGCCTCGCGCCGCAACCCGGTGTTGGCCTGGGCCAATTGCGCGGTCCTCTCCTTGACCTTTCTCTCCAGTTCGGCCTGGGCTTGCCGAAGCGCTCCCTGCGCCTGTTCTCGTTGGCCGACCTCCTGTGAAAGGGATTTGACGAGATCTTCGCGCTCAAACTGAAGCCACAGGTTCGATTTGGTCGTTTTGGCATTTGCTTCCGCGGGAAAAGCGATCAACACAGAAAAGAAGGCTAACATGCCTCCCATGCTGACGTGAATCGGGTCCTTTGCCAGAAGAAATAGCAGGATCTGGGGCAATAATGCCGGAATTACGAAACCGTAGTATGGAAACCGAAGCGCGGAAATAGTGGCAGCCGCCCCCGCGGACATGCCTCCAAGCACATAGGCGACAAAAATCTGGTGAGGCAGGGAATTGTGGAACAGGTGGAAAAAGGCGGAAAAGCCCCAAATAGCACCCGAGAGAGCCATTCCTGCGTTAAAAATGGTGCCTAGACGCTCAATGTTCCTAGTGGGTCCTTTGCTATGGCAACAGATAAAATAAAAAGCCAATCGAAGCAGGCTTAACAGGAGGAGCGCTGTCGTCCATGCAACCAATATGGCATGGGGCACAAGTCTCCAGAGCATGGCCGCCACAACTACGGCGTTTAAAGATGTCGCGACCAGCCCAACGGGAAGCAGGGAATAGGCCATACGAATCTGCTTGGCGTATACGCGCTCGGAATAATCGGGCCGTGTTGGGATTTGTTTGGGCATGATGGCTTTGAACAGCAATAAGCGTACAACATTGCACAAATCCAAGAATGGCGCCCGTTTTCCGGTAAGACGGATTCTACTCTATGGCTCGCGCGCACGGGGAACTGCCGGCCCGGCGAGCGACATTGACATAGCTATTGTGTTCGAGCGGGAGCCGGACGATGTTTTGTCAACGGAAGCGGAACTCTACCGGCTGGGCTGGGCTATCGATTTGCGCATAGAACCGGTCTTGGTGAGTGACACGGAAGACCCGAGCGGCTTTTGGAAAAACATTGTGCGTTACGGAAAGGAGATTCCGCCCGCTAACGTCCACGCCTAACGTTCACCCGCCCTTTTGTTTTTTACCAGCTCTTTCTTGTGCCTTCACCGCGGCCTGGAGCCTTCAGCCTTATTCGCCCCTGAGCCTTCCCCGATTTGGTGGACACTAAGAAAAGGGTGTATTTCATACCCTGG
>CAYVZU010000034.1:0-30668 GCA_964455935.1 uncultured Fibrobacterota bacterium
TCCAAAAAACGACCCCCAATTAACAAATCAACACGCAGATCGCCGAACGGTTACCCTTGATCCGGGGACTTGGACGCATGATAGCAACAAGCAACCGGGGCCAGTGGCGATCATGATACCCACTTCAGGACAAAAGCACCTCACCCAAACAGGTGTTTTCTACGGGTGATGGAGCAACCAGCGGGCCAGCAGAACGGCAGCCCATATGAAGCGGTCAAGAGTTGATTTTCAGGATTCATCTTTGCAAGGCAAGCAGGAATATCTTCGCAAAAAAAGAGAGGCGCCGCATATATGGCGCCTCTGATTGAAAGGGTGGGGTACGGAGAGCAGTTATTGTGCGCCGCGGGCAACCAAGGCCTGGACCACCCGCTCAAGGGCAAGGCAATAGGCGGCCGAACGCAACGTAAGCTTGCGCTCCTGCGCGAATTGCCTTGTTCGGTTATAGCCCTTCTGGATCTTTTTGTAGAGCCGCGTATTGACATCCTCTTCTTCCCAGTAAAATCCCTCGCGGTTCTGGACCCATTCGTAGTAGGACACAACCACGCCGCCGGCATTGGCAAGAATATCCGGAACCACAGTCACGTTCTTGGAAGCCAGTATCGCGTCCGCCTCGGCCGTGGTGGGACCGTTGGCGCCCTCCACAATAAGCCGCGCCTTGACTTTGTCCGCATTCTTGGCCGTGATGGCGTTTTCCATGGCGCAGGGCAGGAGCACATCGCAATCCGTGGCGATCAGGTCATCGATCGGCTCGGCGCCCGCGAACCCGGCCACACCGCCCCGCTCGCGGCAGTGCCGAACCAGAGCCGGAACATCGAGACCCGCATCGCTGCGCACATTTCCGGTCACATCGCCGACAGCCACAACCCGGATTCCCTTTTCCGCGAGTGCCAAGGCCGCATGCGATCCTACATTTCCAAACCCCTGTACGGCGGCGCGGAAATTTTCCATTCCCAGATCGCGACAGGCTTCCAGCATTGCGCAAACGACGCCCCGGCCTGTGGCCTCTTTGCGGCCTAGCGATCCGCCTAGATAAACGGGTTTACCAGTGACAACCGCCCGGGCCACATCGTGGTGCTTTCGGAATTCGTCGTAGATCCAGGCCATCTCGCGCTCGCCCGTTCCCATGTCCGGCGCAGGAATATCGATGCTGGGGCCGATGTCATTATCCAGGCGGTAGGTATACTTGCGCACCAGCCGCTCCAGTTCAGCAATGCTCAGCGACTTGGGTTCCACGGCAATCCCGCCCTTGGCCCCGCCAAACGGGATCTCGACCAGCGAGGTTTTCAAGGTCATCCAGAGGGCCAGTGCCTTGACTTCTTCCAGGTCCACGCGGGGATGAAACCGGATGCCGCCTTTGTAGGGTCCCAATACATCGCTGTGCTGAATACGAAAGCACTTGAACACGGCAATCGACCCGTCGTCCTTCTGCAGCGAGGCCCGGAACTGAACGATCTTGTCAGGGATACGGAGGCGTTCGACGATGGCCAGATTCGGGTGGCGCTCCTGGATTCCAAGCTGGTTGAGACTCTTCTCGACGAGATTCATTGCATTTTCGAAAATTGAACTCATGGCAGTTCTCTTTCTAGAAGATCCGTCGATAGTACGTCTTCCTCTGGCAACCATTGGCACCCATGGACTCCTTGAAATTTATCAGCGACCACGAAGGTTCCATGGGATCGGGCGCAAAGGTATCGGCCGAGACCCCATAGTCGTAGTATTTGTATCCCTTCTGGTTGCACCAGACAATCGCGTGCTCGATCAGGTAATTGACCGTAAACAGATTCCGATATTCGTAAAGGTGCATGGTATAAAAATTCAATACGCAGTTGCGGTTTGCGACAAACAGGAGCTGGCCGGCAATGGGGTCATCTTCGAGATAAGCCATAAATAGGACCAGCGAGCCGGGCAGAGCCGTGTCGAGCCACTTCAAATCTTCGAGCGAGTGCGTGGGCTTGACCTCGAATTTTTCCTTGTTCTTCAAGAGAATTGGATAAAATGTGTCAAAATCGTTTTGCTGAACGATTCGCACGCCTTTGTTGATTGCCTTGTTGATCTTGTGCCGGGTGTTCTGCGACAGGTCCTCTTTGGAGTGGATGCGGGCAAAATCGATGACGGAAGAATAGAGCGAGCTGATCTGTATGAAATGGTTGTAGTGCAGGCTGTATTCCATCACCTCGTTGAACGTATCGTAATAAATCTGCATGGGAGGAGTCAGGTACGCCTCTTTAATTCCCTGCTCACCGCAGTATTTGATGAACGACTTTACAATGGCATCCCCGTCCTCGATCCCCAAATCCGGACCGATCACGAACCCGCCAAAACTGGCGCCCGACGGACTCTTGAACATATCGCCCATTACGGCCCCGGACAGCACGGAGATCAGCTGATCTCCTTTATAAAACATGAGGTGGCGCCAATTGAACCGGCCCTGCGGGTGATACGAAAGGAACGCCTGCTTGTGAAAGATCGTGCCATTGGAGGAGGCATCGACAAAGGCGTCCCAGGTTCCGAGGTCCTTTTGGTAATAGGCCCGGACTTCAATGGGGCAATTTCCATTCACTTTACACCAGCCTTCCACCGCCTCGAATAGATGGAGACGGCACTGAGGTCAAAAATCGTTAGTGGACTAGCCATATTCAAGCACAACAAAGAAAACAGCCCAATCGCCTTATGGGGCAGCCGCAAACCGCCGAGGATCAAGGAGTTATATTAATGTCGCGCCCAAAGAACCGCCGAAACGGGTGCGACCAAACAGCGAAGGAAGCTGAAAATGAAGAGAAGAACTGCGTTCCGGGCATTTGGAGTACTGGTCTTATCATTTGCACCCTCGCTTTTTGCCAAACCCATGTTTATTAATTATTCGGTTTATCTTACGGATAAGACAGGCACTCCCCGGACGGACATTGTTGACAAGGGGGTCTATTTCCGTCTCTATGACGCAAACCAGGCGGGAAGCCTGCTTTGGAGCGAAACCATCATCACCTCGGCCCCAAAAGGCTTTCTGCAGGTGAAGCTTGGAAAGGGTACGCCCATTAACCCCGCTGCAATTGCCGCCGCGCCGGCACTGTGGCTTGAAATGCAGATTGGAAGTGAGCCTGTGTTCCCCAGACAGGAAATTGCCACGTCTTTCTATGCTGTCGCGGCCAACCATGCCGACACCGCTTCCTTTTCAGTGGTTTCCGGCAATGCCTTGCAGTTTGGCGGAAAAGCACCCGATTCCTACGCGCTAACGAGCCAGATACCCGGGAAACCGACTCGCGTGGATTCGTCCGCTTTCAGCGACACGGCCTTTTTCGCAACAACAGCGCTGCAACTCAAGGTGGTGCCCACAAGAATTGATACCGCATCCGTTGCCGACAAAGCCGTTACGCTCCTAGCCGGTGCCTCCACTCTTGGAGATTTAGCCATCAACGGACAGGTTGCGGCCAATACGTATGCGTATCGACTGCCGAAGACGGTGAGGTATTATTTCAGTTCAGACCAAATAATCAGACCTGATTGGACAATTGCAGCATGGTCCACATCCGGTAGTCATTCAGCATTCGCCTCATATCCCAACGTAGCGGTCAATTGGAAGCAAGTTGCCCTGATACCGTTTGCTCCGAAAAGCGGTTCCAAGCTAAAGAAGATCATGGTTCGGGTGACCGACGCCTCAACTGGCTTGCCGGATATCGGCGTGAGCCTTGCATACAGGGATTTCGATTCCAATTCAACGGAGTATGGTGCTTTATTATTGTGCTCGAAATTTTATCAGCAGTCAAGTGCCTATCAATACGGGGTTGAAACGACCGGATTGAACAGCGCCAGCGTTTTTCATGATTTGGAGATATCCAAAGACTTCACTTTAAATTCGACAAGCCTCCAATACTATTGCGGGGTGAGTTTTACCGAAAACACAACACCGGGCACAAATTGGTTTGAGTTCGCAATTTTCGAAGTGGAAGAATACGAGCCATAATTACGGATGAAAATACTCCTCATTAAGCCCGCCGGCAGTATCGCCGAAGAGTGCTGCGGTGGAAGCCGCCCCCATAAAATGCTTCCCGCACAAATGGTTTTATGCGCCTCCTTTCTCAGACGAATGGGCCTTGACGTCGGCGTTAATGATCTGCAGGTTCAGCCCAAGGCAAACTGGAACGCCTTCGATGTACTGGTCTTCTGGATCAGCGTTGTCGATACGTTTTTCGAAGAAATCGCACTTGTCAGGGAGGCCAAGAAACTAAAGAGAATGACCATTGTGGTGCCCAACGATGCATTTGGGCTTGAAATAGAAATCATGAAAAAAGTGCCGGAGATCGATGCGCTCGTGCAGGTTCACGAACGGGAATTAACCCTGCATGCATTTCTTCACACATTGGCTTCCGCCGGGGAGGCACAGCCAATCCCCGGAATTCTGCTCCGAAGGGGAGATCAGGTCCTCGATGGAGGCCCGTGTCCCCCGGCCAAGGATCTATCTCACCTGGAAAGTGCCGTAGATATCTACAGGGAATTGCCTCTCGGCAAATACAATATGGCTCACATCCTTACGGGCAAGGGTTGTCCCTTCCCTTGTGATTACTGCAATTACCGAAACACCCGACCGCGCAAGCGGCCAATTCGGGAAATCATCAGGGATATCGAATTTCTGATGCCTCGCTTCCGTTCAATCATCCTGCTGGACCTCAACATTGCGGTGGACAAGACCTGGGTCAAGGAGTTTCTGGCGGAGCTTTCGCGATTGCGTCCAACTTCGGTTTTCTCCTCCGATTGTAGAATCGAGGATTTGCAGGATAGCAACTTGCTCGCACTCTTCAAGGGAGCCGGGTTTATTCATCTGACGGTAGGAATCGAGCATGTCTCGCAGGAAATCCTGGAGGGCATTCATAAGGTTTTCCCCAACCGCTACGTTCTTGATGGAGTCCGAAACTGCAAAAAGGCCGGAATCATCCCATTCCTATGTTTCATGGTAGGCCTTCCTGAAGAAAGTGAGCACACGCTTCGGGAGCTGGATCGTTTTCTCTCCCGGCCACCATACTTTCCCTTCGATGTCTATCCGGTCATTCCAAGCCCCAAACTCCTCCCAAGGTACGCGGAGCGCAACCTGATCCGAAAGATGGGTCTGGAGGCCATCGTGTCGGCCTGGACGGAGCTGCCCTATCGATCTCAATTCTTGAGCGCGGCACAGATTCAAGAGGCGGCGGTCCGTTTGAAAAGCAAAACCAAATCTCCAGGCTATTTGTTTGAAAGCAAGCTATTGCGACTCATCTGCATTCTAAAATCGCGGAATTTCGGGCTGATTTTCCGCCAGATTTTACCAGGATTTCTTGTGTTCACGAGGAAGATCGCGCAGATCGGGTAATATGAGTACCCCTTCCGGCATTGCCTCATTCGGCTTTCTCGCCCGAAATACTCTTTTCTATGGGTTCGGATTTGCCGCCGCAAAAAGCATAAGCTTGCTGCTGTTGCCGCTCTATACAAATGTTTTTTCCCCTGCCGAGTACGGCTTGATCACACTCCTTTCGGTATTCCTTCTGTGTTTTGGAAGCATTTATGGATTGGGCATATTGGAGTCGCTGGCGCGCTTCTTTTCACTGGCCAATGACGAATCCGAACGGCGCAACATTTTTTCATCAGCTGCTTTATGCATTGCGGCCAGTTCCCTCTGCTTCTTCCTGGTTTCGGTCTGGTTTTCCAGTGAACTTTCCCTCGTTATTTTTGGGAGCGCCAATTGGGGAACCTTCGTCGTAGTGGGGGCCGGGTCCATCGTTTTGGATCAACTGGTCCAGGTACAACTCCAGCTTCTTCGAATACAGCATAGGGTCGTTCTTTATTCGATCAGCCTGATCGCAGGCGCAGCCGCAAATATCCTTCTTAACATCCTCCTCCTGGTTCGTTTTCATCAGGGACCCGTCGGTGTCGCATGGGCGTTTCTGGGAAGCTCGGTTATGACTGCTCTCCTGCTGTTCCCATTTTCATATCCGCATTTCCGCTTGAAGCCCCATTGGCCCATCATCCGGAAGATGTATTCCTATGGAGCACCATTTGTTCCGGTTTTGCTTGCGTTCGTTATGATCGAGGGAATCGATAGATACCTGCTTAAAACCTTTGCCGGCCTGGAAGTCGTTGGAGTATACGGGGCCGGCTATCGGGTGTGCTATCTCATGCTTTTCTTTGTGTCGGCATTCAACAACTCGTGGTCGCCCATTGTCCTTCAAACGGCTTCGCGGGTCAATTCGCGCCAATTTCTTTCCGGAACCTGTACATGGTTTTGCGCTGCTGCCGGTTTCCTTTTTCTGGCATTCATATTGGGGATGCCCAGAATACTATCAATGCAGTTTCTTGGGTTTTCCCTGCTGGGGACGGAATACGGCGACTCGATCATCATTCTGCCCTACATTATCGCCGGATACATTGGCCTGGGATTGTATTACATCTTCGCCATCGGTTTGGAGCTCACGGGCAGGACCAGGCCGCTTGCGCCGATTGCTATCCTCGCAGCCTTCGTAAATCTGACAGGCAATCTTGTCCTGATCCCGCTTTTGAAAGATAGAATCCAGGATGGCGCGATGATTGCCAGCGCTCTTTCCACGGTTCTTGCCTACGGCGTACTCGCACTGTTGACGGTTGTCCTCTCTCAGAAGTACTATCCGATTCCCTACAACTGGAAGAAGATAGGCAGCATTGCAGCGATCGTGGCGACCGGCTCGATCCTGCTTTATCAAGCACCCGCTTTCCTCCAATTTGGGGGAATTGTGGCGTACGTTGCGCTTCTGTTCCTTTTTCGAATACTCTCTTGGCAGGACTTTCGCACCTCGCTTTCCGAACAGATCGAATCGGCACTCGTTGACTCTTGAGCTTCCATGTCCTCTGTTCAAATGAAAGACCCGCGTTCTGCCGATTACTACCCATCTTTTCTGTCGATCCGAGCCGGAAATCCGAGAGATGCGCGACGCCCTCCGATAGAGGACTCCAAGTTATATTTGTAATATGACTGATCCGGCGGATCTCAAGATTCTGTTGATCACTTATCATTTCATGCCCGAAATGAATGCAGGTTCTGATCGACCAAACTCCCTTTTCAAGTATGCGGCGGAAAACGGGGTGAAGATTGACGTAGTGACGTCGACGTTGGGCATGGATACGGTCGAGACAAATGCCGTGCGCCGAATCGAGACGATCAGCGGGTGGAATAAGCCAGCCCAGCTGCTGCGAAAATTTCCCTGCAAGTTCGGAACGAAACTGATCGAACCTTTCTTTCTCAACGTGGATTTTTATTGGCTCCGGAATGTTTTGCGGACTCTTCTCAACGAGCCCGGCACATACAATGCCGTATACGCAGTCTATCCCGAACCAGTGGCCCTTCTGGCGGCTGAGCAGCTTAGCCGCCGATTAGCGGTCCCCTTGATTACGGATTTTACTGACAGCATCGGCTGTGATCCGCTCTTTCCAATGAATCGGATTCAGAAAATTACCCAGCTCCGATGGGAAAGGCGTGTCGTTCGGCATTCCGCGGCGAATCTGACCATCGCGGAAGGATTCGAAACCTATCTTCGGGCAAAGTATCCAGGGGGAACGTTTCGGACGGTCTACAACGGCTATGATCCAGATGATTTCCCGGGAATCTCCGCCCCTTCCGCCTTTTCGCCGAGGCCCGGAGCGATTCGCGTTTTCCATTTCGGAAACATCTCCGCCTCCCGAAAGCGCAGTATTGGCCCGCTTGCGGAGGGACTTCAACTGTTCCGGGCGCGCTCGAAGTATGCCGGCCGGGAGTTGGAACTGTGTTTTGTAGGCCGGTTCACAACGAAAGAAATGAGTCAACTGAGCGAGGCTCTGCCGGAACGTATCCGTTTCCTGCCCCACATGGCAAAGAGAGAGGGCCTGAAAATGTTGGCAGCAAACGCCGACTATCTTCTTCTTTATGGTACACCCAATCAGCCTTCCACGGTCACGTCGAAGCTTTTTGAATATCTGCGTCTTGGAAAGCCAATTCTTGGCATTTGCGGCGGAAATGAGGCGCAGCGCATTATCGCTGCCGCAGGCGCCGGGGAAACGGCGGAATTCATCCCTGAATCCGTTTGCGGCCTGTTTCAACGCGCGGTTGTGGGGGAAATTCGGTATTGCCCGGTATCCAGCTATATCGAGGGGTTCAGCCGGCGCTCCCAGGCGAAAGCCATCTTCGATTTCATCAGGCCCATTATATGTCGTCCGAACTGAGTGAATTTGTCCGGAGCATCCAGTATGTGATGATCGCATACAGCGACGCTCCGCTGAATACTCCCACGTACTTGTCGTTGCGAAAAATTGCGCGAGAGATGCGGATTGAGGTCCATCTGCTCCTATTCGACAACAAGGCCAAACGCGATGGTTTCCTGGCGAGGGATGAATATTTTGAACTCGACTATCGTGCCGAACCGGGGAATCCTGGAGTCAGTTGGTGCTATAACCGTGCGGCCGAGGTGGCCATGGAAGCAGGGCGTAAGTGGTTGTTGCTCCTGGACCAGGATGCGGAACTTCCAGCCGATCTCCTGATCCATTACCACCGCGCGCATCTACGCAATCCGCAGCAGCAATTGGCATGTCCCGTTCTGCTCTCGAGAGGGGATAAAATTGTGTCGCCTTTTGGCTGGAGGGCCCACCGTGGCGTACGCCTCCGGTCGGTGAGTCCGGGCGTGCACGCGACCCGCAAGCGATGCGTCCACAACAACGGCCTTCTGGTCCGGGTCGCCGCATTTCAAGCGGCAGGTGGATATAACCCGGAAGCCCTGCTCGATTACAGCGATGTGAGCTTCTTTCAACGGTATGCAAGGCTTACGGAAACTTTTGTGGTTACAGAGACGGTCCTTCGCCATAATTTGGCCTCGATAACTGAGGAGAGCAAGACAAGCGCACTTCACCGGTTTGCCTATTACTGCAGCAGCGCCAAAGCCTACGGACGTGAATTTCATTGTACCCGATTGATGTTGGGATACACCTTCCTGCGCGCCGTCAAGCTCACCATGTCATGGAGAGATCCTCAATTTTTGGGCGTCTTTTGGGTCTCTTCATTTCGTGAATTAGGGAGAAAACAGTGATCTCAGTCTGCATGGCCACCTGCAACGGAGCGAAATTCATACGCCGACAAATTGACTCTGTTCTAGGCCAACTCTCACCCGAAGATGAACTGGTTGTTTCCGACGACGCCTCGACAGATGCCACCGTAGACATGATCCGGACTTATCGAGACCCCCGCATTACGCTTTACCGAAACCAAGGGCCCCGAAACGTGGTACGCAACTTCGAGAACGCTCTTGGTCATTCCCGTGGTGAACGGATCTTCCTCTGCGATCAGGATGATATCTGGGAAGGCCGAAAGCTTTCCGTCATGAAGCTTTTTCTCGCCCGTGCCGAGATGGCGGTCTGCGATTGTTCCTGGATCGACGAAGAAGAAAGAACGGTTCGCGATTCCTTCTTCAAAGATCAGGACATGCGGCCCGGAGTATGGAGAACTCTTTGGAGAAACAGGTATATGGGCTGTTGCATGGGGTTTCGCCGATCACTGATGGCACGCGCCCTTCCTTTTCCCAGGTCGGTTGCGATGCATGATTGGTGGTTCGGGCTGATTGCGGAAGCAAACAAAGGGGTAGCCGTTATCCCCGAGTGCCTGGTCCATTATCGCGTCCACGACAGCAACCTGACGGCGTCCAAAGGCGGAAGCCCCCGTCCATGGCGCATCCGGCTTTCGGATCGGCTGCGGATAGGGCTTGCATTGGCAAGCAGATTGCATTCTTTGAAAAGCTCATTGGGATAGGTTATTGCCGTGCATGACTTAAATTTCGAAGTCCCAATCCAAAGCCAATTGCAGCGATTACCAAGCCCGCCATAAGAGCACCCCATCCCATTTGGGGGCTGGCCAGCAACTCCATTCGGCTGAGCGCCATGGGCAGCCCAAGACAGGCAGGCAGCCTCTCCGAAAGCATATAGGTCTTGGCCGGACCCTTATAGGCAATCCCGGAAAACAGCAGAAGCTGCAACCATGCACTGACGAGAATCAGGAAGATCCCATGGGAAATAAGGAGGGCAAGAATCCAGACTCGTTTCCGCATCGACCAGAATTTCTGCAATAGAAATGAGAGGCAAACAGCAAGAAAGCAGACCATGAAGTTTAAGTAATAACCCCCAGACCCGAATCCACCAGTACCCAGGGCCATTCGAAGAAGAATGTGATAAAAAAAGCCCGCGCAGACCGGGGAAACGACCCACAGCGCCACCCAGGCCAATGAGCTTGCTTTATGCCTGTACAGAATCTGGAAATAGGCAATGCCACCCAAGATGATCATGAGCACCGCGGGCACAATAAGGTAAATAGGAGGACGAACCCACGACCATGTTCCGCACCAGGCAAATGTCGTGACAAATGCCGCTGCGCCTCTTATAAGCTGATGCAATGCCCCATACATTCGCAGGCCCTTCAGGAGCCCGCCCTGGTGTTCCAGGTCTCTGCCCTCAGCCGTGCCAAGCAGGCTACCAAACTCATACCAATTCGCCATATACCACCACCCAGCGATTAGCAGAAGGGGCGCTAGGGCCAACAGGATGTCAATCAGAGACCGCTTGGCGCCCCGATGGTCCACAAGAAGTGACCGACAGCAGATAAACGCAATTAGCCCCAAGGAAAAGGGAACAAAAAGGGCCTTGGTAAGGCATCCTAGGCCAAGAAATACACCCAGCAGCAGATATTGGAGCCGAAAATGCGCGGAAGGCCGAAGAACCACTGCAAAGCAAAGCGAGGCAAGCAGGACACACAACGAATCATTTCCCAAACGCGCGGTATCGGGCAACCAGGAAAAAACAAACAAGGGCCAGGCCGCGATGGAAAGCGCCACCCATGTTGGACGAAATCCTTCTGAGTCGCCTCCTTTTGCCCCACAGGCAGCCCAGACCCCGCTTATCAGCCCCAGCCAAGCCAGCAAATAAGAGACTCCGCGAAGAATAAGCAGATGACTGCGCCAGTCCCAGTGCTTTGTCCAGAGATAAACGGGGGACAGCAAAGCGTAATATAGCGGAGGATGCTGCGCCTGCCAATTGGCCCCTTGTCCTTCCAAAAACGCACGAGATTTGCCGGGCGCGAAATGGATAAGCTCCCGAACTGCCGAAAGATCCTCCGGGTTCAAACGGAAGATGGAAGAATAGGTGATTTCGCTCAAGCCTTCCGCTCCCGCGTAAGGCAGAGGGGCGTTGCGCGCGTAGTTTTCGACATCTAGCGAAATAAAAGCCTTCCCCAACCGGGGGAGCTTCCCAATGTCAGCGATCTGCTGAAGGTAGGAATAGTGCGCTGTCTCGTCGAACCCCTCCCAAGGAGGGAGCATTGCGATGTGGGCGATCCCCAGAAGCAGGTCCGCGATCAACAGTAAAAATAGGGCAAACCTCATTCGGGTCCGGCAGGCTATTTTATAATGATTTTTCCGCTTCGATTACCGCCAGGGCTCTTGATCAGGTAATAATAAAGGCCGGAACGAACGCGACCTCCATTGAGATTGCGCAAATCCCAGCGAACATTGCGTTGCGATGTGGCGCGTATCCGATTCACCAGCATACCATCCAGTGTGTAAAGGAGGATATTGCTGCCGTCAGGCAGGTAATCGAATTCGTAGAAAGTCCCCTCAGAACCCATCTTCTTTTGAATCTGAAACGCGGAGAAATCGGTTCGCGGAGAAAAAAGATCGGTGCGGAAGATTGAGACGCCCTGGTCGGAACTGACCCAGAGATCGCTTGTGGTCTGGTCAAAGAGCAAGCCGTTGACATTGTTACTGAGAAGTCCGCTGTTCTCCTGCGTGAAGGTTAAGAGCACCCCACCCGTGTCATTCAGGAGCTTAATCCCTTTGCCGTAACTGGCAACCCAAACTACCTGCTGATTCCCGAATAGCGCGGTTGGAGGACAGAAGGCAATATCCCGGATATCGTCGCTGGGAAGCGGATTGCTCCAGGCTCCTTGCGCTGAATTATCACGAGAAAATCGCTGTACACCGCCTTGTGTGGCAAACCACACCCGGTTTCCGGAATCGACCCGTATCGAATAGGTTTTTCCAGAAAAGGTGGCACGGGTGAATTCCGCAACTCGATTCCCCAGCGTATCAAATGTGCCATACGTCGGTTCCAGGTAACCTGTCCACAGGAAGCCCGTTGAATCCAGGGCTATGGCCAGCCCAAATTCCAAGCCCAGATTGGACTTGAATAGCCGCCCGCCACCATCAAGATCCATTCCCACAATTCCCTGCCCTATCAGGGTCCCCCAGATCCTTCCATTTCCATCAACAAGCATATCGCTGATTGCTTCGAAATCGGGATTGATGCTGGGAATGGAACTGACGAGAATCGAATTTTGACGGCCGAAATTTTTCCAATTCCCCGTTGAAGGGTCGAATGAACTGATTCCGCCACCCCAAGTGGATAACAGAACTGCCCCAGCAGGATGCTGCACAATCCCGGTAATTTCCGGATTTCGCAAGGCGGATACATTGGCCGGAGTAATTGCCTGGAATTCGCCCCCGTCGATAACGGTCAATCCATTCGGCCCAATGATCGATACCGGAGTGCTGCCGCTGGTAATCCACACTCGGTTGTCCGCGGTTCGGGTCATCTTATGCGCAAGAGAGGTGGTAAGGCCGTTCCTACGAAGAACGAATGCTTGGTTGCCTATGAGACGCACGATTCCCGATCCAGGAGTGCCGAACCAGACTTGGTTGGTGCGATCAGCCAAAATGCATGAGTAGTTTTGTAGCAGCTCAATACCCGCAGGGGCCTGAAGCACACCGTTGCGTGTGAAACCAATACCGCCTTCAAGCACTTCCCCATTAACAAGAATGGTTTCAATGCCCGGATAGGAAGTCACCCGCCCAGCAAGAAAGAGTAGCGACTTCGAAGACGTCACTGAGCGGTGGCGCCATTGGAGAGGATCATTCAGATTTCGCGAACGCAAATTGCCCCAATCCAGACCCAAGGCGGCAAGAGTATCGCCCAACAGCACAAAAAGGGAATCATCGGTCCCAAGGACATCGAGAATGGGCTTGCCTGAGGTTGAGCCAAAGAACGGGAAATTCTGCTCGGCTATTCCGCGCCCTGGCGAGAAGATACTAAGCCCTTGATCCGCAGCTACCAGAATGTATCCCCTGTGAAATCGAAGCTTTCGAATGGTCCATTGGGGTTGGCGATAGCTTGAATATTGTTTGAAATTTTCCTTTTCGTCCATCGAGGCAAGCCGGCCGTCGGCAAAGCCGATCCAAAGGGCTCCGGAGTCATCCAGGGCCAATGCCCTGCAATCAATGTAGGGCAAGCCGGATAGATTGTCGATTACTCTAGTCCGGCCGGTTGAATCAAGCAGCAATAAACCACCGCTGGTTGCGGCGCAGATCTCATTGCGGCGGGCCTCCAAATCGTAGATAGTGTTGGAATTAGTCAGACAGGACCAGTCGGGGTGAAGCGCTGCACCTACCGTGCCGACCAGAAATGGAATTATATATAGCACTCGCAGCATATTCGAAAATATAGCAATTTGACCGATTATTGACGCCGTCTTCTGCCAAGAAAGGCCGTTCCTGCTACAACCACCCCGCCCAACCCCACGATCCAGTCGCCGTGGCGGGTGTAGAAGGTGGGGCGGCCCCGGAGCTGGACCTTGCCTTCGAGGGTCGTCCGTTGCATGATTGGCGTGCGCTGGAGAATCGTCCCTTTGGAATCGACAAAGGCCGTGACCCCCGTGTTGGCGCAGCGGGCCAGGCTGATCCGGTTCTCGATACAGCGAAAGCGCGCCATGTTGAGGTGTTGATAGGGCGCCGATGTCCGGCCGAACCAGCCGTCGTTTGTGATGTTCACCAGCAGATTGGCGCCCTGCGCAACGGACCTGCGAATGAAGGACGGGTAGATGATCTCGTAGCAGATCGAGGGCGCCAGACGCAGCGCGCCTTGTTCAAGAAGCACGGTCTCGGTGCCCGGAGTGAAATCGGCTTCCCCTAGGTCCACCCGGTTGATAATCGGGAAGATCCTGCTGAAGGGAAGATACTCGCTAAACGGGACCAACCGGTTTTTGCAGTAACGCGCGAGCGAATCGCTGCCCGGCCGCGCCCAGAATGCGCAGTTAAAGAATTCGATCTCCCGGTATTCCATGTCGGCCCTGGAAAAATCAAGGCTCCCGAAAAGAATGGGCGTCTGCAGGCTGTCGGTCAAGGATAGGACCTTGCTACGATAAAAAGGCCGTTTCTGGATATAGAGGGGAAGAGCGGTTTCGGACCAGACGATCAGGTTGGGTTGGCTTTTCTTGTGGACCTCGCTGGTCATGGCCAGATGCGTGGACACGGTGGAATCGAGAAATGCCTCGTCCCATTTGGCCAGTTGGTCGATGTTGGGCTGGATCATGGCGATGCGAACGCTCTGGGTGCCGGCGGTTTGCTGATGGAGCCGCGCCTGGCCGTAGATCTCCAAAAAAAGGAAGGCCAGCGCCAATCCGGCGGTAACGCCCAGGCGAAGCCGGCTGCTTGCAGGCCGAAGAAGAATGTAAAGACCAACACCCAACTCACCGACGAGAAGCGAATACCCGTAAACGCCAAAAAGGTCCAGGCCTTGAATCAAAATCCTGAATGAACCCCAGGTATAGCCGGTCGTGCACCAGGGAAACGAGAGTTCGCTGAGGCTGCGAACATACTCCAGCAAGACCCAGAACGGCGGAACCAACAGCATTCCGGTTGGACCCCAGCGCCGGAACAGGACGCCGCCCCACGCTCCGGTTACGGCATAGAACAGGCCAAAGAATCCGCAGGCAAGGATAAGACCAAAGAGGATGAGGTGCCACAAACCGGGCGCGATAACATTGCCGACCCAGTACAGGGTCCCGGCGGTGGCCACAAAACCAAAGAAAAAGAAGTCGCGAAAACGGCTTCGCCAATTCGGGTTTTCCGCCAAAACGAACATGGGGACCCAGCATACGGACGAAAGGATTCCCAGCGGCAGGGGCGGGAAACTGGCCGCAAACATGAGGCCCGAGAGCGCGGCCCACCGGCCACGGTGATTGCGGATGTGCTGAAGTAGACGGTCAAACATAGCGTTGTAGTCGCAAGACGGGAGTTTGAAGACGGGAGGGGCAAAACATTCCTATTCCTCTTGGGATCCGGGCACTTCGGGCCCTTCTGCAATGTCTTCCTCTGTATTTGATCTTCCGTCTCCCATCTCCCGACTCCCGTCTTGGTTTTCGGCGTACCTCGGGTTAAAGATCACAACGCACTCGCCCTTGGGCGGATGTTGGGCAAAATGGTCAAGCAAGGCTTTGGCGTCCATTCGCAGAAACTCTTCAAAGGTCTTGGTGAGCTCCCGGGCCACAACCACGGGAATGCGGCCGAACACCCCCGCCACATCCTCCAGAAGCGCGACAATTCGATACGGGGATTCGTAGAAGATAACCGTTCGACGTTCATCCTTCAAACTCTCGAGCAAGGCCCGGCGTTTTCCTTTCTTTCGCGGCGGAAAGTTCTCGAAAACAAAGCGGTCCGTGGGCATTCCCGAGGCAATGAGAGCCGCAATGGCCGCGCAGGGCCCTGGCACGGGAACGACTCGAATCTTGTTCTCGATGGCGGCCCGCACCAGCAGGTAGGCCGGATCGGCAATGCCGGGTGTTCCCGCGTCGCTGACCAGGGCGATGCTTTTGCCCCCCATAAGAGTGTCTAGAAGCTGGTCCAGAACCCGTTCCTTATTGAAATCATGATACGGCGTCTGGCGGGTCGAGATCCCAAAATGACTGAGCAGTATGCCCGAGTGCCGGGTGTCCTCGCTGGCAATAAGGTCCACGGTTTTAAGGATCTCAATCGCGCGTGGACTCAGGTCGCCCAGGTTTCCGATTGGGGTAGCGACAATATACAGGGACCCGAGGGTCGAATGGGTGCGCTGACCGGCCGCAGGACCGGTCGAGAAGTCGTGCGCAACGTCTCTACGGCGATCGAAGGCGCGGTCTTTATCGCTGGGCCAGTTTTTGGACTTGTCCAAGGAGATCTTCGTTCGCTTTGAGAAATTTGGCGTGGCGGGTTTTGATTTTGGGATCCAGCGGATAACGCTGAATTCGCCGGCACTCGGCCAGAGCCTTGTAGTAAACCTTGCGCGCGAAATAGATTTTCGCGAGAAAATGCCGCGCGTAGATGCCGTTATAGTGGTTGTCCTCGGCATCCCCTTCCACAGTGTCCAGAATATAGGTAAAGACGTCCTCGGCCTCTTTGTAGCGGCCCAGATGGTATAAGGCCTCTCCCTGGGCCCACAGGAAGATCCGGCATTTGGGATAAAGAGCCAGCATGCGCTCGGTCACGACTAAAGCTTCGGCAAAGCGCTTTTCTTCAATCAGAATCCACATGAGAGCGTTGGCCGAGCCTTCACGGGTATAAACGCCCCGCTCCATTGAATTGCGCAGCTTCTGGATTCCATCCTCGCGGTGATCGGTCACGCCAGGCATCCACCACAGCGTCTTTGTGAGGCGGCTTCTCCAATAATCATAGGTGCCAATTCCCATCCCGACGTCGGCGAATCCCGGCGACTTCTCGGCGATTTTCTGGAAAATGGAAACGCCTTCGTACCCGTTGCGAAAGGCCGAGATCCAGCGCTCGTAGCGCGCCTCATAGGTTCCCTTGAACCCGTTGGCGCCGCCCACGAAAAATTGGGTCCAAAGATCGTCGGCGTGGCTGCGCAGATACAGTTCGCCGACCCGCACGGCCTTGTCGCAGAACTCGAAGAACGGCTTTTCGAGCCGGTCGGTTCCATAGAACTGCATCACGGCATCGGTTGCGGCGGCCTGAAAGAAATAGCCGGCCGGGTGGTCCGGGTACTTCTTGGTAATCCGGCCGAAAACCTCCTGGGCCTCGGCGAAGCGCTCTTGATAAACCAGACGCACGCCGCTCTCGACGAGCTCGTGCATCTCGCGCGGAAGGGGACGCAGTTCACCTGCGGCGGAGGTCAGCGCGAGGAGGGCAAGGAATCCGGCAAGTTTTTGTATTCGCAAAGATAACGGTCCCATTTTCGTTGTACGATCATATACCGGTATTTGCGGACTTGTTTCACCCGGATCGATTTGAAATAATAAAAATCGACGACAGCTTTATAGGAGAATCTCTCATCCTTGGGGAAATGCTTGAACTCGGTGATTTCATAATGCGGGCTGTCGGATACCGCCGTATCGGGCAATTCGGAAACAATGGTTTCAAGGTCATCGTCAAGAATGATCTTGAGTTCCGACCGGACCCGGTCCTGCGATGAACCGCAGGCGGCCGCGATCATCAGGAGAAAAGGGATTAGGAGATAGGGGTTAGGGATGAGTCGGAGAGGACAAGAAAGAATTCGAAGAAAAGAAGGAAGAACCGGGTTATTCATCGCGAGCTGCTCTCCTTGTCTTGATTCGTCCTCAGCCCCAACTCCTAAGCCGGCAAAGCCGGAATAATTGGACAGGATAACAGGATGGATGGGATTCCGAAATCCTGTGATCCTATCAAAAATCTTTGGTTTTCTCTTGCATCCATTTTGGATTGCCGCCAAAGGGGGATCTGCGCATTTTTGCTGGACATATCAGATACAAGGTCTACCCCCTTCTTCCACCAGGCTTTCCTTGGTCTTTGGATCGAAGAAGTGCAGCTTGCGGCCGTCCACGACCACGGGAATGGTCTGGCCGCTGTCGATAGCGAAATCCGGATCCACCAGAAAGACCAGGGCGGTCTTGCCAATTTTGCCCATCACCAGATTCTTATCGCCCAGAGCCTCGACCAGATCGACTTCCACCGTGATTTGGGTATCGCTATGGCGCCGCCCCACCTTGGCCAGATGGTGGTAGATATGCTGGGGCCGCAGACCCACTTGGATCGTTTTGCCGCAGTGGGGCCGCAAATGATTCGAGGTGGACTGGTCCACTTTAAGGCGCGCGCCTTCAAACACCAGCCGTACAGTCCCGTCTTCCTCATCCACTTCGGCCTCGAAAATATTGATGGGCGGATTGCCGATGAAGCCGGCCACAAATTCCGAACGCGGCGCGTTGTAAAGGTCGTTGGGCGGCCCCGACTGCACCAGCTCGCCTTCCCGCATCAGGGCGATACGGTTGCTCAGAGTCATGGCTTCGATCTGGTTGTGGGTCACGTAAATGATGGTTTTTCCAATTTGACGGTGCAGACGTTTGAGTTCAGCCGTCATCCGGTCC
The DNA here is from genome assembly GCA_964455935.1 of uncultured Fibrobacterota bacterium. GTDB lineage: Bacteria > Fibrobacterota > CAYVZU01 > CAYVZU01 > CAYVZU01 > CAYVZU01. The sequence continues at coordinate 18,167 of CAYVZU010000034.1, forward strand.
CGCAGCGCAGCATCCAAATTCGAGAGCGGCTCGTCCAGCAGCAGCACCTGGGGATCAAGGACCAGGGCCCTGCCCAGAGCCACGCGCTGGCGCTGGCCGCCCGAAAGTTCGCGCGGATATCGCTTCTCCAGGCCCTGCAAATTCGTCAATTCAATGGCCCATCCGATCTTCTGGGCTGCGGCGGGCTTCGGCATTTTCCGAATGCGCAGCCCAAAGGCCAGGTTCTCGGCCACCGTCATATGCGGGAACAACGCGTAGCTCTGGAAAACCATGGCAATGCCGCGGTTCCTGGCCGGAATGTCGTTGTAGCGCTTCCCGCCGATGTAGAGTTCGCCCGTATCGATATCCTCGAGCCCCGAAATCATCCGCAGGACGGTGCTCTTGCCGCATCCCGAGGGACCCAGCAGGCTGAGGAACTCGCCATCGGCCACGGTCAGACTCAGATCGTTGACTACGCGTTGAGCGCCAAAGCTTTTGCTGATTCCCTTGAGAATTACATCGGCCATTATGCCGCCTCGACTTCGCAACGCAAAGCGCATTTTGGGGTTCCCTTCACTTCACGCTCCCGGCCGTGAGGCCCGATTTCATATAGTTCTGAACCGCCAGGGTGAACAGAATGACGGGAAAACACAAAAAGGCCGAAAGCGTGGCCAGGTAGTTCTGCGGAGGCGAAAACGCCAGCTGCTTTTTGAGAAAAACCGTCAGAGTGTTTACGTCGCCAAACCCCAAAAGGAAGTAGGCAAAGATAAATTCATCCCACGACAAAAGGAATGTGTATACCGCGGCCGCAATAATCCCGGGCAGGGCCAGGGGCACCACCACGCGGCGCAGCGCCTGAAGCCGGGAAGCGCCCATGACCATGGCTTGCTCCTCAAGGTCTTTGGGGATGCTCTCGAACACGCCAATAACGATATAGACAATATAGGGCAGCGCCAGCAGCGTGTGAGCCAGAGCCGCTCCAATACGGGTATTCTGAAGGTTCAAGGCAATGAAAACCTGGGTCACCGAGATGACGGATGCCACATCGGGAAAAAGCCGAACCGAGAGCAGCCCGGTAAGGCAGACCACCCGAACGGAGAATGGAAGCCGGCTGAGTCCGTACGCCGCGGGAACGCCCAATAGCGTGCTGAAGCCGATGGTGAGCAGGGCGATTTCCAGGCTGTTGAGGACCACGGCTTTGAATGCCCTGTCCTTGAGGACGTAGGCATAGCTGGCGAAGCTCCACTCCTTGGGCAGCAGCGGCATCACCTCGCCGCCGGTATGGAGACTGGACGAACTCGACAGCGAATACTTGACCATCACAAAAATGGGAAGAGCAACCACCAGCCCCACCAAGACAATTCCCAGGAACCGAACAGCGCGCGAGGTCATGCTAATTGATCCTCATACAATGCGCACCATCAGACGGCGCAGCAAACGCAAAGCGTAGAAGAGAAACAACGTGGAGAAAATGACGCAGACCAGAAGTACAAGGGCTACCACCGAAGCCTGGCCGGGATTCTGCCAGCTATGATACAGGCTCTCGATGAGCGTTCCCAACAAAGGGTAGCGCCCGGCAAGCACAAAGGGAAAGATGAATTCTTTCCAGACTTCAATCGAGCGCAGCACAAGCACCGAGGAGATTGAAGGCATCAGAAGGGGCAGTGTCACCAGCCGAAAACGCTGCCATGACGAGGCGCCCAAGGTGAGGGCCGCTTCCTGCTGTTCGTTGTCTAGGCTGTGGAGCCCCGCCAGCAGAATCAGCATGGAAATGGGCATATCCCGCCATATTTTCCCCATCAGGGAGACCCCCAGCGCAAATACGGCGTTTGATCGGAAATTGACCGGCCCCGCAAAGACCTGAGGGAAAAACGCGTGCTTACCCGTGAGTATGTTGTTGACGTGACCCCCTGGAAAATCGAACAGGATGAAGAGCATCACCGCCGTTACGAGAGCGGGAATTGCGAGCGGAAGTGTAAACAGGCTTTGAAAGAACCGCCGTCCGCTGCTCGAACGGTGCACCAATACGGCCAAAACCAGACCCGCGACAAGTTCCAACGGCGTGCCGACCAGAACAAAAAAGAAGGTGTTCCAAAATGCCTGGCTGAAATCCCCGCTTGCCAGCACAGCGGACCAATTGGCCAGTGAGGGGAATATCTCTTCATATCCCCGGCCCAAAGTGGTCATGGACATTTTGACCAGCGAGATCAATACGAGAATGAGAAAACCCGTAAGATAGGCGAATGCGGGCAGGATGAGCGCCCATTCAAAGAGGGTTCGCTGACGACGAAGCTGCATTGCAGGATTTACGCGTTTCGATGGCGCCCGGCGCGCCCCGCAACGGTTCTCCGTTGCAGGGCTACGTGAGCCGTGCTAATCAGTCTGGAAAATCGGCGCCCAAAATCTTGCGTTGGGCATCCAGGTATTTCCCGCTCACGGCTTTGCGAAGGTCCGCCGCACTGGTCAAAGGACCCTTCAACTCGCCGTTGGGAATGCAGGTGGCATACCAGAGATCGATATAATTTCGGCCCACATCGGAATAGAAGGGCGTGAGCGGAATCGTCGTCAGGCCGTTGATCTGGATCTGCTCGGCCGATTTCTCGAAAATCTGACCCACCCAGCCTTCCGTGAATACATCGGCAAGGCTATTGAGGATGTCTTTGCGAACAGGCATAATCCCAAATCGTGCGCATTCCTGGGCCTGCACATCATGATTCGTGATATACCGCGCCAGCTCATAGGCGAGTTTGGCATCGGGTGCGGTCCGCGGAATACCCCACCACCATCCGCCCGTGGTAATTTTGCGATCGCCGGTGAAGACGGGGTTGCCTTTGGAGTCAAGCGCAAACGAGTTGCCCTGCGGCATGATGGCCAGCCCCATATCGTCGGGTTCCTTCATATACCCGGGCATCTCCACCGAGTTTTTCCAGCCATGCAGGAAAAAGCAGTCGATCTGCTGAACTGTGGCCAGAAAGACCTTTCCCGAGCTGACACCTTCCCAAATGTTGGCGCCCCGCATGGGATCCTGCCACATGGCGGGATTGAAGATTTGATTTTTCACAAATTGCGAGTGCCATTCCAGCATCCGAAGGACCGGTTCGCTGTTGAGCTGGAGAATGTCCTTGGGCGTGGCACCCAATTGAATCGATTGATCGATGAGCCCCAGAGCGGTGCCTTCATATTTCGCCCCACGAAACGCAATGCGCGGCATCTTCACGCCGAAGTAGGGCGTGTTGGCCCAGATGGAACCCACGACAAAAAGATCATAGTAATCCCACAGATTGGGATCTTCTTCCAGAGCGTATCCCGCTGGAAGACCATAGCCGTTTTCCTTCTTCAGGACGGACTCGATCTGCGCCCGCTGGGCCGGAAAAGCCGCAACGGCTTCGGCCACTTTGGATTTCAGATAAAAGATCACGCGGGTCTCGAGTTTACGCGGGAGATAATAGGGACGTTCGTCGATGTAGCCCAGGCCCATGGCCAACGGGTGGTACTCGGCGATGTCCTGTTCCAATTGGAGAGAATCGACAATATCGGAGAGCGGCGCCATGTAGCCCTTGCCCACCAGCACGCGCGTCATCTCGAAAGGCGTTTTAACCAGGGCGATGCTGGGTGTGCGGCTTCCTTTTTCCAGCTTAAGCGTGGCCTCGATATCCCACATGTCGGTAAAGGTAACCACTTTGATCTTGCACTGATGCTGCTTTTCGAAAGCGGAGATCACTTCTTCGCGAAAGAATTTCTCCTGTGCCGGCATCATCCGGATCAGCACCGAGATCTCGCGCACACTCGCCTTCTGGCCGCAACCAGCCGTCAAAGCGGCCAACGCCAGAAAAACCGCCGCACAACGCCTGATCATACACTTCTCCTTTATGATGATGGTTTCCGATGTTTTTCGGACAGCATGTGATTCAGCACGCTGATTTCATTGTTCGCCTTTCGAAGCAGCTCGCTGAAGATTTCTAATAGATTATAAGTAATTTCAGGGTATTCGTAAAGAACTTCTTTGAATTCCGTGCGCCGGATCATCAACAGGTTTGTCTGCTCATTGGCCTCGGCTGTGGCCGAACGCGGATGGTTGCCAAACAAGCCCCAGGCGCCAAAGCAATCGCCACGGCCCAGAATGGACAGCACCGTCCGCTGATCGCCTTTTTCCCGGATCACGCGAAGGCTTCCATGGCGGATGATATAGAGGGCGTCGCCCACATCGTCCTGGCGCGACACCAGCTCGCTCTTGGCAAACGAAACCTCTTTGGCAATGCCCGCGATCACCATCAGTTTTTCGGTTTCAATGTTCTTGAACATCTCCACATTTTTCAGAAAGAGGACCCGTTCCAAAAGCGGAAAGATTTTCCCCTTTTTCTGCTGGATCTCGGCCGAAAGACTCATGCCAAAGCCTCCCCATATTCAGCGGCGCATTGCGAGACCAGCAGAGACTCGTCGGCGATCCGTTGCCGCGCCAGAACCTGGATCGCTTCATCGATACTTGGGTGTACACGCTGCAGAGTGAACAAGGTCACGGCCCGGATCCAGTTGTTCGGGGAACGAAGGAAAAATGCTTCGTATTGTGTACCCAGAATCTTGGCCAATTGCCAACGCCGGTTTCCAAATGCGGCCAGGCTGCGGATGTCGCTGTCTTCCATCAGCAGCACAAAGGGTTCGGTCAGGGCCCGGCGGGCCACCGAATCGATCATCTCGACCAGCCGGCTGCGCACATGCAGGTCAGTGTCATGGAATTTGGCCCGCGCCCGCAGAAGCTGCCCCGTACGGTCCATCAGGCCGATCATATCGAACAGAAACAACATCAGGCGTTTGCGTTTCTCGAACACGGCCGAGCGCAAAAGATCCATGGGTACAACGCCGTACTTCTCCTCCATTCCAAGAAGGCAGTAGATCTCCTGATAAATCATGCGGAGCTCGTTAATCAACAGCCCCTTCAACTTGCGGCCCACGCTTTCACGAAGATCGATGGCAGGAATCTGGACTGCAATGTGGCGAAGGACCTCGACCAGACTAAACAGGGCCCGCTGACGCTGACATTGTAGAAATTTGTCCTGCACCGATCCCCAGGCGCTTGGCGGAAGCTGGCCCAGTGCGCGGATCAGCGTCTCTTCACGCTCGCGGGGCGCGGCGATGAGGTAATCGAGGAGAATGGACCAGGCCTCCGGCGAATTCAGCGAGGCCAGCACATCCACCGCCTTGGTCCAGACGGGACGCTGTTTCGATTCCACCTTTTTCCACACTTCCGGGAGCCAGGCGCCGATATTGAGTTGGCCAATCAGGTAAATGGCGGCGGCTTGGACGTTCGCGGATTCGTCATCGATCCATTGCCCGATACGCTCTTCGATTTCGGTCCATTGCGCCAGTTCGTTGGTGTTCCACAGAAGAAGGGCCGCTTCAATACTGACGCGAAGCTCGGAATGATCCAGAAGTCCCCGGGCGGCGGCCACCGCGTCGGGGTCCAATTTGAAGGCGCTCTGGCGAAGCGAAAAAAGCGCATTGGCAACGACACGGGGATTGGGATCGCTGCACAACCGAAGGAGAAACGACTTGTTTTCTTCGAAGGAAAACGCATCAAGCGATTTGGCGGTAAACTCCTTCTCCTCGCTCCCCCCGCGTTCGAACACCGAGACCAGGGATGCAAAGGCCTCTCGTTTGCCCATTGCGCCCAGACCGGCAATGGCGAAGCGTTTAAGGTCAAGGTCGGACGAGCGCGCGCACTCGTTGAGCAGCGACAACATATTGCGCCGGGACTCATCGGTAATCTTCTGGATCAACTCCTGGCGGCCCTCGTCGCCCACAACGCCCTCCAGGAGGCTGCGAAGGTACTGACGGCGCAAGACCAGAAGAATGGCCCCTGAGGCAAGCGCAAAAACCAGCAGCATCGGAAAGAGAAATCCGGGATCATCGTGTACCAGGTATAGGAGCGCGCCCGAAAAGAAAATGGCCGAGGGCTTGACCACGCCTTCCAGGAGCACCTTGGCCCGGCCCCGGATCTCTTTGCGCAAGGAACTGAAAAAAACCTGGTAGTTGGGCGAGAAGAAGCTCTCAAACAGGAGTTGCCGGAAGAACTGAAGCACGACCACAATCGCAAAGGTCGGAGCCAAGGTGTCCCGGCCAAAGGCCCATAGCCCAAAGGCAACGGAGAAAAAAACGGGAAGAGCAGCCAGGGTGGAAATAATCCCAAAACGCCGCACCAGCAAACCGGCCGCGGCCCATTGAAACAGGGTGGTGACCAGGCTGTGAAAGAAATAAAACTTGTATCGAAAATCCGCGAAGCTCTCGGCTGTCGGAAAACGGGTGTTCAGCACGCGGGCGAATTGAAAGTCGAAATTGAAGATGATCACGAAGACAAGGAAATACAGAACGCCCATGGCCCAGACCAGCCGCTTGCCGGCAACGGGTCTTAAAAATCCTGCCGGGGCGGAACTCCGGTGAAGCCGTCGCTCGAATTCGCTGCGCTGAAGCAAGGCGGCATTGCGCTTGCGTATCTGCAGCACCAGCGGGAATGCCGCGGCCAGAAGCAGCGACCACAGCGGAAGAAGGTGATCCAGCTCCACCCAGCGCAGGAGCACCCGGGCCAGCACAGAACCGGCCATTCCGCCCAGAATACCGCCCGAAGCCACAAGCGGGAACAGGGACTTGGATTGTCGCGTATCGGATACATCGTTGGCCAGGGTCCAGAAAACGATAAACAGAATAATCTTGGCAAGGTAAGAGAAAAGGTACAGTGCGAGAATGGAAGGAGCAAGCAGGCCGGCATTCCGCTGAGAAAGCCAGAGCAGCCCCCCCAGGAGCAGCACGCCGCACGAGCTGGCCAGAACAAGTCCGGCTAGAAATCGGCCGCGTTCGATTCGATCGATATACACAAAAACAAATGGCATGAACAGAAAGAGCATGGCCGAGGTTGCCATATACATTTTGGGCAAAACCCGGTAACCCAGGTGCGTAACGAGGAGCGATTCGCAGACATTTTCGCCTACGATAACAGCCGCGAAAAGGACAAACAGAAGAAACCATAACTGCTGGAGAAGCGCGCGGGATGGCGAACGCCACAGGGCGGAAAGCCCGGCCAGCCGGTCACCTAAATTCATTTCGAGGTTTCCCCTGCATACACACAAGAAAAATACAATTTCCTGGAGAAGGCCCAAAACGGCAAAAAGGCCGGTGTTGCAGATGAAGCGATTGTAGTCTTGCGAATGGAAGGTTTGGTTCGGTGTAGAGACGCAACGCGCGCTACGTCTCTACATCGCGAAAAGGAGTGAAATCAATGTGAGAACGCAAACGGGTATTGCACCACCGCGTTCGCCTGCTTTTCGACCGCATCGAACTGCCACGACTGGATCTGGGTGATTACATCGTTCTCGAGCATTGGGTCGCCCATAGTCGTGGCAATCACCACAGCTTCGACCACATTTCCGGGCGGATCGATTGTGAAGCGAACGGTGATTGTGCCCCTGAGATTGGGTTTATCCTTGAGCCGCTTGTTGTAGGCATAGCGAAGTCCGGCCATGTGCTGCATAACCACGCGCATAATGCTCTCTTGCGAGCGTCCGCCAAGGCCTGGACCCACACCGGAAATGGACCGAGGGGACGGGATTTTGATCTCGCCACCTTTTTTCCGCAGCCCCACGCCTTCCGAGGCCCCGAACATCCCGCCGATCATATCGTCGATTCCGCCGCTGCCTGTGCCGAACCCAGCGCCATAGCCTTTGCCAAAGCCAACGCCCGCCAGCCCTTTGCGGCCAGAACCTGCGTCACCGCTGCGTTTGAGACCGCCGATATTCTCAAGAACCGCGTCAATATCCTTGGCGAAACTGCCGCTGAGCACATCGCTGCCCACCACGGACTTGCCTTTGACTTTGCCGCTGATAATGCCCAGCACGCCTTTGTGCGTAACCCGGGTCCGCGGATCGCCGGCGCTGCCCTGGGCCAAACCGCTGCCTTTGGGTTTGGGTTTCGGCTTCTTCTTATCGAGTTCTTTTTCCTGGGATTTCTTCTTCTTGTCTTTGTTCTCCTGCTTTTCGATTTTGGGCAGATCAACAACCAGTTTGGCAGTCCGTTCGGCTGGCAGCTTCTCGAAGAAATCTGGAGAGTAGGATATGAAATCCATGCCATTGAACCAGAAACCGGTTGAGATACCCACAATTAAAGAAACAAGTAGTGTTGCCAATAGCGGCCGTTCGGTTTCGATATGAAAGAGATCCGAGCGTCTATCGACCGCCAAAACCAAATTTTGGAAATCGCTGGGTGAATCCTCGTCCTCGTCTTCATTTGAAGCCGCAGGCGCTTTTGCAGCCGGCGCCGGGCGCGGCTTAACCGGCTCGGGTCTTGGACGCTCCACGGCCGCCGGTTTGGGCGGCTCGGGCGCTTTGGGAGGCGGCGTTGCTACGGCTTCCAGCACGTCTTCCACAATTTCCTGCACCGAAACCCCAACACCCAACTGCTGAATCCTATCACGCATACTCTCGATCTGGGCCTGAGTTGCGCCGTGCATTTTGATGCCGATGCTGTTGGCAACCAAGGCTTGCCGCAGCTTGGCCGGGTCGACCGAAGAAGCCGCGCTAACGATTCGGGATACATCTTCGGCAATCTTTGCGGTTACGCACTTTGCTACGATAAGCTTGAACATGGCGTCCGGTCCCTTTCTGACCTACATCTCTTCCCGCGACATGACCGCCAAACGGATTTTTGTGTATCCGGCGGAGCCGCACGAAGCCATGAGCTTGTAGACCACGTCAAAATCAATGTTCTTGTCCATTTGCATTATGATCTCACCGCGCACACGGGTCAGGGCGCCCACGCGCACCATACTCTCTTCCTGCGCCATACACTTGTCGAGCTTCTCCCGAACGCGCTGAATTTCGGCTTCGTCCGATCGCCGCACCTGGGCCGTGGGCACGATGGGTTCGTCGTCGATAATCACCCAATCGCTGGTGGCGTTCATGGATACGCTCACCTCTTTGGGGCTGGCCTGTGAAACCGAATAAGGCAGAACGAGGTTCTCGGCATTGGTGAGAATATTTCCTTCAGCGGCAAAATTCTTGAGCAGAAACACCAGAAGGATGGTAAACATGTCCATGAGCGAGGTAATATTAAGGCCGACATCGCGTTGTGGTTTCTTAAATCGTGCCATCCTTATCCCCGCAGTTTGGCGATTGATACGTTCGGAAACCCGGTTGCCCGACAAACGTCAATGATCTGGACGATCTTGTCATAGGCCACTTCGTCTTCGGCCGCGATAATTATGTCGTTCTCATCCTCGATTCCCTGGCCCTCGTAGCGCGCCTTGATCTTTAAAAGATCGGCGGCCAGGCGGTCATACACACGAAGGGAATCGACGCGGTATTCGCCCGGGGACCGCACAACTTCGAGCTGTCGCATCGGCAGGGCGAAAACTTGCTCACCTGTCCGAACACCCGAAACAAACGAGCCCTGGGCATCGGTTACAGCCCTGTCGAACCGATTGTAGTAGGCCTTTTGAATTGTGCCCCTGTCCTCGGGGCTGTTGCGGTCACAGGAGTACAGGATAATGTCCATCCGTTCCTGCGGAGTCATTTTCTTGCGGTCCGTGGGGCTTAGCACCACCTTCTGGGGATTTTTGACATCATATTCCACCACAAATTCGGCGTTATCGGACTTGCTGGCATATTTATGAAATTCCCGGTATGGAATTGGCGGCAAAAAGCCCCCTTTGGCGCCAAGAGTCATGGCCTGATCGGTAATCACAATGGTCAGATTCAAACCTTCGTCTTCCTTTGGTTTGGCCTGGACCACCGGAGCATCGCTGCGCTCAGGCAGCTTGATATCGAGAAGCGCGATCTTGGCGAACTGGGCCGATGCCAGCAAAAACGGAATCAGCACCACAAACAGGTTCATGGCCGGTTTGAGGTCAATTTCGGTCGAAACGAACGTTTTTCTTCGCCCTCGTCTCCCTCGAGCCATGGGAAATTATCCTTCCACCAGAATATTAACGAGCTTGGCGGCCTTCTCGTCCATTTCCTCGATGAGCTTATCGGTCTGGGAGGAAATCGCGCCGTGAATGAACAAACTGGGAATGGCAATCACCAGTCCAAAAAAAGTGGTATTCATAGCGACTGCAATACCGGTTGCCAGGGCTTGGGCGCGCTGGGCTGCCGCCACGTTGGCCACGGCGTCAAAGGCAAGGATCAGTCCGTAAATGGTTCCCAAAAGGCCTGTGAGTGTGGCGATGTTGGCCACGGTGATCATCAGGGGTGTTACTCGCTGCAGACGGGGCGCCTCGGTCAGGAAGACCTCGTCGGCGGCGCGGTTCATGGCTTTTTCGCCTTTGGCGCTCCTCTGCAGAATGGCCGCGAATACCTTGGCGATAGGATACTGCGAGGCGGATGCAACGGCCGATGCGCGGGTCATGTCGCCGGTCTTTATGGTCGATGCAATGTCTTTAAGAAAAATACCGCGTCCCATACTGCACTTGGCAATTACCATGGCACGCCACACAGCAATGGCAACCGCAATGAAGCAAATAAGAAGAAGAAGCCACATGAAGCTGGAACCAGGACCGCTGAATCCTTTGAAGAAGAAACTAAATGCACCCATGAATGGACCTCCTCTTGCTTGCGTTCGTATTCAATATAGTTTATGAATTAATATTTGGGTTTAGGTTTTGTCCACAATTTTTGAAAATTACTCGCGGCCTCTCAGTTCCCGGATCATATTTTCCTCGGCCTCGGCGTCGCGCACCGCCTGGTGCTCAATATTCTGAAGTTGTCTGATCTTCTCTGCGGCAGGGATCTCCATGCCCATAATGCCCTGGATCCGCCGGAGGGCCTGTTGATATTCGGTGTCTGAGAACTGGTGCACCGCGGCCTTTCGGTCGGGTTCCGGCGGCGGAGACGCGGATTCGGGCCGCAGGGACAGGGCCTCGGAAGCCGGGTTAATGGCCTCGATGCGCTTCTTGATCTTGGGAATCCAGGCGCTCTCGATAATGCGATACTCAAGGGCAGCTTTAATCGCTGATTCGTAAATGGGCAGGGCTTTTTCACGGAATTCCGTGGCCTTTTCCTCAACTTCATCGACATAAATCTGTTTTTCCTCTTCGTCCATACCCGAAGGCATTGGCGCACTCTTTACAATCGCGCCCAATTGCTCGCAGACATCAGCCTGCAAAAAGCGCGCCTCAAGGAACTTGTCCTGAGAATTCTGGATCCATGCATTGCGAATATGCTGCTTGGCGCCGATCTCCATATTCTTTCCGAAATATTCCTCGGACTTGGCGAAGAACTTGACGCTCACGCTGATCGCGCCCACCTTGCCAGCAATCTTGTCGTTGACGGTACCCTGGAAGGACTGATTGAGAATGGAAGCTCCCAGGTCCATGAAACACAGTCCTATGCCGTATGTGGCCCGAAGGGTCCACTCTTCAATGCCCTGCTTGATGGCTTCGGCATACTGTTCTGTCACTTCCTTCAGTAACTTCTCTTTCTTCTTCATACGGTCGGCGACTTCGCTCTTGGAGCCCTTCAATTGGATCGCGGCAAAATCCTGAAACTTGATTTCGCCCAGATAATACTGGGCCTTCGCCACCACGGCCGGATCGATGTCGGTCTTTTTCCGGAATTTCTCGTAGGTCTGGACAATCTGGGAAAGGACCATAGTGGCTTCGTCGTATTTTTTGCTTTGATAGTAGGCTTCACCCAGTTTGGCCGAGGCCTGAACCAATTTGTATTTGTCCTCGGAATATTTTCCAATGTACTGTTTGAATGTCGCAATCATCTGCGGATAATTCTTCTGCGTCTCGTGAATCAACGCAATGCTATAAAGCGCATCTGCCGCATACTCCGATTTTGAAAAATCGTTCTGGAGTTTCCCGTAAATACGAATAGCATTAGTATAGTTCTTGGCCCTCTCATAGGTAAGGCCGGCATTGTAGAGGACCTTGTCAACATCCTTTTCCTTGGGAAATTTGGCTACGAACGTTTCGTACACCTTTGCCGCGCGGTTGTAATCGGGGATCTTCAAATAGGCATCCGCGGCACGGCCATAGGAGCCTGTGGCATGCTTCGACTTGGGAAACTGCGCACCGACCAGCAGAAAGGTTTCGGCCGCCTTGGCATACATGCGCTGCTTCTCATAAAGGGCGGCGGCATCGAACAGAGCGATATCGGCGATCTGCGAATTTGGGTATTGAATGGCAAGACTGGCAAACTGCGCGGCCGCGGCTTCAGGATTGGCATTGCGGTCCTTTTCGGCCATTTTGTACATGGCGCTGGCGATTGAGTTCTGCAGTTTGGCATATTCGGAGTCGGAACCCTTCGTTTTGGACATCAAGTCCTTGTAGATCCGGATGGCCTGGTCATAGTCGCCGTTGAATACGTGGCACTGAGCCAGCATGCGGGTGACTTTGGCCGCATCTTTGTATCCGGGGAAATCCTGAAGGATAACGCGGTACATGGTCGAGGCGTCGGCATAACGCTCGGCATCGTAGGCCATATTGGCAACCAGAAAATACGCATCGGGCGTGACGCTCGATTTGGGAAAGCGCGCA
>CAYVZU010000035.1:0-30654 GCA_964455935.1 uncultured Fibrobacterota bacterium
TCGTTACTACCGTCAATGTCAAAGAGCTTTGTCCACGATGTCGTGGCACTTGTCAATTAGGGGATAGCCGGATAAGGCGAAAAAGAGCAGCTTTCTTCGGTTCGGCTAATTCCTAACCCCTCTCATTACGGATTCCAGTTCGATACGGTTGTGATGATGACCACGAGGAAGGTCATAATCGCCGTACCTACCACGATCTGCTGGCGCGGCTCGAAATCACGTTTCACAATCTTTTGTTGCGGGGCGGCGGGTACTGGCAGGCTGTCGACCGGCGGAGCGGCAACGGCGGAATCGGCTACAGCGGGGGACGGATGATCCTGGGCCGCGGATTCGCCATACAAGCCCAGCAGACAAATCAATGCAACGGCCGTTAGCGTAATTTTCAAAATTGCTCCAAACGCTTCTTGAGAATCTCGTTTACCAGGGCCGGATTGGCCTTGCCTTTGGCCGCCTTCATGGCCTGACCGACCAGAAAGCCAAACAGCTTTTCCTTCCCTTGTTTTAGTCCCTCCACTTCGGCCGGATTTTGGCGAATCACATCGTCCACCAGCTTCTCAATCGCCTCTGTCGAGCTGACCTGCCCCAGACCCTTTTCCTTCACGATCTGCTGGGGATCTCCTCCCTTTTCCGCGATTTGATCGAGGATCTCCTTGGCGGCGTTCTTGTTGATGGCATCGCTTTTGAGCAAGAGAAGGATGGATGCGAGCTTGGACGGGGTAAGGGCGAGCCGAGCCACGCTCAGATGGCGCTCGTTGCACAGCCGAAGGACCTCGGTCTGAATCCAGTTGCTGACCAGCTTGCCGTCCTTCACCTGGCCGGCTGTGGCTTCGAAATAGTCGGCCACGGACCGGTCGGACGTTAAGACACCGGCGTCATAATCCCGCAATGCATATTGTTCAATAAATCGCTTGCGGCGCTGCTCCGGCATTTCCGGAAGTCGCGCCCGCACCTGATCGACCCATTCATCGGAAATCCGCACGGGAATCAGATCCGGTTCGGGAAAGTACCGGTAGTCGTGCGCGTCTTCTTTGGACCGCATGGGCAAAGCCTCGTTGCGCCGGGCATCCCACAGGAGTGTCTCCTGCGTGATTTTGCCCCCCTCCAGGACAAGCTCCGTCTGCCGTTTGATTTCGTACTCCAGCGCCTTCTCTACACCATGAAACGAGTTCATGTTCTTCAACTCGGTCTTGGTGCCCAGCCGTGTTTCACCCACCGGTCGGATCGAGATGTTTGCATCGCAGCGCAAACTGCCTTCCTCCATGTTGCAGTCGCAAACGTCGAGGTATTCGAGAATCTGCTTGAGCGACGTCAGGTAGAGGAAGGCCTCGCGCGGGGACCGCAAATCCGGATCCGTTACGATTTCGATGAGGGGAGTGCCGCAGCGGTTGACGTCGAACAGCGATCCGGCGGCGTCCTGGTCGTGAATCAGCTTCCCGGCATCTTCCTCCAGGTGAATACGGCAAATCCCAATGCGACGGACCTGCCTGACCCCGTCGATTTCAAGGAAGCCGTGTTGGGCCAGGGGACGATCGTATTGGCTGATCTGATAGCCCTTGGGAAGGTCGGGGTAGAAGTAATTCTTACGGGCGAAGATGCTTTCGCCGGCAATGGTGCAATGGGTGGCGAGACCGGCCCTAATGGCGAACTCCACGACCTTGCGGTTCAAGACGGGGAGCGAGCCCGGCAGGCCCAAACATACCGGACAGCCCTGCGAGTTGGGCGCGGCGCCAAAATGCGTCGAGCACCCGCAGAAGATTTTGCTTTGGGTTGAAAGCTGGGCATGGACTTCAAGTCCGATCACGGCTTCGTAGTTCATTGTTGGCTCGCGATACGCTGAGTTTGGGAACAGGGACCCTTCGACTGCGCTCAGGGCACGTCCTTTCATGCACCTAACAGAAGGTTCGGCGTTGGAAGACTCCGAAGAAACAGGGATCTATTGTCATTTCGACCAACGGGAGAAATCTTTCCAGACCGGACAAGAAAAGATTTCTCGCTTCGCTCGAAATGACAGACCTGTTTCTCCCCTGATAGTTACATATAAACTAAGAGGGTGAAACGCGAAAGGTCAAACAGTAAAAAGGAATTAGGGGTCAGGATTGGGGGTTAGTTAAACCGCAAGACCAAGCAAAAAAGGGGTTAGGGGCAAGGGATTAGTCGGACTATGCTTCCACGTGGACGAAATTTCGTTGCCGGTCCTTGCCGGCTTCCAGCAAGGATTTCGCTCTGCGGCTGAGGTCGTTGCTGGAGGTGTCCTCGCTCTTGTATTGGACAACGGAAAGCGTGATCGTGAATCCTCCAGGGAGCTCCTTGATATATTTGGAGCGATCTTCGACATTTTTGCGGACGCGCTCCGCCAGTTCCTGGGCTTCGCGCTTGTTGGCGTGCGGCAAAATGACCGCAAACTGGTCACCCGATACCCGGGAGAGAATATCAACGGTGCGAATGGATTTTTTAATGATCTTCACGGTCCGCGTCAGCACCATGTCGCCCAGCATGACACCATGCTTCTCGTTGATGGCGCCGAAATGATCGACGTCGGTGAGAATCAGGCTAAGCGCATGCCGGTAGCGTTTGGCGCGTTGAATCTCCTCCTGGAGGCGATGACTGAAGGATTTTGAGGAAAAGACATATGTGAGCCAGTCCTCTTCTTCGGATTTGCCGGTTTCGGAGGGCTTGTTCTGCATCGTTTGCAGAAATTTCTCTTCATCGCCAATCACATCGAAATAGTCAATGGCCGCGGCCCGGATGCCGATGGTTCGTCCGATCCTTTGTTCGAGGCCGCTTTTGTGGGCCAGGATATAACGCCAATGTTTCATTGCGTTCCTGCCACGCACATTCCGGCCTGTCAGCGAGAAGAGAACCTGGCCGTACGGCTCGGTCCGTCCAAGCTTCGTGTTTTCGAGAATGGCGTTTACGGTTTCGAGAGATTTTCCATCGGCCCGCAGCGGCAGTTCGAAATTCTCGTAATATCCCTCGACCTGCTTGAAATCGGTGAGACGGGGCCGGGTGACAGGTTCGCTGGGGGAGTCCATGAAAATATTTATCCGATCTGCAGGTCCGCGTCCTCAATCGTCGCGACGCTGGGAATCGTCTGAAAAATCCCGCTTGGATTCATGGCCGTGCGCAGCGGCGCGCCAACTCCGATCAGAAATACCGAGCCGCCGCGGGCGACCAGCTTTTGATTCAGGTTCGACAGCAATCCCGTTCCGGAACTATCCATAAAAGAGGTTTTGGAAAGGTCGAATGCGACGTAGATGTGCCCGGTCTCCAGGGCCGCTTGCACGGCGCCGCGCAACTGCGAGAGGGCTTTGATGCTGAAGTCTCCCTGAAACCGGATTAGAAAATAGAGCCCGCGTTCTTCCTGGTCCAATGCGTATGCCACGGAGAACTCCTAGCCAATTTGCTGGTCGGCCTGTTCGAGCGTCTCGAATACCGGGATCAGTTGAAGAATGCCGCTGACCCGAAATGTCTCTTTAATGACGGCCGGAATTCCAATCAGGTATAACGAACCCTGACGGGCCATTAATTTCTTATGCAGGTTCATGATCAGTCCGATTCCACTGCTGTCAATGAATGCGGTCTTTTGCAGGTCCAAAGCGATATAGATATGACCAATTGAATCGGCCTCATCAATGCAATCACGAATGGCCCGGATGGACTTGACGCTGAAGTCACCTATGATGCGAATCAGATAATATATACCCTTTTCTTCTTTTTCCACGGCTGTTGACATGCGGTTGGGTCCTTCCTTTATGCCGGGAGAGTCGCCGATTGGGGTGCGGGGGATTGTCAACCATATTTCAATGCATCCTGCCCGAATCCCGGTTTAAGGTAATAATTCCTGTTTCGAAATGCAACTCTCATGCCGCGCCTGAACCGCCCGTCATGGCAGCGAAGCGTTGACCGCAGGTTCTGTCGAGCAGATCCTGCTCCTTCTTCGAGAGAAGGCGGCCTTCAATGACGCGCTGGGCCCAGGCCCGGGCCTCCACGAAAAGGCGGGTCTGAAGAAAAGGGCTTGCGCGGTTGCCCGGAACAAGACCGGACTGGCGGACGCCCGCGATATCGCCGGGTCCCCGGGGTTCCAAGTCGAGTTCCGCGATCCTGAAGCCGTCCGCCGTGGCGCAGAATTCCCGCAGCCGTTCCAGAGATTCGGGGGCGGCATTGACCGAAGGCAGGAGAAAGCAATACGCCTCGTTGCGGCCCCGGCCCACGCGTCCGCGCAGCTGATGGAGTTGCGAAAGTCCGAAACGTTCCGGGTGTTCGATTACCATGCAATCGGCTTCCTTCACATCCATTCCCACTTCGACCACGCTTGTCGAAACCAGTATGGGCGATCGTCCTTCCCGGAACGCGGAAAGGGCTTCGGTTTTCTGGGGGCCTTTTAGGCGGCCGTGCACCAAGGCCACACCGATTCCCTGGAAAACGGCGGCTTTGAACCGAGCCGCGGTTTCGATTGCCGAGGCGATTTCGTCGTCCTCTGATTCCTCAACACGGGGGACAATATAATAGAGCCGGCGCCCTTCGGTAGCCCGTGTCCGCAGGTATGTCATCAGGTCCGGTCTGCGTTCGTGGGCCACGATGCGCGTCTTCACTTCCTGTCGGCCCGGTGGTTTTTCGTCGAGCACGGAAATGTCGAGATCGCCATAGATCACAAGCGCAACCGACCGCGGAATGGGCGTCGCGCTCATGACCAGCATGTCCGGGCACTTTCCTTTGCGGCCAAGGGCCAGTCGTTGCTCCACCCCAAAACGGTGCTGCTCGTCCACTACGGAAAGGCCCAGGTCGCGAAATTCGGTGGTTTCCGTAAGCAGCGCATGCGTTCCAACCGCCAGGGGCGCTCCGGTTTTCAGGGCTGTCCGGGCTTGTTCCTGCTCTTTGCGCGTCTGTTGGCCCGTCAGGAGAACGCAAGCGACGTTGAACGGGGACAGCCAGTCGGCAAACGTTCGAAAATGCTGCTGCGCCAGAATTTCCGTGGGCGCCAGCACCGCAACCTGGCGCCCGTTCTCAATATAGTGGAGCGCTGCGATCAACGCTACAATGGTTTTGCCCGATCCCACATCGCCTTGGAGCAGTCGTGCCATGCGTCGGGGGGCGATGATGTCCTCCTCGATTTCCGCCAGCACGCGTTCCTGGCCGGAGGTTAACCGGAAGGCAAGGCGGTTGAGAAGCGCGGGCTTAAGGACCGTCGAGGCTGGAACGGATGCGCCCGTCTCGGCGTTGGCCCGCTTGCGTCGGAGAAGGGCGTAAGCAAGGACAAACAGTTCCTGAAACTGAAACAGCCGAAGGGCCTGTTTGCCTTGCTCAAGAGATTGAGGGAAATGAATGCTGCGATAGGTTTCGGCAGTATCCCTAAAACCCACCTGCCGGGCAATCAAATCGGGCAAGAGGGGATCGGGGAAACGCGTCGTATCCAGGGTATCGGAAACCCATTTGCGAAACATGCGGCTGTCAAAGTGCGCTTTGCCCCAGGCCATGGGTGTGGGATACAAGGGAAGAATGGCCGGTCCGGGCGGGAGATCGTCGGAAATCCGCTCGATCTCGGGATGAATCATCTGAAGGCCATTGTAGAACGAGACCTTGCCTGTAAGCATGAAACGTTGGCCGGGCTCGAATCGTTTGGCCATGAAATGGGCAACCCCAAACCAGGTGCAGGAGAGGGCGCCGGTTTCGTCACGCACCGTCAATACCAGTCTTCCCTTGCGTCCGCGCGGTTTTGAAATGTGAGCCACGGTTCCAACGATCGTAGCTATAATTCCGGGTTCGAGAGTGCGGATGGCCACCGGAGCGCTTCGGTCCAGATATCGTCGTGGAAGCCATTCCACAAGCTGGCCTACGGTGGCGATGCCGGATTTTTCGAGGGCTGCCGTCCGTTTGGGGCCGATGCCGCTTAGTTCGCAAACAGGGGTGGATGGCGAGAGCATATTAGTTGTGAATTATGAATTATGAATTATGAATGGTGAGTGGTGGGGCGGGAGTCATGGGTAGAGTCAGATGAAAATGGCCGGGATGAAAGCCGGAAAAAATTTAAAGACAGGGATGACAACCACTTTCTTCATTTCGTTGCCACTCGTTCTTCTCTTCATTATTCTGTCTGACTCCCGACTCACAACTCCCGATCTCTTTACTTATATAACTCGTCCGACGACATGATTCGGTATTTGTATCCCTGTTCGGTCAGGAAAAGCTGGCGGTTCATGGCGAATTCCTGGTCCCGTGTTTCGCGGGTGACGATGGAATAGAAGTGGGCCGGGCTGTGGTCGCCCTTGGGGCGGAGAATGCGGCCCAGGCGCTGGGCTTCTTCTTGGCGCGAGCCGAACGTACCCGAGACCTGAATCGCGACATTCGCGTCGGGAAGGTCCACTGCGAAATTGCCGACTTTCGAGACGATGAGTTGTCCCATTTTGCCGGACCGAAAGCGTTCGAATAAAACATCCCGTTCCCGGTTCTTGGTGGCTCCCGTGATGAGCGGAATTCCGGAGTCCTGCGCGATTTTTTCGAGCTGGTCCAAATACTGCCCGATAATGAGGACCCGGTCGGTCCGGTGCCGCTCCAGGAGGAGTTCGACCACCTTGACCTTGGCCGGATTCTCCATGGCAATCCGAATCTTGTCGCGGGGAGCGGCCGTGGCATACGGCACGCGAAGCGAATCGGGAAGATTGACCCGAACTTCCGTGCAATCCGCGGCGGCAATCCATCCCTGTTCTTCCATGTCCTTCCAGGGAACGTCATATTTTTTGGGGCCGATCAGGCTGAAAACGTCATCTTCCTTTCCATCCTCCCGGATCAGGGTCGCCGTAAGGCCAAGGCGGCGCTTTGCCTGCAGGTCCGCGGTGATGCGGAAAATGGGCGCCGGCAGCAGATGGACCTCGTCATAAACAATAAGCCCCCAATTCCCTTCGTTGAAAACGGAGAAATGCGGGTAGATTTCGGTCTTGCGCTTGCGATAGGTCAGAATCTGGTAGGTGGCGATTGTGACCGGCCGGACACTTTTGGTTTCGCCCGTGTATTCGCCAATCTGCTCCGGAGTCAACATGGTGCGCAACAGCAGTTCTCGGCGCCACTGGTGGGCGGCCGTGACATTGGTTACCAGGATCAGGGTGTTCGTATTGAGCCGGGCCATGACCGCCATGCCCACGACCGTCTTGCCCGCGCCACAGGGCAGGACGACTACGCCGCTGCCTCCTTTGGGGCTGCCTCCGGCGTAGAAGCTGTCGGCGGCATCACTCTGGTAGTGGCGCAAGCCGAATGGAGTACCATCGGCCAGCTTCGAGCGCAGCTGAATGGGCAGGACCTGGCCTTCGACATACCCCGCCAGGTCCTCGATCGGAAAACCGAGTTTGATGAGCGCCTGTTTGACCTTGCCGCGGTTGAGCAATGAAATGTGAATGCGATCGGGCGCGGGAACGTCGAGCAACAGGCTCTTCACCTGCGGATTGACCCGGATACCCTCCAACAAATCAGGTTCGGCAGACGTGAGGAAGAGCTGGCCGTCTTCCCGGACCAGTTTGATACGGCCGTAACGGTTTATGACTTCTTCGATTTCCCGGCGGATGTGTTCGGGAATGGGATAGCGGCTGTACGTTTCGAGCCAGCGGAGGATTTCACGGGCCGAATGGCCCGCCGCCGCCGCGTTCCAGAGGGAAAGCGGCGTAATTCGGTAGGTGTGGATGTGCTCGGGACTTTTCTGGAGTTCGGCAAACCGGCCGATTGCGTCTCGTGCCGCGGCATAGGAGGGATGATCCACTTCAAGCAGAAGCGATCGATCGCTTTGTACAATCAGGGGCCGGGTTTTATCCATGGATCACGGAAAACAGATTTTTCCCAGAATCGCCGGCCGTGCGGCGCCCGTTGACTTGGGGCAGTTGGCCGGGTTTCCACACAGGGTTTCGTTGGCCAGAATGGCAAAGGAAAGCGGCTCGACGACTTCGGCGGCGATGTTGTACTCGTCGGCGCGTACCACGCGCACGGGGCGGAAATAATCCGCCAGAAGCTGCATCAGCGTGTTGTTGTTGGTTCCGCCGCCGGCCACGATCACTTCGTCGATGGGCGAGAAGGGGAAAACGAATTGCTCATAGGCAAAGTAGATGGATCGTGCCGTCAACGCCGTTGCCGTGGCCACCCTGTCCGCAAAGGGCATGTCCGGATTCATCTGCTCGATCATGGGAAGAAACACTTCCCGTCCCGCGGATTTGGGCGGTGGAACTCTCCAGAACGGATGGTCGAGCAACTTGGTGACCGTTTCGATATGAACGGTTCCCGATGCCGCAATCCGGCCGTCGCGGTCAAAGGGTTGGGCCAGGTCCGGCTGGTTTTGCACCAGCGCATCGATCAGCATGTTGCCCGGGCCGGTATCGAAAGCCCTTACGTCCTTGGGTTTGCTTCCCGCAGGCAGAATGGTCACATTCGAGATGCCGCCGATATTTTGAACCGCCACGTTGCGGTCCGATTTGCGGAAAAGCACCCAGTGGCCAAACGGCACAAGGGGGGCGCCCTGGCCTCCGGCCGCAATATCGGCTGCGCGGAAATCCGCCACCGTCAGCAAGCCCGTGCGCTTCGCGATCACGGCCGGTTCGCCCACCTGCAAAGAAGAGCGCGACGAAACATGGCCAATCTCCGCCGCATTGGGAGCGTGCCAAAGTGTCTGTCCGTGGCTTGCGATGGCGTCGGCCTTTCGCTTCGTAAGGGGCGCCATCTTGCGGACCTGATTGGCGGCGATGGCAAAGACCTCGCCAACGGCGAAGTTGAGTCTGCAGAGCATTTCGGCGCTGGTCGGCGTGCCGGCGGCGACCGAGGCCAGCTGTTCGCGAAGATCGGACGGATAGACTTCCTTGTGATGCGCCAGGATCTCGTAGGTTGTGGAGGCGCCCGATCCCTTGAAACGGACAAAAAGCGCATCGACCCCGTCCATGGACGTGCCCGACATGAGGCCGATGATGCTGCGCTCTTTAAGTTCTGCGATTCGAAACAGTGTCTTCATTGTATCCTGTTGTCCCGGGCCGTGCGCATTGCGATCCCCGCTGTTACGAAACAACCAAATTAACTACACAGGTTCCCATGAAACCACAGAGAGAAATCCGAGTTAAGAATGAGAACACAGAGGGAAATCTTTCTGGCGCGCAGCGCGCCAGAATGGATCTTTTCCCACTCCGTGTCCTCTTCTCCGGCCTCGGTGTTTCCTCTGTGGTTTCATGATTCTTTCGAGAGACCTGAGTAGTTATCAATCAAATAAATATACTACAACTCATCACGGGGCATAAATGTGTTTGCCAATGCCCGGCCGCCGAACGATTTTTCTTTTATGAGATGGATTGCGGTCGTTGCGGCATTTTCGTACTGCTTGCTTTGGGGTTGCAGCCGCGAGCCGGTGGGAACGGAGCCGGCTGTGGCAATTGCTTACACGGTGACCCTTCCCGGTCTTCCATCTGAGAGCCTGCATGTCGACGTGGACGTGGAATATTGGCCCGCCGACAGCGTTCGCTTTCTGGCCCCGCCCATATATGCCGACAACCCCCTGTGGTTGCCCACGGCCCCCAATTTCCGTAATCTCGCGGTCCGGGATTCCGCCGGGAATCCCCTTGCTGTTTCCTGTGACAGTCTGACGATAGGGGAGTATCCTGCCCTGCGGTTCAGCTTTGCACGGCCGACCGGCGCGGCACGGATCCAGTATGATGTGGGCTTCTCCTACGATACTGCGGCTCCAAACATCATCCCGGTTCCCGGCCTTCGGAGCGATCATGGAATTCTCCTTGGGAATTATTTCTTCATCGTGCCTCTGCGGAGCACCGAGCTTGTTGGAATTTGGAGGGACAGTTGGAGCTTGCGTGTGGACTACCGGTTTGGGCAGACCGTACCGTTTTACGGGGATCCGGCCGATGGCGCTCTGTTTCGAACCGTATACGAACTGCTTTTCTCCACCTCGGTTCTTGGCGGCCGTCTTCTCTGGGAGAGCACCGTTGGGCAACAGGCATGCAGGATTATCGATCTCTCCAGTGTGCCGGTTTCCCTGGATGCGTTCCTTCCCGCGATTGAGTCGATCTCCAGCCAGGTCCTTTCGATTTTTCCCAAAGCGGGAGAGACTCCGCTTACAGGCATCCTGGGAGCCCTCCACAGGCCGCACGGCGGTCTGGAAGGGACCTGGGCATACTCCGTTCTATCTCCCTTTGCCACGGACACAATGGGCGTGTTCAATATGGTCCTGGCCCATGAAATGATCCACTCCTGGATTGGTGTGCGCGTGGGCGACACTGATGATCCCTGGTGGAAGGAAGGGACTGCGACCTACTTGGGCTTTTTGATCCCCGCGCAAATAGGCCTCTGTAAAGAGGAATTCGTCCAACAGTCGCTTTTGCGGGACTTTTCGCAATCACCCGACGTATTGGGACATTCCATGTCGGAGGAATATGTCAGGGTCCATCTGTTCTCGCGCGACAGCCTCCAAAATTGCGAGAACCTGGCCTATGGAAAGGGAGCGCAATTCTGCATGCTGTTGGACCGGCGCATTCGCGATGTGAGCAATGGCGCCGCAACCTTGGCGCAGGTTCTTGGACGGTTCTGCCGGGTATTTGACGGGAAGTCCTTTTGCAGGGCCGATTATGTCGGCTTTCTCGAAGCAACCGGCGCGCAGGTCGCGGATCTATTCTCGACCTATGCTGATCAGGCAGGTTTCATTCCCGATTCGGTGCTGATCGAAAACTATAACGCGCTGGCTCAACGAGGGGCTTTGGGAATTGTTGCCAAGAGGGCCGTCAACGTAAGCAGGCCCATTGCCAAGACCAGACGATTCCCGTTTTGGGCGCCATAGAACCCGATCCTATCGCAAAGCTTGCCTTCCAGGACTTCCCAGAAACAGCGATCTATTGTCATTTCGACCAACGGGAGAAATCTTTCCTGATCGGACAAGAAAAGATTTCTCGCTTCGCTCGAAATGACAGACCTGTTTCTCCCCTGATAATGCACGGCACATAGTGCCGGGTGCGGTGCCAAGCAGGTACAAGATTATGAAGTCGAGTGATCCGCATCTCAGCGGGTGCAGATCAAGAAAACAAGTCCAGGTGCAGGCCTTTTGCAGGCTCGGAATCGATTGGCTGGATTTGGGCGTTTCGGTTGTATGATTTGTTTTTTCCAAGCCCTTTGACGTCGGGCGATTCCGCATTCTGGCCGCCGCTTTTGGCCAGTTCCATTTGCGCTTCGGCGGCTGTGGCTGCCGCAGCTGCCGCGACCTGCCGGTCTTGCCCGGACGGGTTGGCCGGTGCCATTGCAGCGCTTTGAACCCGCTGCATCTTGATGATGGTGGCCCTGGGGTCTCCGCTTACCGGGGAGGAGTCTATGGAGACTTCGCCGCCCACCGCATATTGATGTCCATCCGGTCCGTTTTTGTACTGAAACTTCACACCGCCCCGGGCCAGACCCGCGCCGGCGGCCATATGCGCCATTTCGTGCGCACGGACTTCCCGGTCTGTCTTCTTAAGCTCCTCGACCTGCTTTTTGTCTTCCTTTGTCAGCTCTTTACCATTTCCGGTGCTGGCCTTGGATTTCTCCTGGCCTCCGGCATTGCCGGTTGCTGACGCAGGCTGGGCAAATGGATCATAGGTGGATGCGGTGGTTTGGGAGCTAATTACCATAAAATATCTCCTAATCTGTTTATCGGCATTTCAGCGGCCAAACTTAAGGCTGTATCATCGGAGGCGGGAGAAATGAAGGTGAGGGTTTAGAGCAGCTATCTAATTGGAGAAAAATCAGCAGGTTATCGGAATTCCATTTTTCTTGCCTTAAAGTATCACTTTAAACGATCTTATGGCACCATGAATACCGCGCTTCCTATTGTCTCCATAGTTGGAAGACCCAACGTGGGGAAATCCAGTCTATTCAACCGGCTCCTTGGTCGAAGAGCGGCAGTTGTTCACGAAACCTCCGGTGTGACCCGGGATCGAAATTATCAGCCGGTAACATGGAATGAACGCCAATTCATGCTGGTGGATACAGGCGGTATGGTCCCGGATTCGAGCCGGTTAATGGAAAAATTGATTCTGGAGCAGGTCGAGCAGGCAATTTCCGAATCTACTCTCATCCTCTTTGTTGTCGATGCGCTTTCCGGGCTCACGGGACCGGACGAACAAATCGCCCGGTTCCTGCAACGGAAGTTCCGCGACCGCACCGTTCTCGTTGCCAACAAAGCGGAGGGGCCAACCGGGACCGGACAGGTTTCGGAGTTTCTTCGGCTGGGACTGGGGGAGCCGTTCGCGGTTTCGGCCAGTCATGGGACCAACGCGGCCGATCTCTTGGATGCTGTGGCGCTTCGCGTTGGGGTCGAAGCGAAAGCACCGGGGGAGAAAGAAATTCGAATTGCGGTTGTGGGACGGCCCAATGCAGGTAAATCGTCGCTGGTCAACATGCTCTGCCGCGAAAAGCGCGTTCTTGTTGACGAGCAACCGGGAACAACCCGGGACTCCATTGATGTTCACATCGAAAAAAACGGGCACCACTATGTCCTGATCGACACAGCGGGGATGCGCAAAAGGGCCCATGTTAGAGATGAGGTTGAATATTTTTCGAACCTTCGGGTCACCAAGACCATCGAGCGATGCGACATTGCCATGGTGATGGTTGATGTCAAGGAAGGGCTAAGCGAGCAGGACCAGCGTGTTTTGCATTTGGCGGTCAAAAGCGGCAAGGGTGCCCTGCTGGTGCTGAACAAGTGGGATACTGTCCACCGGGAAGGCAAGCTGTTTGACAAGCTGGTGGAGAGAATTGATGGAGCCAATCCCGATTTTCGCAATATTCCCAAAGTAACCATCTCGGCCCTGACAGGGCTGCGAGTCCATCGAATCCTCGAAATCTGCTATGAAATTCATACCCGTTGCGGACAATGGATCGACGCGCGCGACTTGGAAGACTTCATGACCCGGACCTTCGAGGCCACTCCGCCGCAGAGCACGGGCCGCTATCCGGTCCAGGTCTTTTCGGTGACGCAGGATGGGGTGTATCCGCCCACTTTTATCGTCCATTGCAACGATCCCAAACGCGTACTGGAATCCTACGAGCGTTTTGTGCGTAATCGACTCCTGGACCGTTACTCGTTTTCCGGCTGTCCAATCCGCGTGTTTTGGCGAGCGCGAAAAAAAAGGAAAAGAAAGAAACATGGCGTATCCATGGCATGAAACACTGGGGTGCCTTGTTACCGCGTATCTGATCGGCGGCATTCCCACCAGCATTTGGACCTGCAAGGTACTGAAAGGCATTGATATCAGAACCGTGGGCAGCGGCAATGCCGGCGCCACCAATGTTTACCGCGTTCTTGGTTTGAAGGTGGCGCTTTTTGTGGGTCTTATCGATTGTCTCAAAGGAGTCGCGGCCGTCCTGCTTGCCCGCAAAGTGCTAGGACCCCAGGCCGAAGTTGGTCTTATTGCGGCCGGCCTCGTCGCCATGCTGGGACATGTGTATACCATCTTTGCCGGATTTCGAGGGGGCAAGGGGGTGTTGGTCGCCTTGGGCGTTTTCTTGACGCTCGATCCGGCTGCGGCTCTATCATCCTTTGGAGTCTGGTTTCTGGTGACATGGGTCTCCCGATATGTCTCGCTGGGCTCAATGAGCGCGGCAGTGCTTCTTCCCATATTTACGACGGCCTTTGACAGGGCCGGTGTCTTCCCGGTGGGCAAGCCGGTCCTGATTTTCACGGTCATCGCGGCATTTCTTGTCATTTTCACCCATCGAAGCAACATCAAGCGGCTGCTCGGCGGCACCGAAAAGAAGGTGGGCCGCAAAAAGGAAAGCGCATGAAAACAGTAGGGGTTCTTGGGGCCGGCGGTTGGGGCATTGCCCTCTCGAAGCTTGCTTTTGAGAACGGATGCAGCGTGCGATTATGGGAATTTGACAAGAACGCCGCGGCCCGGCTATCGGCCGACCGTGAAGAAAAAAAGAAACTTCCAGGGGTCAGGATCCCCAACGAAATTGAGATCACGACCGATTTGGCGTACGCGGCCGGGAAAGCGGACCTCCTGATTTGGGTTGTCCCGGCTCAGGTCCTGCGCAAAGCGGCACGGGCATTTGCCGCAAGCGTACCGGCTTTTGGCGGGGCGCACCTTTTGGCGGCCAAAGGGATCGAAGTCGGCACGCTGTGCCGTATGTCGGAAGTGCTTCTTCAGGAAATCCACGGTCTGTCGGAGGATCGTGTGGCTGCGCTGTCCGGACCCAGCCATGCCGAAGAGGTGGGCCGGCATCTGCCTACCTCGATTATCGCCGCCTCCAAAAATGGGGATCTGGCGCGGACCATTCAGGAGCTTTTGTCAAACCGGGTCTTTCGGGTCTACACCCAATCGGATATGAAAGGAGTCGAGATCGCGGGCTCCTTGAAGAACGTTATTGCGATTGCCGCCGGAATCAGCGATGGCCTGGGCTTCGGTGATAATGCCAAAGCCGCATTGATGACCCGCGGGATCGTGGAAATTGCCCGGCTGGGCTCGGCCATGGGGGCGGAATCCAGCACTTTTCTGGGCTTGGCCGGCATCGGCGACCTGATCACAACCTGCATCAGCCGGCACAGCCGAAACCGGTTTGTGGGTGAACAGATTGGCCGCGGGAAAACTCTAAACCAGGTGCTTTCGGAGATGGTCATGGTGGCCGAGGGGGTCGAAACTACCCGGTCGACCTGGGCTTTGGCATGCAAGCATAAGGTGGAAATGCCGATAACAGAACAGGTATACAAGGTCCTCTTCGAGGAAAAGGATCCTGCGGCGGCTGTGGACGAGCTTATGCTTCGTTTGCACAAGGAGGAAAAAGTCGAATGCTGAACAAAACCGATGAAGGCAAGATCTACTACTCAATTAGCGAGGTCTGTAACGAAACCGGGCTTGAGCAGCATGTGCTTCGCTATTGGGAAACCGAGTTCCCACAGCTCAAACCAAAGAAGAACCGCGCCGGAAACCGGGCTTACCGGCAGAAGGACATCAAGCTCATCAAGCTGATCAAGCATCTTCTCTATCAGGAACACTACACCATTGTAGGCGCCAAGCGAAAGCTTGCCGAAACCAAGGATTATGATATCGATGTCCAGATCAAATTGCCCTTGGTTGAAGAGGAAAAACCAGCCAAACCGGCGGGTGTCGCCTCGATTCGGAGAGAGCTGGAAACGGTGCTGAGAATTCTGGAAGGGAAATAGCAGGTTCGGACAATCCCCGGCTGACCACGACAAAGCACTTCTTCAACCTTCGTCGAAATTCCACTTCCAATTTATCCGATAACGGACCCCCAATGCGGTCCGGCCCTTATCAGCGTTCATAGTGATTCCCAATGGAAGGTTCCGTAATGGGCCAGCCTCCTTCCGCACTGCGGAATCACCTATGAGGGTTGAATCTCGGTTTCCGGCCAAAAGGCCCAAAGGTTTACGGGCAGTTACGCGTTTTCCAGGGCATACCCATCGCGGGCAACCGTGTCCTCGTTACGTCAGGAGGCCGGCCAATTATGGAACTTATCTTTGAGAATCGCTCTAGCCTATTTTCGAAACGACTTCTTCTTCCACGCGCTCCGCGAGCCCGACGATCAGCTTCTCGATCCGGAGCAACTGGATTGTCACCAGGCCCAGAAGCATAAGCAACCCAACAAGAAAAAGAACCAGAATGTAACTCACTGCAGCATCTCCGCGATTTGAATCGCGTTGAGCGCCGCGCCTTTGCGGATCTGGTCGCCCACGACCCACATTTCGATGGTCTTGGGCTGCGACAGGTCCTTGCGGACACGACCTACATAAATGTTATCCTGGCCCGAGGCATCGAGCGGCATGGGCCAGCGGTTCTTTTCGGGTTCCTCCAAAACAGTCACGCCTGGCGCCTTGCGCAAGATGGCGTAGATGTCTTCCACCGAAGCATCGCGCTCCAGTTCAATGTTGAGCGACTCGGAATGGGCGCGCAGAACCGGCACGCGAACGCAGGTTGCGCTGATGCGGATTTTCACGTCATGAAAGATCTTATGGGTCTCTTTACGCATCTTCACTTCTTCGGGCACGTAGCCGTCCGCATCGGGCTTGCCCGCATTGTGCGGAAATAGATTGAATGCGTATGGGAAGGGGATGATCGTTCGCTGGTACGGCTTGTTGTCGAGAACCGCCCGGGTTTCTTCCAATAGCTCTTCCATGGCGCGCGCGCCCGCGCCGCTGGCCGCTTGGTAAGTGGAAATAACCATGCGCTTCACGCCAAAGGCCTTATGAATGGGCCACACCGGAACGACCATGATAATCGTGGAGCAGTTGGGGTTGGCGATAATTCCTTTGTGGGTTTTGATGTCCTCGGGGTTGATCTCGGGCACCACAAGCGGAATGCCGTCGTGCATGCGGAAGAAGCTGGTGTTGTCCACCACAACAGCCCCCTGCTTCGCGGCAATGGGCGCAAACTTCTCGCTAATGGGCCCTCCGGCCGATGCCAGAACCAGATCGAGATTCTTGAAAGACTTTTCGGTCAATTCCTCGATGGTCAGCGTCTCGCCCATGAACTTCACCTTCTTGCCTGCGGAGCGCGACGATGCGAGAAGCCTCAGCGATGCGAGAGGGAACTTTCTCTGTTCGAGGATTTTTAGAAATTCCTGGCCCACCGCCCCGGTGGCGCCCATGATTGCAGTTCGAAAGGCCATTTTGTCTCCACGAAGATTGAGGTTAAGGCTCAAGGTGAAACTGGGGCTATACGCTCCAAAAATCCGCCTTGGCGCAGCTTAAAAATAGATGGGGTGCAGGAGGAAATCAAACGGAGCGCGGTACTCGCTTTGTCGGGTCCGTTTGCACGGTCGGTAGGGCGCTTCTCTTTTCAGCGATGAAGTGGAAACACCCTCACCATAATCCTCTTCCATGGAATGGAGAGGGTTATGGTCTCCAAATCGCTTTGGGAAATCGTCAGGAAAAAACGAATTGAATTCACCGGGCGCGTGCCAGCCACTTGTCGATCACGGCTCGGAAGGCGCGGATGTGGTCCGGGTTGGTGCCGCAGCAGCCGCCGACAATCGTGGCGCCGGCATCAAGCAAGCCCGCCAGCTTGCCGGCCATGATCTCCGGGGTTTCCGGGAACACGGTCTTGCCACCCACGATCTGCGGCATTCCCGCATTGGCGTGGACCAGGATGGGCACGCTCGAACGAGGCTTCATCATCTTTACGATCTCGATCATATTGTCGATCCCATTGCCGCAATTGGCGCCGATCACCTGGGCGCCGGCTTCCTGCAATTCATCCACGGCGCATTCGACCGAGACACCCATCATGGTGTGAAAGCCTTTGGGTCCCTTGTCAAAAGTCAGTGTTGCAAGGGCGGGGAGGTCCGTATTGTCCCGGGTCGCAATGATCACGGCTCTGACCTCTTCGATGGCCGTGAAGGTCTCGGCCAGAAGGCCATCGGCGCCGCCGTCGCGCAAAGCCTTCACCTGCTGGGTGAAGACTTCAATCATGTCTTTTTCGGTGGCAGTGCCCACGGGTTCCATAAATTCGCCCGTAGGTCCTATGGAGGCCACCACAAGCCGCCCCAGGGCCTCGCTTTTGGCGAGCTCCACGGCCTTGCGATTATAGGTCTCAACCTTGTCGCCCAGCTTGGATTTCTCAAGCTTGGTTCGGTTGCCTCCAAAGGTGTTGGTCAGGACCATATCTGAACCGGCGGCGAAATAGTCCCGAGCGATCTCTCTCACTACATTGGGATGGCTCTGATTCCAGCTTTCTGGACACTCGCCCGTCGGCAAGCCTTTGGCCTGAAGCTGCGTTCCCATGGCGCCATCGGAAAGAAGGATGCGTTTGTTCTTAAGGGCGGTGAATAAAGTGGACACGGGAACCTCCTGCTAAGGAAAATGGCGACACTTGAGAAGCGAGTCCTGACCGGTCAGAATCCGTAACACGGAAGCAACAGAACTCAGGACACGCGCCCTTTTAGTCTCCGCCCAACTGACGGAGTGCTTCCTCGACTCGCTTTCGCTGCGCTTCGAATTCGTCCGGATTCAGCTGCTCTGGGATACGAATTGCCGAACCGAAGCGGATTCGGATTCTCGAAAACGGAAGAGGCAAGATAAATCCATCCCATGACTTGAAACAATACTTGAGTGACGCGATGTAACTCATTGGAACAATTGGCGACCCCGTTCGTTTCGCCATTTCGATTACGCCCGCCTGGAGCGAATAGCGAGGGCCTTGCGGTCCATCGGGGGTGACGGCGATGTTCTGACCTTTCCTAAGCAACTCCATGGCACCCGACAAGGCCATTGTTGAGTTCCTTGAAGTCGAACCACGGACCGCATCATGGCCGAAAAGTCTGGCTGTTCGTGCAATAAGTTCGCCATCTCTGCTTTTGCTGATCATGGCCGTGATGGCGCAATGGTGATAGTAATATGTCTGTATTAGAATGCGGTTATGCCAGAATATAAAAATGATGCCCTCATTCCTGTTCTGGTCGGGCGTGGGTGCTCGATTTGGGTTTTCCACTTGAATTCTCCAGGTTGCGCCCAGCAGCCGCGTGAGGCACCAGGCTGCTGCGGGCAGGAATCGCAGGGCAAAATTGCTCATGGCCGGTTTGTCCGGAACAAACGAACCGTGCTGTACATTAAAAGGGCGGCCGAGTCCGGGAGAAGGCCAACAGCTTTAAGGTGATTGGCCCCTGGGGGGGGAGAAGCCTCGATTGCCCGCATTGGGTCAGCTAAGGTGGAGGAATTGCTGCAACCCGGTCATAAACATTTGCACGGCAATGACCGTAAGCAACATTCCCATCAGCTTCTCAATAGCATTGAGACCGCGTTCGCCCAGCAAGTGGCTGAGCGGGGCCGAAAACAGCAGAATGATTGCGCTGGCAAGCCAAGCGCAGAACAAAGCCAGAAGCCACTGGGGAAGCTTCGCAGGCTCCCGCGTAACAAGAATCAAAACCGTCGACATGGCCGAGGGGCCTGCCACCAAAGGAACCGCCAGAGGAACAATGAAGGGTTCCCGGCCGGATGTGCCGGGTGCGCCGTCTTCGGAGATGGGAAAGACCATCTTGATCGCAATCATGAAGAGAATGGTTCCTCCGGCAATGCTCAAGGCCGGCTGGCTGATTTGAAGCAAACCCATCAAAGATGTGCCAAAGAGAAGGAAGAACATAAGAATCACGAGAGCCGCAATCAGCTCGCGAATTATAATTAGCTGCCTGCGCTTTGGCTCGACGCCTCGAAGAATGGCCAGAAAGACCGGGATGTTTCCCAGCGGGTCCAGCACAAGAAAAAGCAGAATAATGGCCTGCACGAGTTTCATTGCCACTCCCATGGAATCGGTTAAAATGTATCGAAGCGGGGTACCAAGGCAAGGAATCCAGCTGGTGAATCCCAGCGAGCGCAAAAAAGGGGGGCTTGCCGCCCCCCTTTGCTCGCGGCGTCTGTCTCTATTATCGCATCGAAATGAGACGCAGGGTCGTCAGTTTGCCTTCGCCTTGAAGGGTGACGAAACACAAGCCGTGCAGGCGCTTGTATTGGCCGTCCAGTTTGAATTGATAGCTGCCCTGCCGGGCGCGAGCCATGCTATGTTCCCAGATCTTTCGTCCGCTGACGTCGCGCAGGGCGATCCTGTAGTTTCCGGGTTGGGGTAGATCGGCGACAAAGGCCAGATCGCTGCCGGGTGTCCCGGCCTGACGAATGCCAAAACGCGCTTTGGGACCATTGACCTTGAGGACCGAAACGCTGGGGTCGTTTCGCGTGATCACAAGTTCGAGCGTATCCTGGATAACTCCCCTGAGACTTAGCGTCACCCGGACCGTATCGCTTCCGTTTCCGGCCGGCGGGGTTCCTCTAAGCACTTGATCTCCGTCCAGGCGGACCCATGACGGACTTTCGGGTAACAGGGCGAAAGATGGCGCACCGCCCAACTGGTTGTCCCAGGTGATCTGGTATTCGAAATCTTGGCCTACGACTGTAACCGCTGTATCCGTGCTGGTGAAATGTGGTGCGATACGGATGTTGAACGATGCGCTCGAACTGTCTTCACCCTTGTTTCCGGCCGCGTCGGTGAATTGCACTTTGACCCAGCACACATTGACCGTGTCGCCTGGCACCACCCAGCTCCAGTCGCCTTGCGTGCCGTCGGAAACGGTCGTATCGAGGCGCTGCCAAGTCTGGCCGCCTTTGCGCCAATAGATCGACCGTGAAACAATCGCTCCGTTGTCCGTGGCTGCGTTCCAGGCGATTTTCTGGGTCGAACCGGCAATCCAGGACTCGCCTCCAATGGGTGAAGCTAGCTTCACGACCGGCCTGGCCGTATCGGTGCCTTGAAAATCCAATCCAGTCTGTTGTGTCAAAATACCCGTGATTGCACGACTGGCAGGACTGAAGGTGAATCCTGGCACGCTGGGTGTGATTGTCCCCGTCCATCCGGCCGGAATTTGAGCCGTGTACCATCCAAAGAAATCGGCCGTATCCCGGAAATTGCTGGCGCCGTTGAAGAGCACGACTGCGCTGCTCACTCCATTTGTACCGCCAGCCGAGTATCCGGAAAAGATCGTTCCCTCTACTGCCGGGCTCTTCCAGTCCGTGTACCATGTCGGAGGCCAAGCCGGGGAGCCGATTACTACGTCCTGCCCAAAGCACCTGACAGTTGTATCTCCGTCCCCTTCAGGTTTAAAAAGAATGCTTGTGGCAATGCGAATATTCGACGCATCCGTATGGCGCTCGGCCGAAAAGAAATCAAATTTGTATTCCTGGCCATCCTGGAGAAATCCGGCGGGGAGGTTATCCAGGTCAATACTGGCCGCTTGCTGCGAATGCAGGCCTCCAAGATCAATAACAAGGCTGTCCTTTATAAAGACCCACACATCGTCGTCACCGCTGAATGCAAACGTCTGATGTTCCCCCTGGTAGTATGTGAAGGCCGTATGGAACTCCAGAGTGAAACCGAAGTTGCTATCGGGGAATGATGGCTGCAAGTGACCGAAAATATTGCAGCCGATGCTGGAGTTTGTACCTACTTGATTACGGAGCTGATATTTTTCCTTGCTTCGATTGAGTGGGAAAAAGGCACTGTCCCTGAAACGCATGATACAATCGCTTCCAAACATGAAGCGCAAAGGCACTAAAAAGGGACGGTTGATTGTTGTATCCCGGTCATTATACCACTGGTTGAAGCGTTCGATGCTTTCATACTGCCGGACCTGCCGCGCCGTACCATAGGCCGGAGGGGGGTAGCATCCGTTTAGGATGTCAAACGCTGAGTTGAATTTGGGCCCCCGATTGTCGCCCGGAAAACGCGAGCTGGAATTGGTAGTATCGATCCGACGTTCCACCGCATTGATACAGCCCTGACCGCCCCAATTTTGGAAATCCGGGTGGCCACCCGCAACGTTATACTCTTTAAAATCACGCGCCAGGCCGGGAAGTGTCAGGGTCTTGACGACGGTTTGCGAGTAGGCCACGTTTAGCCAAATGGATAGAATTAAAGTGATTTCAACAACCCTTCGCATTTGGACCTCCTCAGGAGTGGTGCCGAACCTGGAAAGAATACTTCCTATTATTAAAGCTACATTTCTGCTGGATCTGACTCCAACGGCCGCGTTTGCGCGGAGAAAACCCGCTATGAAGGAACATGCCCAATTAGTATATTTCAACAGAATGGACCGATCCAGGACGCACTGTCTGTTGGGGGTTCAGAGCCCATCGGTCCGGCTTGCTGGTGTTTTGTCGGCGGCCTAAACCTTTAGGAGAATTCAACACATGAATGGAATGTTTACCGACCGAGTGAAAAAAGTGCTGCAACTGGCACGCGAAGAGGCGGTGCGGCTCGGGAACGACTACGTGGGCACCGAGCACCTTCTTCTGGGACTTATTCGGGAAGGGGAGGGCGTGGCAGTAGCCGCCTTGCGGAATCTGAACGTTGAACTGGAGGAGCTCTCAAAAACCATCGAGAAATCCATTGTGACCTCCGGCGGCATGCTGACTCTTGGGCAGATGCTTCCGTTCACGCCGCGCGCCAAGAAAGTGCTTGAAGTGGCGGCCCAGGAAGCCCGCGAACTGGGTCACAAATACGTGGGGACCGAGCACCTGCTTCTGGCCCTTGTCAAAGACTCCGAAAGCGCTTCGGCCAATTCGCTGATTGCCATTGATCTCAATTACGAAAAAATCCGCGACGAGATCACCCGTATTTTGCGCGGCGGCGAAACCAACGAAATCACGAAGAAGAAGACAAAAACGCCGTTCCTGGACCATTTCGGCCGCGACCTTACCGCGCTGGCCCGGGCCAATAAGCTGGACCCCATCATCGGCCGTGAAAAAGAGATCGAACGCGTGATCCAGATCCTGAGCCGGCGAAAGAAGAACAATCCCGTGCTGATCGGCGAACCGGGCACCGGGAAGACGGCTATCGTCGAAGGCCTGGCGCAGAAAATCGTGGAGAAGAAGGTCCCCGAGCTACTCGACAACAAACGAGTGGTAACGCTGGACATGGCGGCCATTGTCGCTGGAACGAAGTACCGCGGCCAGTTTGAAGAACGGCTCAAAGCGCTGGTAACCGAGCTCCAGAAAAATGAAAATGTCATGATTTTCATCGACGAACTCCATACCATTGTTGGCGCAGGAGGCAGTGAAGGCAGTCTTGACGCATCCAACATTCTCAAACCCGCTCTCAGCCGCGGAGAGATCCAGTGCATCGGCGCGACCACCCTCGACGAATACCGCAAGCACATCGAAAAAGACGGCGCGCTCGAACGCCGCTTCCAGGTGATCATGGTCAACTCGCCGACAACCGAGGAAACGATTCAGATCCTGCTGGGGTTGAGGCCAAAATACGCCGAGCACCATAAAGTGACCTACACCGACAAGGCCATTGAAATGGCTGTGCGCCTTTCGGAGCGGTACCTGAGCGACCGCTTTCTGCCCGACAAAGCCATCGATATCATCGATGAGGCCGGGAGCCGCACCCGCCTGCAGGGCATGACCGTGCCGGTCGAGATTCGGCAGGCCGAAGCCGAGATCGAGGGAATCGTTCACGAGAAGGAAGAGGCTGTGAGCGCCCAGGATTTCCTGAAGGCCGCGGAACTGCGCGACAAGCAGGAATATCTGCGCAAGAAACTCGCCGACATGAAGAAGGAATGGAAAGCCCAGCAGTCCGACAAGCACCTGGTTGTCGATGAGAACACCATTGCCGACGTAATCGCCAAAATGACCGGCATTCCGCTGGTGCGCATGGAGGAACAGCAGCAGTCCGAACTGTTGCATCTCGAAGACGATTTGCGCAAGCGCGTGGTGGGCCAGGACCAGGCCCTGGAAGCGGTGGCCCGCGCGATTCGCCGCAGCCGGGCCGGGCTTCACGATGCGCGCAGGCCCATGGGTTCTTTCATCTTCCTGGGACCGACCGGTGTGGGCAAAACCGAGCTTGCCAAAGCCTTGGCTTTCCGGCTCTTTCAGACCGAAGATGCCTTGGTCCGCATCGACATGTCGGAGTATATGGAAAAGTTCGCGGTTTCGCGCCTGGTTGGCGCGCCTCCGGGGTACGTGGGCTATGATGAAGGCGGCCAATTGACCGAGCGCATCCGCAAACGGCCCTATGCCGTTGTGCTGTTCGACGAAATCGAGAAGGCGCATCCGGATGTGTTCAACATGCTGCTGCAGATTCTGGACGACGGGCATTTGACCGATAGCTACGGCCGCAAGGTCAATTTCAAGAACACCATCATCATCATGACGTCGAACATCGGGACCCGGGACATCAAGCGCAATGTGAGCTTTGGGTTCCAGTCCGGAAGCGAGGAAGAGGGCTATGACAAGATGAAGTCCCGCATCGTCGACGAGATGAAGAAGGTCTTTAATCCCGAGTTCATCAACCGGATCGACGAAACCGTGGTCTTCCATTCGCTTACCAAGGAACACATGATGCAAATCGTGGAGATCCTGTCAAGCGAAGTTTCGGACCGGCTCAAAGACCGGGCCGTGAAGCTGCATTTCACCCTGGAAGCCAAGGAGCTTCTGGTGGAGAAGGGCCATGAACCCATGCTGGGCGCGCGGCCGCTGCGCAGGGCTGTGCAGAAAATGCTTGAAGACCCGCTGGCCATGGAGATGCTCAAAGGCCGGTTTCCGGATGGGAGCGAAATCGCAGTGGACCGAAACGGCGAGGAGTTGCTTTTCACCTTGAAGGAGAAGCCGGCGGAGAAAGCCGAAGAGAAAGAAAAGCCGGCCGCGCGAAAGCGTGAGAAGGGGAGCTCCAAAAAGGAACCGGATGTGGAACACACCACGGTGTAGAGCTCCGGCTTCACGTCCCGTCTCAATAGCAGAAACGGCGAGTTCGTGCTCGCCGTTGCCTTTTTTAGGCTGAGGCCTCCGGTCCTGAAAGCCGGGAATTATAGTGGAAGGTTCCGTAATGGGCCAGCCTCCTTCCTCACTGCGGAATCACCCATGAGGGTTGAATTTCGGTTTCTGGCCAAAAGGCCCAAAGGCTTACAAGCCGTTACGTGTTTTCCAGGGCATACCCATCGCGGGCAGCCGTGTCCTCGTTGCGTCACCTGTCTTCCATAGCGCACGCGCGACGGAGGAGGAGGCCGGCCCATCCAATCGCCCGAATCCTCTGTGTAGCCATGAAACATCAAAACGGCTGGATGCGGGGACTGCGCCTTTCTGGATCGCGGCAATTTTGCATAGGCGCGCGCGTCGTCAACGCCAATGAAATACATGTGAAAGCATTCGGCCAAAGGCGTCTGGAACTGGGCCGGGACCAGTTCCACTTTCGGATCGATCGCGTGCATTTCCGCAAGACTCTTGTCCCAGAATGTCTCGAAGTCGGATGGGCGGGGGTTCACCCCCTGATAGGTTTTCAGCTCTTCGATGGGCAAATCAAATGTGAGCGGCACAGTTGCCCCTTCCGCTATGCTTTGAGTTGACGGAGTTAGCCATGCGGGGCTGCCGGGGGAGGAACCGCAGTCTCAAGCTCCTTGAGGCGGTCAACAGCCCTCTGCTTATATCCGGCAATGTCGATGGGAATCGAGTGGGGTTCGATACGCTCCAGGGCCAGTGTTTGGAATTGCTTTCGGGCGCCATTGAGGTCGCCATTTTTCCTGAGGATCTCGCCCTTTAAAAACAGAGCGACCGGGTTGCCGGCGTTCAATTGAAGCGCCTTCTCGGCCCAGGGCATGCACTCATTCAGGCGGCCCAGGCTAAACAGCTTATTGGCGATTTCGGCCGGCGCGTGCTCGTAGACGAAACGCTGCTGCTGCTTTTCTTTTGGGATCTCCGTGATTCGCATAAGTTGCGCAATGCTTTCGTCGGCCCGGCCCAAAGCCCAATAGGTCTGGGCCATTTGGTACAGGTGGGGCGTGCTCAGCGGGTTATCGGCAATGTCCAGCTCGATCAAGCGCAGGTTGCGTTGGAGTTTCTCCTGGACGGCCGCTTCGCTATGGTAGCCGCGGTGCCATACCGTAAGAGTGGTATAGTCAACCCGCAATCCAAGCTTGACCGCGTTGCGGCCAATTGACTCATGTACCCGGTTCTCGAACCGAAGTTCGGGCCGGTTGGGGAACAACCGCATCTGCATAAAGGCCGGCTGGCTTCCTTTTTCCGTAACACTGATCACCTGAAAACAGTATACCACGTTGCGGGGACTAACCCGTTTGAGGCGCGCGATCAGACCTGCATCTTGCTCATTGATCCGGTCGTCGGCATCCATCCACAGAATCCAGTCGGACAGGGCGTGCCTGAGCGATTCGTTCCGGGCCGCGGAGAAGTTGTCGCACCAGGGAAATTCGAAAACCCGGGCGCCGGCTGCTTTTGCGATCTCGCGCGTATGGTCTTTGGAGCCGGTATCGACGACGATGATTTCGTCGGCCAGCAGCTTGGCGCACTCGAGACAACCCGGAAGATTGCGCTCTTCGTTGCGTACGATGAGGCAGACCGATAGCCTGCCATGGCCGAGAGGAGAGGGCATTTGACACATAAAAATGCAACGTGCAAAAGTGAAATGCAAAATGAAAATAATGCAGGCGGCCGCCAAAGGCACAAAGGGGGGCGCGTTGGTTGAACCCAAATACCGCAGTTGAGCGTGGATGAAGAGCGGTAAGACTTTGCCCCAGATCGGCTTGAAGAAAACGCAGGCATATCACCCAATAGATATGGCGAGGCTTTCCGATACGGACCCCCATGACGATTCCGATCGGCATGGGAAGCGAGCAAGGGTTAGAAGTTGCCACTATTCGCCGCGGGCAACTGCGGTATTTAGGTTGAATAATCGGCCTGAAAACAAAGTATTTGATAGGGAACGGCGCGTGGACGACGAGATTGCGCATATTCCAGCGATGAAGTTTCTCCCACGATGCCGGGCAGATATATTCTTGCGAACATGAACCAAAAAACCGAAGGAGTAGCAATGAGTCCATTTGAAGCCCTGATGCTCATTTGTTTTGGGCTGAGCTGGCCCTTTTCCATTGCCAAAGCAGTCCGCACAAAGCAGGTAATGGGCAAAAGCCCTATGTTCATGATCATTGTCTCGGTTGGATATGCCAGCGGGATCGTTCACAAAGCCGTGTATTCGCTCGACATGGTAATGGGGCTTTACATCCTGAATTTGGGGATGGTGCTGACCGATTTGGCGCTATTTATGCGCTACAAAGCAAGGGACTGTATCGGCTGAGCCGTTATGGGCAATGCGGTGGAGTCGTTTTCACGAGTTTCCCAAGCGAAAAGCGAAAGGGCGGCTTAAGGCCGCCCTTTCTTGCATAGGAAAATTGGGGCGTCGCGAGCGGCGTCGCTGTTGCTACTTGCGCATGGCCGCGGCTTTGATCAGGCCGAGGGCGATCTCATTGCGCTGGATCTGATTGGTGCCCTCATATATCTGGGTGATTTTGGCATCCCGCATGCGCTTTTCCATTGGGTACTCTTTCATATAGCCATAGCCGCCGTAGACTTGCACTGCGTCCGTTGTGACCTTCATGGCCATGTCGGAGCAGAAGAGCTTGGTCATGGCCGATTCCGTGGCAAAGTTCTTTTCGCCCGCATCAATGGTCCGGGCCGTGGCATAGAGAAGACACCGGGCCGCTTCCAGCTGCGTGGCCATGTCGGCGAGCATATGTTGAACCGCCTGGAAAGAGGCAATGGACTGGCCGAATTGCGTGCGCTCGCGGGAATATTGGACGGCATCGTCCACCGCGCCGCCCGCGATTCCCACAGCCTGGGCCCCGATTCCCGGCCGGCTGTGATTGAGCGTGTTGATGGCGACAATGGCTCCCCGTCCTTCACCGCCCAAGAGATTGGCATCCGGAATTTTGCAGTCCTGGAAAATCAACTCGCGGGTGCACGAGGAGCGAATGCCCATTTTGTTTTCTTTCTTTCCGAAGCTGAATCCGGGCGTGCCCTTCTCGACGATGAAGCAGGTGAGGCCCCGCGCGCCTTTTTCCGGGTTTGTCTTGGCGAATACCGTGTAGACCTCGGCTTCGCCCGCGTTGGTGATCCATTGCTTGGTTCCGTTGAGAACCCATTCATTGCCGACCTTTTTGGCCGTGGTCTTCATTCCTAAGGCGTCCGAGCCCGCATTGGCTTCGGTCAAACCAAAGGCGGCGATCTTTCTTCCCGCTGCCAGATCCGGCAGATATTTCTTTTTCTGTTCCTCGGAACCGTTAAGAAGAATCGGGAAAAGCCCCAGCGCGTTTCCGGCCAGGCCCAGTGAAATCCCTCCACAGGCCTTGGACAATTCCTCCACCACAATTACCAGTTCGAAAATGCCAAATCCCATTCCGCCGTAGGCTTCGGGGATGTAGACGCCAAACAGGTCCGCCTCACTGAGAATTTTATTGATGTCCGAGGCGTAAATCTCTTTTTCATCATATTCAATGGCTACCGGCTTAATCTTCTCTTGGGCAATCTGGCGCGCGGTCTCCTGAATCATTTTCTGTTCGTCTGTAAAGAAGTAGTTCATCATAGGAACTCCTTTATTTTGGAAGGTGTAAGAATATCCCGTTTGTTTGACAAAGCGTCGTGGGCCGCTTCCTGCTCGGCCGATTTCTTGTTCTTCCCGCGGCCGCGGCCCCACACGTCATCGCGAATCTTCACGCACACGTCGAAGGTTTTGTTGTGATCGGGCCCGGATTCCGAAAGGACATCGTAGACCGGAGTTCCCAGACCCCGGCTTTGGGTTGCTTCGAGCAACTCGCTTTTGTAATTCGTGTGACTCTCATCCTGCAAATGCTCGTCAAGATCCCGGAGGACGGTCGCATGAATGAACCGTTCGGCCGGCGCCAGGCCGCCGTCGAGATAAATCGCCGCAATCACGGCCTCGAATGCATCCGCCAGAATGGAGATGCGTTTGCGCCCGCCGGTCCGTTCCTCGGAAACGCTGATATAGAGATGGGCGCCCAAACCCATCTTATCCGCCGCTTTGCGAAGGACGGGCTTGCTTACTACAAGCGACTTGATCTTCGACAGGTCACCTTCTTGTTTGTCCGGATAGGTGCGGAATAGAAAAGAGGTGACAACCAGGTCCAGAATCGCATCCCCCAAAAATTCCATCCGCTCGTTGGATTCGGTTCGGCCCCCTTCGGTTTCATAGGCGTAGGACCGGTGCATGAGCGCGCGCTGCAATAGCTCCATGTTGCGGAAGCAATAACCAAGACTGGGCTCCAGCGGGTGCCGTTGCCGGCGGGGAAAAAGGGCCGTGATCCTGCGGAAAAGAGAGTCCAAAATCCCTGACTGCTAAATGCGGCGCAAGGCCAGTGACGCGTTGTGGCCGCCGAAGCCCAGGCTGTTGCTTAATGCAAGGCGAACCGGCATGTCCACGGCCTTGTTCGGAGTGTAGTCGAGATCGCAATCCGGGTCAGGATTCTCGTAGTTGATCGTGGGCGGTATTTTTGAGTCCCTGATTGCAAGGGCTGTTGCCACCAATTCGATTGCGGCGGCCGCGCCAAGCAAATGACCGGTCATTGATTTGGTCGAACTGATCTTCACCTTTGCGGCCCATTCTCCAAACACCTTTTTCACTGCCATGGTCTCGAGTTTGTCATTGAGCTCCGTGGACGTCCCGTGCGCATTGATGTAGTCAACATCCTGCGGGGCGGCTTCGCAATCCAGCAGCGCGGCTTTCATGGCGCGGGCGGGTCCATCACCCTCCGGAGCCGGTGCGGTCATATGGTAGGCGTCGCCGCTGAATCCATATCCGGCCATTTCGCAATAGATTCGGGCGTTGCGGGCCTTGGCGTGTTCCAACGATTCGAGGAGCACGATGCCCGCTCCTTCGCCCATGATAAATCCATCGCGCTGAGCATCGAAGGGACAACAGGCCTTTTCGGGCGGAACCGGCCGCGTTGACAATGCCTTGGCGCTGCAGAATCCGGCCAGGCCGCTGGGAAGAATGGGCGCCTCGGCGCCTCCCGTGATCATGAGATCGGCCTCCCCGTTCTGAATGGCCCGGAAGGCGATGCCCATGGAGTGGGCCGCGGATGCGCAGGCAGAAACACAGGCGTAGTTGGGGCCTTTGGCGCGAAAATGAATTGAAACCATGCCGGAGGCCATATCGGTGATCATCATGGGAATGAAAAACGGGCTTACGCGGCCGGGGCCTTTTTCGAGGAGAATGCGGTGTTGCTCTTCGAGCGTGTGCAACCCGCCGATTCCCGACCCGATGATCACCCCCATGCGGTCCTTGTCGGTTGCATCGAGGTTCAGCCCCGAGTCCTTCATGGCCAGAATGGATGCGACCATGGCATACTGGACAAACGGATCCATGCGCCGAAGTTCCTTGCGGTCCAGGAAGTCCTCGGGTTTGAAATCGCGAACCTCCGCCCCGATTTTCACCGGATAGGCCGATACATCGAAGCAGGTGATTGCGCCTACGCCGCTTTGGCCTGTGCACAATCCATTCCAAAAACTATCGAGGCTGCAGCCCAGAGGACTGACAACTCCCATTCCGGTTACAACCACTTTTCGTTTGTCCATATTGATCGCTCTCG
The DNA here is from genome assembly GCA_964455935.1 of uncultured Fibrobacterota bacterium. GTDB lineage: Bacteria > Fibrobacterota > CAYVZU01 > CAYVZU01 > CAYVZU01 > CAYVZU01. The sequence goes on from CAYVZU010000035.1 coordinate 29,884, forward strand.
TTTTTACGATTGAGGAATTCTACTTATACTTTCCCTTCAAGGTACTTGATTGCATCGCCGACGCTTTTCATCTTCTCGGCGTCCTCGTCGGGGATTTCGATATTAAACTCATCTTCGAAGGCCATCACCAGCTCAACCGTGTCCAGAGAGTCGGCGCCCAGATCTTCCACGAATGAAGCTTCCGGAACGACCTGGTCGGCATTGACTCCCAGCTTGTCAACGACCACCTGTTTGACCTTGGCTTCCAAATCCGACATACACCTCTCCTTTGGTTTGAGTGAAAGACGTTTAAAGATATTTACATCACCATTCCACCGTCAACAGGAATGACTTGTCCCGTGACGTAGCTGGAACCGGCGCCGGCCAGAAAAACGACGACTTCGGCCACGTCTTCGGGCATTCCCAGGCGGCCCAGAGGAATTGCCGAGGCGATCTTCTGCTTTTCGGCTTCGGGCAGCTTGTCGGTCATTGCGGTTCGAATGAAGCCGGGCGCCACGGCGTTGACAAGAATGTTGCGGCTGGCGAATTCTTTGGCCATCGATTTGGTCAGCGAAATGATGCCGCCTTTGGATGCCGCGTAGTTGGCTTGTCCCGCGTTCCCCATGATGCCAATGACCGAAGCGATGTTGATAATTCGGCCGCTGCGGGCTTTCATCATGATGCGGGCCGCTTCTTTCGAGCACAGAAAGGCGCTTTTAAGGTTTACCGCCAGCACCGCGTCCCAATCCTCCTCCTTCATGCGGATGAGAAGATTGTCGCGCGTAATGCCCG
>CAYVZU010000036.1:0-30418 GCA_964455935.1 uncultured Fibrobacterota bacterium
CTTTAAAGTTGCCTTTCCGCTGATTTTCGGGCAGCAGTCGTGCCGCGGCCCGCGCATGCATGGCCGGGTCCGCATCCGGGTCGAACTTCGTTTCGGCCTCTTTCCAGTCACGCCAGAAGGCATGGCTTTCCTTGGTCAGGAATTGATCGATTCCAATGGCGGCCTTTTCGCCCGCCGCAATGGCCTCGATCACCGAAGCCGGACCGGTCGCGGCATCGCCGCCCGAGAAAACCCACTCAAGCGACGTCTGACCGTTGATCGGATTTACCTCGATGTAGTTGCTCTTTGTGAGCTTGAGTCCGGTGCCGTCGGCCAGTTCCGCAGCCGGCAAGGCCTGCCCGACAGCCGGAATAATCAGATTGGCATCGACCACGAAATCTTCGCCTTTCTCCTTGGGACGGCGCCGGCCGCTACGGTCGAACTCGCCCAGGATCATGCGGCCGGCTTTGAGGCCTTTGGCCTTGCCCTTTTCGACCACCACTTCCTTGGGCGCGATCAGAAATTCGAATTTTACGCCTTCGCGTTCGGCCTCCCGCACTTCTTCGGCATAGGCCGGCATCTCCTCACGCGTACGGCGATACAACACGGTTGCGGTTTTGGCGCCAAGGCGCAGTGCAGTTCGGGCCGCGTCCACGGCCGAGTTTCCCCCGCCGATCACGACCACATTGCCCAAGACCGGAGCGGCCTTGCCCAGGTTGTAGTCACGCAGGAACGCGATAGCATCGACTACACCGCCGGCCTTTTCGCCCGGCACTCCCGGCGCGGTGCCCAGCGGAGCGCCCACGCCAAGGAACACGGCTTCGTAGCCTTTGTCGCGCAGTTTCTTTAGACTGATGTTCTTGCCCAACCGGGCGCCCGTCTCAATCTCCACGCCCAGGCTCTCGATCATGCGAATTTCTTTGGCCAGGGTTTTGCGCGGAAGCCTGTAAGCAGGAATGGCCTGCAGCAGCATGCCTCCCGGCTGGTTCTGCGCCTCGAAAATCTTGGGCCTATATCCCATGCGCGCCAGAAAGTAGGCGCACGACAAGCCGGCCGGGCCCGCGCCGATAATGGCGACCTTCCGCTTGGCCAACACAGGATTTTGGCGGACCTCAGGCAGTTCGGGGGTCTTTTCCTGTTCCACCATGAATCGCTTCACGCCGCGGATTCCCACCGGGCTGTCGAGCTTCGAGCGCCGGCATTTCCCCTCGCAGGGATGAAAACAGACAGCCCCGCAGATTGCGGCCAGGGGGTTGCGCTCGCGGTGCAGGCGCAGCGCCTCTTTGTAGCGCTTCTCGCCAACGAGTGAAACGAATCCGGGCACATTGACGCCCGCGGGACAGGCATTGGCGCAGGGCGCGCGCACCAGCGACGGGCAGACTCCGGCCGGGCAGTGCTTGTCGCGGATGTGGGCGATATACTCGTGCCGGAAATGCCGGATCGTGGACAGCACCGGATTGGGCGCCGTCTGGCCCAAACCGCACAATGCTGAATCCTTGATTTGATTGCCCAGCGTAATCAGCCGGTTGATATCCTCCATCTCGCCTTTGCCTTCGCAGATTCGATCGAGGATCTCCAGCATGCGCTTGGTTCCTACTCGGCAGGGAACGCACTTGCCGCACGATTCGTCCTGCACGAAATCCAGGAAGTAGCGGGCCACATCGACCATGCAGGTGTCTTCGTCCATGACGATCAAACCGCCGGACCCCATAATGGCGCCCAGTTCGGTCAGCGACTCGTAATCCACCGGCACATTGAGGTGCTCGCGCGGGATGCATCCGCCCGAGGGACCGCCGATCTGCGCGGCCTTGAATTTCTTGCCGCCAGGAATGCCCCCGCCGATGTCATAGATGATCTCACCCAGCGGCGTTCCAACGGGGATCTCGACCAGGCCGGTCATGTTGACGGCGCCGGCCAGGGCGAAGACCTTGGTTCCCTTGCTCTTCTCGGTTCCCATCGAGGCGTACCACTCGGCGCCCTTGAGAATGATCGCTGGAATCGCCGCATAGGTTTCCACGTTGTTCAGGACGCTGGGCTTGCCCCAGAGTCCCTTGTTGGCGGGGAAAGGCGGGCGCGGGCGCGGTTCGCCGCGGTTTCCCTCGATCGAGGTCATGAGCGCGGTCTCTTCGCCGCACACGAAAGCCCCCGAGCCCATGCGGATCTCGAGATCGAAGCGAAAGCCGGTTCCCAGAATATTTTCGCCCAGCAGGCCGTATTGCCGAGCCACATCAATGGCTTTCTGCAGCCGCTCCACGGCCAGCGGGTACTCCGCTCGCACATAGGCGTAACCCTTGGATGCGCCGATTGCGTAGGCGGCGATTGCCATGGCCTCGATCACGCTGTGCGGATCTCCTTCGAGCACGCTGCGGTCCATGAATGCGCCCGGGTCTCCTTCGTCGCCGTTGCAGAGGACAAATTTTTCCGTCCCGGCCGCCTTGCGCGTCAGGCTCCACTTCATCCAGGTGGGGAAGCCGGCACCGCCGCGTCCGCGGATTCCGGATTTCTTGATCTCATCAATGACCGTTTCAGGTTTCATTTCGGTCAGAACCTTGGCCAAGGCCATGTACCCATCACGGCCCACGTATTCATCGATGCTTAACGGGTCGATCGTACCGCAGTTTCGCAATACGATCTTGGTCTGCCGGTTTAGAAAATCGATGTCCTTCATGGCCGGGACTGGAGTCTTGGTCAGCGCTTTCTTGTGGACAAGGCGGTCCACGATCTTTCCGGCTTTCAAATGCGAACGGACGATGGCGCCCGCGTCGTCGGCTTTCACGTTCTCGTAGAATGTGCCTTCGGGATAAACAACCACCACCGGGCCCACCGCGCAGGGGCCAAGGCAGCCGGTTTCAAAAATTTTCACCTGCTTGTCGAGACGCGCCTGCTTGAGCTCCTTCTCTAGGGCGTTTTTCACATCAACGGCGCCCGATGCGATACAACCTCCACCAAAGCAGACCAGCACGTAATTCTTAACCGGACCGGTTTGAGCCGCAAGACGGGCCTCCACTGCCGGTTTCGCCGCATCGCGCAAGGAGATCAGAGCAGCTTTGGATGCAATTCGTTTGTTCATTTGGACCCTCGCTTCTTTCCGCTCTTTTTTCGATACTGATCCAGGATATCGGACACACGTGCCGCTTTTACGCGCTGGTGCACGTCGTTATCGACCATAACGGCTGGGGCCAGGCCGCACGCGCCGAAGCAGCGGGCCACCTGAAGCGAAAATTTGCGGTCGGGCGTCGTTTCGCCCACGTCAATCTTCAACGATTTCTTAATGGCTTCAAGCACCTGTTTGCCGCCGCGCACATAGCAGGCTGTTCCCAGACACACGCGGACCATGTGCTCGCCCCGGGGCACGGTCGAAAAGAATGAGTAGAAACCAACCACTCCGGCCACTTCGCTATATGGCTTGTCGAGGATCTTGCAGATTCGCTTGAGGACGGTTTCGGGTAGATAGCCGAACATCGTCTGCGCGATCTGAAGCACCGGGATCAGCGCGCCCGGTTTGTCGCGGTACTCCTTAAGGATCTGATCGAGGCGCGGCAGAAGCTTTTCTTCCGACACCTCGTCGCATTGACAGGCAGCTTGGGCCATGTGATTAACTCCTTTGTTGAGGATTTATGCCCATAGGTAATGTGAACAAAAAGGAATTTCCCGTCTCGCGGGGTTCGCACCACAGTTTTCCCCCGTGCTTCTCGATGATCTGCCGGCTGATAAACAGCCCCAGTCCGGTTCCCCGGACGTTGCGGGATTCGGGCGCATCCAATCGGGAAAAGCGTTGGAAGAGCCGCGGCATTTCCAGCGGGGAAATTTGACGGCCGTCGTTGTATACTTCCACGATGGCATTTCTCTCCTGAACGGAGATTCTGATCTCAATGCGGCCGCCTTCCTTGCCGTATTTCACGGCGTTTCCAATCAGGTTATTCGATACCATAAACAGCATTGCCGAATCGGCCTGCAGCTCGATTTCCGGCTCCGGGGCGTGCACCATCTCCAATGATCGGCTCTTGGCCTGCGGCATAAAAACCTCAAGCGATGGAAAGATCACATCCTTCTGGAGCAGGACGTGGGTGCGGGAAATCTCGAACTCGTCCTTCTCAATGCGGCTGAGATTGAGAAAGTTTTTAATTGTGGAATCGAAATATTCCAGATTTCGGGCGATGGAGCTGAGCGCCTTCTTCTGGACGGCATTGATGTCGCCCAGGTGGCCATCGCGAACCGAATAGGTGTTGAGCGTGGCCGAAGCTAGAATCCCCTTCAGTTCATGGCTGACCATCCCGATCAGGTCGAGGTAACTCTTATTGAGGGTCGATAATTTTTGGTTCATGTCACGAAGGCTGTTTTCGCGTTCGTGCAGACGGCCTGCCATTTCGTTAAAGGCCTCGGCCAGTTGCTCGATTTCGGATACGGACGTGCGCGGTTCGATGCGATGGTCAAGATCCCCGGTCGAGATCTTCTCGGTTGCCAGGACCATTTCTGTAAGGGGGCGGGAGATTCCGGACGAGAGAACGAGCGAAGAAATCAGCGCCAATGCCGTGACGACACCCACGATCAGGAGGAACAGGCCCACGCGTGATTGAATCCGGTCTTTATAGGGTTGTTCAAGGGCGCCTACGTAAAGGATCCCCAGAATTTTGCCGTTGATGTCGCGAATGGGTTCATAGGCGGTGAGATACCAGTCGGTCACCACAAAAGCACGGTCGAACCAGGGCTTGCCCTTTTCGATTACGTTTTCATAAACCGCCTGCGAGACACGAGTGCCGATGGCCCGCTCTCCATTCTTGTCCAGCACGTTTGTGGTGACACGTACATCGTCGAGGAAGAGTGTTACGGTTCCAACCGGCTTGGAATTGTAAAGCCGGTTTTCATAAACAATATCGTGAATCCGATCCACCAGCCCAAAGTGTCGGTTCAGAATTCGTCCGCCGTAAACTACGCGGGCCACTCCGCCCTGGCGATCGAAAAACGGTGTTGCGCATTCGATGGCCATGGCGCTTGTCAGCACGGTTTGCTTTACGGGTTTTGCCTTGGGTGTAGAAATCAGCTCGATTCGCGCCCGGCGACACAATGCGTTGTCCATTGCGCAAATCTCGGTGCTGTCCAATGCGCGAACGCCCCCCGTGGCGTTGCCTCGGAAAGCGCAGCGCACGATTTCGGACCGGACGGTTGCGCTGTCGCTGGCCGGGACAACGAAGAGATAATCAAGATCCATTCGCGATTTTAGCCGGGCCGTATTCTCGACATAGTCGATGAGATCGAACGCCGACCGCAGTTCACGGATCTGCGCTTCGAATACCGAACGGGCCGCGGCCAGGTTGCGTCCCACCTGGATCTGGGCGCGCATCATGATGTCGATTTTCATGATGGTATAGCCCAGAATGCCCGTGGAAATGGCGAAGGCAAGAACAATGAACAGGTAGGAGAGGAAGAGGCGGGTCTTAAGCGTTCTTCTCATTTCCGGCCCGTGCGAAGAAAACCAGGTTCTCCAATTCGTGCAACAGATTGATCGTGTTTACGATGCAGATTTTGGGACTCTTCAGTTCGGCCTGGGTAAAATTAAGAACTCCCCGAATACCGGCCAAAGCCATCAGGTCCAGGACCCGCTGGGCCTGTTTTGCGCGGCCCGCAATAATCCCAATCCGAATCTGGCGATCACGGACATAGTCCAGCAGCCTGGAAATCGGAAACATCGGAATCTGGGAGTGGGCGGATTCCTGAGGCGTTCCATCGTTGTCATGGAAGCATGCTTCAACCTGAAACGCGCCATGATCGAAAAGCCCTTCTTCCAGCAGGGCTGTGCCTATCTTTCCCAACCCCGCCAGAACGACCGGGTGGCGCTCATTGCTGCGCAGCGTTGAATCCAATTGCTTCAGCAAGTTTTTCACATCATAGCCCGCTTTTTTCTTGCCGCAGATTCCGGTGCAGGAGAAATCTTTGCGCACCTGTGCCGCATTATTTCCAATCGCGGCAGCCAGATCCTCGGAGAACACCGTTGCGATGTCTTGCGCCTTCAGTCGCAACAGGGCGTCGCGATACCTGGAGAGCCTTGAAATAACGCGTTTGCTAATGTCGCTTTGATTCATTGTATTGGCCATTCTTGTGAAAAATAGTATAAATACTATTCAGGCCAGTGTCAATAATAAAGTGACTCAAATCACAAAAATGCGGTAATATTATAGTACTTTAGAATTGCAAAATCCGATATTAATGCTTTAGTTGTCACAATAAAAGGCGCACTAAAAGTAAATATATGTGATATATTTCACTAATAAAGCCTGTGAACTACGTAACTTGTCATCACAAAACAGGTTGGGAGGTGAGTGTCTGCAGGTGGGCGATTGGCAGAAGATCGGTAAGATTCGTCCATTTGGAAAAAAACAAAGAAAGCCGTTGAAAAATCCCGTCCAGGATGTAAGTAGGTTCGCTGCAGAAGTTCTCTAACCGGGAGCATGGTCTGCCGAATGCCGCGCATTCCGTCGCAGGCCCTGATAGTTCGATAAATTGGGCTATACTATTGAGGAAATGCTATTTTTCAGAACCATGAGAACCGCAATGACGATTCTGGCCCTTGTATTGGGCGTCGCGTTCAGCTCAGTCGATGCCAAACCGGGCATTGTGCAATACACGACGTATTTGACGGACTTGGACGGCAATGCCAGAAGCCTCACGAATGCAACGGTAAGGTTCAGACTTTACCGGACTCAGACAGGCGGACAGCCCCTTTGGACAGAGGAACATACGATCTCGACCTCAAATGGACGCTTTAATGCCGGACTGGGGACCTATACGCAAATTCCCATCGATTCAATCCACGCGGCTTCTGATCTTTGGCTGGAGATGCAGGTGAACAGCGATATCTATCCGCGGCAGCATATTGCCATGACGTTTAGTTCAATCTCTGCGATGCGGGCGGATACGGCGAAGTATGCCGATAAGGCCAGGGATGCCACGACGTTTGGTGGGCTATCGACCACAGCTTTTTCCGATACCGGACACACACACGCGAGAGTGGCGCTGGCGGATAGTTCCCAAAAAGCCGCTTTGGCCGATTCCGCAATCCGCATTCCGATGGTGGATTCGGGCAAGATCGCATTGGGCGCCGTTTCGGCTTCTAAGCTTGCCGATGGTGCGGTCGTAACGGCAAAGATCGCCGATTCGTCCGTGACATCCGCAAAACTGGCATCCGGAGCGATTACGGCAGGCAACTTGCCGGCTTCCAAGAATGGGAATTTCGAGGTGGTGGGGATACTGTCAGCGGATAGCTTGAGATTCCGCTCGGCGAAAAGGAGAAAAATCAACTTAGCAGGGAATCTTACTTTGCCGATGGCGAGAAGGATGTCCGGCCGAAATCTAACGATTAACTGGCATGCAACCAGTTACACACAAATTGTTGATCCATCAACACCGAATGATACCATCGCCATCTTCATACCATTCAATCCCCCCGCCAATAGCACTCTAAGAAAAATAACGGCTCGGGTTAGCGACACTACAAGTGCTCTGCCGAATGTTGCGATTTCCCTTTATGCAAAGGCTGTAACCACTGGGGGGGAGATCAACTATTACTATGCGGGCACCTACAAAAGTTCGAGCACTTCCGCGAGTTTTCCAAGCTTATTGATAATCGATACAACGATACCAATGAATCCAGATTATGCTTACATGGTAATGGGGATTTATGAAGGCGTTGATAACAGCAAAACCGCATTTCAAGACGTGCAACTGGAATTCGACATCGTTGGCCCATAGGCCGCTCCTGCATGGCCCTCCTGCCGATTGGGCCAATTTCTCCGAATGAGTTACGCAGATCTAACAGTTAGAGATCCGAACTTCTTCAAGCGCTTCCTGCAGAAGCGCCGTTTTTCCGAGGCCCTGGAAATATCGGGTCTTACGGATACGGATAGGATATGGAGGGTTCTCGATTATGGGACTGGCGACGGTGAACTAATTCGTCAGATGGGAGGCTATGCTTCCGTGATGCCTTGGGGCTATGAGCCTAACCCCGCCCTTATAGCGGAAGCAAAACAAAATCTGCACGATCTGAAACGGGTGGCCTTGGTTCAGGAAACTAATTACTTGGAATCGGCCTTCTTTGATCTCGTGTTTTGTCTGGAGGTATTCGAGCACCTTCCGGAGAAGCAGACCTCGGCTGCAGTCGCGGAGATACATCGCTTATTGAAGCCGGGCAGCCGTGCTGTTATCGGAGTGCCGCATGAGCTTTTTCTACCGGCACTGATAAAAGGGGCCTTCCGCATGTCACGCAGGTATGGCGAGTTTGATGCGAAGCCGCGCAACATACTTTCCGTGTTTGCTGGACGCCCGCCAAGGCCTCGCCCCGTATCCGAGATTTCGGTCGGCCTTCCGTACCATTTCCATCACCTTGGATTCGATTACCGCGAACTCGGCCAAACACTTCGTAAGCGTTTCAGTGTGGAGAGAATACGATTCAGCCCGTTTCCCAGCTTGGGTTCCGTGCTGAACCCGGAAGTCTACTTTGTCGTCAGAAAAGATCGGCTATAGCTGAAGCTGTTCTCTTCTTCAGCATATTCTTGGCAGCAACTCCCCCGGCGGAAGCATGATTGGCCGAAGGCCGCCGATTTTGGTTTGGAGGAGGGCGGGGAAGCGGCCGCGGGGCTTGGCTGTGCCGATTCTGCACGCTTCCGCCGACAGGGGATGGGACCGAAGCGCGGCAAGCGCCCTGTCGCAATGGTCTTGAGCAACAACGGCCACAAATGTCCCCTCATTGGCAACGGTCAGAGGGTCCAGGCCCATCAGCGAGCAGGCGCCGGTAACGGACCGCGTTACCGGAATGCAATTTTCCTCAATCTCAATCGTGACCTTCGACGCATCGGCCAGTTCATTGAGAACCGCGGCAATGCCGCCGCGGGTGGCATCGCGCATAGCGCGCACTTCGGGGACTGCCTCAAGCAAAGCTTTGACCGGCCCGTGAAGCGGGGCGCAGTCCGAGATTACACTGGAAGCGAATCCCAATTTCTGGCGCGCGGCCATTACGGCAATTCCGTGTTTGCCGATGGGGCCGCTCACAAGAACCGCATCGCCCGGGCGCAGGCCCGCGGCTGTGATATTCCGTATCGCGGGAATTTCACCGATCCCTGAAGTCGTTACAAAAATCTGGTCCGCCTTGCCGCGCTCGACAACCTTCGTATCCCCGCAGGAGACCTGGACTCCCGCCTCAACGCACACCGAGCGGAGCGAGCCAAGAACTCGACTTAGCGGGCCTGTCTCCAGGCCCTCTTCCAGAATCAGGGACACCGAAAGAAAGCGGGGGAGGGCGCCCATCATGGCGAGGTCGTTAATTGTTCCGCAGGCTGCCAGTTTCCCGATGTCCCCGCCCGGGAACTCGATGGGATTGACCACGAACGAGTCGGTCGTGAATGCCAGGCGGCCGGCTATGGGGGCAAGCACGGCTGCATCTTCAAGAACGGCCGAAGGATTATGCCCCATGGCGGGCAGAATAATTTCATCGAGCAAGTCGGCTAGCCCTTTGCCGCTGCCGTGGGAAAGATGAATGCGATTATTCATATTTGTAATATGCTGCGCAGGATCCCTCGCTCGAGACCATGCAGGGCCCCATGGGCGATTCGGGCGTGCAGCGCTTTCCAAACAGCGGACACTGGTTTGGTTTGAGTTTGCCTTTAAGGACTTCGCCGCAACTGCATCCCTTGGGCATTTGCGATTGAGCGATTCGCAGATCGTGCCGGTTTTCGGCGTTCAAGTCGTCAAAATCGGGCCGGAGCGAAAGACCGCTCCGCGGGATCGTTCCAATTCCGCGCCATTCGGCGTCGCAGGTGATGAACACTTGCTCCATTCGTTGCCGGGCCAAAGGATTGCCTTCCGGTTTAACGGCACGAGGGTAGGCATTGACCACTTCATATTTTCCCTCCGAAATCAGTTCCAGCATTCGCCGGATTCCAAAAAGAATATCCACAGGTTCGAACCCCGTGATTACGGCGGGAAGGCGTTTGTCGACCAAAAACCCGTAAGGCTCTGTCCCCAATATTATGCTGACGTGGCCGGGCAGCATGAACCCGGATAGTGCCAGCTCCCGATCATCCGCGAGAGCAAGAAGACCTGGCGGCAATACGCGATGGCAGACCAGGAAGCTCAGGTTTCCAAGGCCGCTCTTGCGCGCTTCGAGAACGGCCAGGGCTGTTCCCGGCGCGGTTGTTTCGAACCCCACCGCGGCGAAAACGAAATTCTCGGCCGGTCGCTCTTGAGCCAGTTTGATGGAGTCGAGCGGAGACAAGACTGTGGTGACCTTGCCTCCTCTGGCTCGCTCGCTTTCGAGGGATCCCTTTGCGCCAGGAACGCGCACCATGTCACCGTAGGTCAGAACATGAAGTCCCTTTGATGCAAGGTGAACAAGGGCGTCGATGACCGAACCCGGAGTCACGCAGACCGGGCAACCGGGACCGGATAGAAGCTGGACCTTGGGTGGCAAAAGGCTTCGCAAACCAAGCCGACCGATTTCCATGGTGTGGGTCCCGCAGACCTCCATGATCTTGACCGGCCCGGTCTTCACGGATAACCGGGTGATTTGAGCCAGGAGGTCCCGGCTTAGTTTGGGATCGTCGAAGCGGGGAAGGGATATGATATTCATGGTTCATTCGGCAATCGAAGACCACCCCGCCCTTTCGGGCACCCCTCCTGCGAGGACGGGCTTTTCCGGATCTGCTTCCCTTGTTTGGTGCGCCCCTCCTTGCAGGAGAGGGGTGGCCGCGCGGCGCCGGGGTGGTCTGAGTGTGCCTTTATTGATCCTCCTTCAGCACTTCTCCAATGATTCTCAGTGTTTCCTGTGCTTCCTCCGGGTCGAATTTCTGAATTGCAATTCCTGTATGGACTAGGAGGTAGTCGCCGATCTCCACTTCGGGCAATAACGAAATATCGGCTTCGAGGGTGTTGCCAAGCACATCCACTGTTGCCTTGTCGCCCTTTTTACGAATGACCTTTGCTGGAACCGCCAAGCACATTTGTTCTACCCCAATTTCGCGAGTTTCACATAAAGAATGTTGATATGCTTCAGTTCCTCGAGAATCAGCTTGCCTATATCGCTGCGACCGAGGTTTTCGGGAACCAGTTCTTCCATGGCCCGGTACAGCACAACCGAGTCTTTCTCAAATCCCATCGCGAGCTTTAGCGCGTCTTTGGCCTTATGGCAGCCGGCCGCAAGGTTCTTCGCGTCGGCGTTGTTGAGGAAAACATGGCTATCAGCCGCAGCCTTCAGATACAGGTGCATTTCGTTGTCCGGATCATAGATCGTTTCTTCCAAGGCTTGACCGGAAAGATTGGATTTCAGTTTTTCAAAAGTAGTTACATGCTGGTCTTCCCAATCGGCGAGCTCTCCAAAAAGCTTCTTGATCTCCGCTTCGCTTACCCTTTTCGCCGCTTCGGAATAAAATGCTTTTCCGTTCTTCTCGATTTCGATTCCCATTTCAAAGATCTCCGATGCATTGAATTTCACGGACATGGCACACTCCTTGTTTTTTCGCGGCCCTTGACCACGGATTCTCTGTTTCTCCGTTTGGCGGCAATGACCGCCTGTCCATAAGAAATACCCTCGTCGTTGGGCGAGATCAACCGGTGAGAATATACGTTTGCGCCCTGCTTGACCAAGCGACGACGTATCTGCGAAAGCAGGAATGCATTCTGAAAACAACCACCGGAGAGGCAGATGCTGTCCAGACCAAATTGGTGCAGCAGGCGGGATGCAGCATCCACGCTGGCCCGGACAACCGAATTCTGGAATTGCGCCGCAATCCGGGCCGGAGAGACACCCATGCGAAAATTCTCAAGCGCTTGGACGACCAACGACGGTCCGTCCAGAAGCAGCCGGCCTTCCTGTTCCTGGGTTGGGCAGGAATAGCTCCGGGTCTCCTCCGGGTCCGCGGCACCTTCGAGCAGCATGGCGGGCTGGCCTTCGAAGGAGCGCTTCGTGCAGAGCCCCAGCATGGCCGACACCGCGTCAAATAGGCGTCCCATGCTGGATGTAACGGGACAGGAGCCGGTCAGCAAGGACATCACGGCTTCTTTCTCAAAATTGTCGAGCCAGGAGCATTGCTCCGCGGCCTTGTTGCCCAGGCTGGAATACAGGAAAGCGAACGCCATGCGACCGGGATGCAATGCGGCCGCATCTCCGCCCGGCATGGAAACCGGCTTCCAGTGAGCCACCCTTTGGAAATCAGCGCCATCGACCACGAGGAACTCGCCGCCCCAAATGGTTTTGTCGCTTCCATATCCGGTGCCGTCGTATACGATTGCCAATGCAGGCTTATCCACTCCGTTTTCCGCCAGACAGGCCGCCGCATGCGCATGGTGATGCTGTACATATTCGACAGGGAGTCCCGATTCCTCCGCAATTTTGCGGCTTAGCGAGGCGGGATGGAGATCGCACGCGTAAAGCTCAGGCTTGACTTGAAGGAGCGAAAGAAGATGCCTTAGAACAGCCTCATGGTTTTCCAAAACCTCAATGGTTCCAAGATTGCCGAGATACTGCGAAACGTAGCATTGCTCTCCGCGGCCCACGGCAATGGTGCTCTTAAGAATTCCGCCGGTTGCGACAATCCCCCGCATATCCGTTCCGGCGGGCAAGGGTTCGGGCACAAATCCCCGGGCTCGGCGCAAAAGCACGGGTGCCCCGTCCACTACGCGGGCGATGGAATCGTCATTGCGCAGGAGAATCTCCCGGTCGTGGAGCAGAAAAAGATCGGCGATGCCGTGCAATGCATCAAGGGTTGCGCCGTCCTTGTGAAGGATCGGCTCGTCAGTACGGTTTGCGCTGGTCATCACCAGTGCGGAATACGGCGCACCATCAAACAACAAAAAGTGGATGGGCGCATACGGCAGGAACAATCCGTACGACGAGACACCGGGTGCGACCTCTGGGGCCAGAATCCCGTTTTTGCGTTTTGGAGCCAAAACGATCGGCCGCGCGGGGTCTTCCAGCAGCCGAAGTTCGTCTTCAGTCAGATAGGCCAGTTGGTGAGCGGTTTCGATATTGGCGACCATTGCGGCAAAAGGCTTCTCCTCCCGCAGTTTGCGTTTTCGGAGCTCATTGACGGCTGCGGATGAGTCTGCGCGGCAGACCAGGTGGAAGCCGCCAATGCCTTTTACGGCCACGATTTGTCCTTCGCCCAGCGTCTTGATGCTATCCCAGATCGGATCCGACAATTCAATGGCGATTCCATTGGCATTATGCAGCCTGAGCTTTGGACCGCAGTTGGGACAGCAGACGGGTTGCGCATGGAAGCGGCGGTCCACGGGGTTTTCATACTCGCGGCGGCACTCGGGGCACATCGCAAAAGCGGCCATGGTGGTCGCCGGCCGGTCATACGGCAGTTCTCGAATCAGCGTATAACGCGGACCGCAGTTGGTGCAGTTGATGAAGGCGTGGCGATAGCGCCGGTTTTTCGGATCGCGCATTTCGGCCAGGCAATCCGGGCAGACCGCGGTGTCCCGCGCTGCCTCGGCATCGGTAACCGTGTTCTGTCCTGTTGTCTCGATCTGGAAATTCGGGTAAACATCGGGAATTTGAACTGTCTTGGACTCGTAGGAACGGATCAGCGCAAGGGGAGGGGCATTCCGTTTCAGACTGGTTTCAAACCGGATGAGATGGTCTGCATTTCCAACACCCAGTATTTCTACGCCTTGTCCGTTGTTGCGCACATATCCCCGGATATCGCATTCCAGTGCCATCCGGTATACGAAGGGGCGAAAACCTACGCCTTGAACCGTACCCTTGATGGTGATGCGCTTGCAGGTTCGAACGGAGGTCACGACCCTTTCTCCAGATAACTGGAGACCTGATCCAGGCCTTCGCCGGTCTTGCACGATATCCGGAAGATTCGTACCGCGGGGCTCAATTTTCGGCAGTCCGCCTCGGCCTGCTCGGTATTGAAATCCACGTAGGGCAGAAGATCGATCTTGTTGATAACCACAGCCCTTGCCCGTGCGAACAATGCCGGATACTTGGCGGGCTTTTCGTGTCCTTCGGCCACACTCAACAGAGCGATCTTGAAATGCTCGCCCAGCTCGAATACCGAGGGGCAGACGAGGTTGCCGACATTTTCAATCACCAGGATCTTCGCGGCGCTCAGGTCGAGTTTGGCTGCTGCCGCGGAAACCATTTCGGCCGTCAGGTGGCAGCCACCGCCTGTTTCCACCTGGATGCACTCGGCCCCTGACCGGTTGATCCGATCCGCATCAAGCGTGGTCTGAATATCGCCGGTGATCACAGCCAGTTTCCGGCCCCATTGACGCCCAAGATGCTCCAGGAGAGCGGTTTTGCCCGAGCCCGGCGAGCTGATCATGTTGACCACCGTCAAGCCGCGGCTCTCGAAAAATGCGCGGTTTTCCTGGGCCGCTTTTGCGTTGCGGCCAAGCGCCGCTTCTTCAATGCGAATGGTTTTCGAGGTCACTGGGCCACCTCAATGGAATCGACAAGACAGTCTTTGCCTCCGCGAAACTCGCGGTCAAGTCCTCCGCAAACCGGGCAAGCCGAAAGAGGATCGGGCGTTTCATAGGTGTTTCCGCAGCTGCATTTGGCCTCGCACGGCACTTGTTGGATATCGGCAACCGCGCCTTTTATCCCTTTGTCCTCGAAGAGCAGATTGAGATAGAACTCCAGGGATTCCTTCACAACCCCGGAAAGGGGGCCTGCTTTGATCACAATCTTCCGGATCGGCTTGCCTTGCGCATAGCGCTGGGCCACATCCAGAATTTCGGTTGCGACGGAAAGCTCGTGCATTTTTTATCAATTATGAATTATGAATTGGTAATTGTGAATTGGTAATTGTGAATTGCAAAACGCGCCTTGATTGCTTCCATTCATAATTCACCATTCATAATTTATAATTGATTTCCAGCGCGATTTCCTCCGCCACCTTCTCGGCGGCCGCCTTGACTTCCGGGCTTAATCCCATGAACTGCTCAAGCCGGCAAGGCTGGATGCAATATAGCATTATGTCCTGCGGGGCCAAACCGTATTCCAGAGCAGTTTGAAAGGCGGAAAAGACATCCATTCCATGCTGAGAGAGCCTGTCATTTTCCTTCAAGGAACGGACCTGGTCTTGCAGAGGCGTTGCGTGCGACGCTTCTATTTTTCGAACCATTCCGGGGGCGGCTCCAAAATCCGCGGCATCGATGACGATAACGCGTTTGCGGTCCGCAATGTGGGTCATCAATGCATAGCCGGGCGTGTCGAGCTCAATCAAATACACAGGCAGGTTCCTGTCGCGCAGAAGGGAAATGACGTGCGGCCCCACGCCGTCGTCGGCCATGAGGGGATTGCCAATGCCGATGATGCAAGTATTATTCATAAAAAGAGATGAATGCGGAGCTAAAGATGGAATTCCTGTAGGGACATGGCATGCCATGTCCTTCCGATGCTTTCAATAGGGGCAACAAGGCGGGC
This sequence comes from uncultured Fibrobacterota bacterium, assembly GCA_964455935.1. Lineage (GTDB taxonomy): Bacteria > Fibrobacterota > CAYVZU01 > CAYVZU01 > CAYVZU01 > CAYVZU01. Next base: position 15,407 of record CAYVZU010000036.1, read on the forward strand.
ACGGCATGCCGTGCCCCTACGGACAATTCCATTCTTCTCCCCCGCCATTCGATTTCTCCTCACGAATGACGTGGTTGCGGATCGATCAGACAAACTCAATCTTGAGAAAGTGCGTGCTGCACGAAATGCAAGGGTCATAGGCTCGTACCAACATTTCCAGAACGAACTGCAAGCGCTCCTTGCCCTGGTCCTTGAATTCCGGAACCAGCTTCTCCATATCTTTCTGAATGTTGGCATGGTTCTGGTTCGTGGGAATAATGCAATTGGCTTTCACGCAAGTTCCGTTTTTGTCGTACGTATAATCATGGAACAGAATGCCGCGCGGCACGTCCACGGCTCCGGCGCCCTGGCCCTCCTTAACGGTGACCTCGGGTTTCTCCGGCTTGAGTCCGTTGGCGAGCAGCCAATCGAGATGCTCAATCATCTTCTCGACAGAAAAAACCGCTTCTACAACCTGGGCAACGTTGTTCATGAAGGGATTGTAATTGGGTCCGTCCAGTCCCAGATCCTTGCCCACGGCCATGGAAAGAGCCGAGAGCTGTTTATAATTGTTGTTGTATCGGGCCAGCGCGCCCGCAAAATAGGATTCACGGTTGAACTTGGCCCATTTGGCCGTAGATTGGGGCGAGACATACTCGTTGGTCACTCGCCGGTATTCGGCCACCGGAATCGGCGCAGCCACGTCCGACGACTTGATCTGGCCGTCATAAATGGCGTATTCCTTTGGGTCGGTGAGACTGATGTACTCGGTCTCGCGCACGAAATCCGGCAGCCCGCCCGCCAGGGACTTCACCACACCGGCCAGTGTCTTGAGGTCGCCCACAGATTCGACAAGCCGTTTCTTCAGCGCTTCCACTTCCTTGGGCTTGGGCAGCATACTCCAACCGCCGGGGATGGCGCGAATGGGGTGTGTGGTCCGGCCGCCGATCACGTCGCACAGCTCATTGGCCAAGCGATGAAGCTTGGTCACCAGGAGTACGACATCTTTGTGCGTGGCAATCAGCGGAAGCACGCTATTGACCTTGAGCAGGTCCGGGACAACAAGATAACAGACATGCAGAATATGGCTCTGCAGGTTTTCGCCGTGGTTGAGGATTTCGCGCAGTCTGCGCGTCTGTTCCGAAATCCGAATGCCCATCGCCGCTTCCGTTGCTTTCAGAGACGCGAAGGTGTGTCCAATGGAACAGATGCCACAAATGCGCGAGGTGATCGTGTGGATCTCGTCCCATTTGCGGCCCACGACCATGGCCTCGAAGAAACGGGGGGCTTCCGGGACCTGCCATTCCACTTTTTTCACGATTCCGCTCTCGATATCCACGGCGATATTGCCGTGGCCTTCGACCCTTGTCACATGGTGAACGCGGATCTGCATGTTGTTTTCGCTCATTGCTTGGCCTCCGGGCTGTTGGCGAACAGCGTCATGGTTCGCAGGATATCTTCAACCGTCAAATTGTGTTTTGCCAGAACTTCCGCCATGGCGTTCTGACTCGGATTTGTCACCATTCCCCGGCATCCTTCGCATCCAACGCCGCTGGAGGGACAAACGGCTTCGCAGCCGGCGCGCGCAATGGGGCCAATGCAGGTTTTGCCGAGGTCAAAAAGGCAGACGTTCTCTCTGAGTTTGCATTCCACGCACACCGGGTAGTTGGGTAACTCGGGTGTCATGCCCAAAGCCACGGTCTTTACGACCCGCAAGAACTCGTTTCGGTTAATGGGGCAACCCGGGATGGAAAAATCCACTTTCACCACTTCATGCACAGCCCTGGTCGGGTAGGTGTCGAGGTGCGGTTGCTTCCAGTCATCTCCGTAAACGTCTTTTCGAACCTGCTCCAGGTTGCGCAGATTCTTGAGCTTGTTGACCCCGCCCGTTGCGGCGCAGGCGCCAAAAGCGATTAATACCTTGGCCCGGCTGCGGATATCCTTGATTCTCTCTTCATCCGCCTTGCGCGTAATCGAGCCCTCGATAAAAGCGATATCGTAATTTGGTGCCGCTCCGGTCAAAACTTCGCGGAACTCCACAACATCCACCAGCTCCGCCAGTCCCACCACCTCCTCTTCGAGGTTGGCGATCTGAAGCTGGCAGCCTTCGCAGCAGGCAAAATCAAAAAATGCAACTTTGGGTTTCATTACAGAGCCTCCACCAGGGTTTTGATTTTCCCATAGGCAAACACGGGGCCGTCTTTGCAGACATAAAGATTATCAATCTGGCAGTGACCGCATTTTCCTACGCCGCATTTCATGCGCCGTTCCAGGGAAACGATGATGTCGTTTTCGGCCAAACCCATTTTGAGCAATTCCAGAATAACAAACCTATACATGACGGGCGGCCCTACGATCAGGGCTTTTGTTGTCTTTGGGTTGAGCGCCACTTTCACCTTCGGAAACAGGGTTGTAATAACGCCAACATTTCCCTTCCAGCTTTCGTCGCAGCGGTCCACCGATTCGCAAAACAGAATATCCTTGTCGTTTTGCCAGCGCACAAGGTCGTCATGAAAAAGGCGCTGCGACGGATCCGAGCACCCGAATAGAATTGTGATCTTGCCGTAGTCTTTGCGGTGATCCAATGCATAGTTGATGGCCGAGCGGAGCGGAACCAATCCAATGCCGCCGCCGATGAAAAGCAAATCCTTGCCCCGGATTTCGTCCATGGGAAATGTCGTTCCAAAGGGCCCTCGAATACCCACGAGCGCGCCCACATCTAGCCCGTGAAGCGCCGTTGTGACGCGGCCCACCTTGCGGATCACCATTTCGAAGCTGCCTGTCTTGGTGGGCGAGGACGAGATGGAAAACGGCGCCTCCCCAACGCCGGGAATCGAGATCTCGGCGAATTGGCCTGGTTTGTAAGGCAGATCGCCATCGGCACACTTGAATTCAAAAAATGCGTCCTTGTCCGTCATGGGCTTTTTTCTGATAAGCGTCGCGATTCCCGGTTTGTAGATCGAGTCGGCAGAGGGCGTGCAGCATTCGCACATGTTATTTGCTCCTTCCGTTCAAAGCGTTGACGGTGTCGACCGGCGAGGCGATTTCGGCCGTGCACGCGCGGCTGCACCGGCCGCAGCCGACACATCCGGATAGGCCAAAGCGGTCCAGCAGAAATTTCTGTTTTCGAAAGATTCGGTGTCGTATCCGGTCCGCGGCTTTCTTTCGGAAATTGTGTCCGCCGGCCGCCATTGCAAAACCCTCCAGCGTGCATCCATCCCAGGCCCGGTAGCGGCCGCCCTCTTTCAGTGAAAGGTCGACTTCGTCGCGCACGTCAAAGCAATAGCAGGTGGGGCACACGAGTACGCACGATCCGCACGAGAGGCATTTCTCGGCTCGTGCGGCCCATTCAGGATGATCTTCCTTGCCGATTAAAAAGCGCGCAACCGCCTCGCGTTCCATGGGCATTTGGACTTGGTCGGCCACGGCGGTCTTTTGCTGCGCAATGCGGATTTCAATATCCTTGCCGGCCGGGGCGGCTTTGCTGCGGTCAAACAGGGCGCGCCCTTTTTCTGTAACAAGCTCCACGGCATAGCGGCCATCACCCATGTCCACCAGCATCGCATCCGACGCCAGATAGGCCTCGGACTCCTTAATCATGCTCGATGTGAAACGGTAGGTAAAAGTCCGAGTGGGATACAACCCGACCAGGATGCTGGCCTTTCTTCGCGATTGATAGTGCGCGTCGTTTTCTCCTTCGAAAAACGCTTTGTCCAGCAATGCAATTGCAGCCAGATCTCCGGGATGGATGCCAAAGATGATCCGCTCCTGACAATCCAACTCGGCCGCATAGGAGCCGGCATCACCGGTTTTAAACGAAAGGAGTTTCTCGTTGACCGGCGCAAAGAACTTTTTTGGCGGTAGAACAGTCTGATCATAGTCAAGACGAAGGTCATCCTTGCGGTCAAGCTCTTCAAAGGCGAATTGCCCACCTTTTGCTATCGCGCCAATGACCTTTGCCTTTCCGCCGATCAGCGAACCGACGAAGTCCAACAAGTCGGCTCTTGAGATAAAACGAAGCTCCATACATGCTCCTTTGGATTGGTGCCATTTCCTTTTTTGATCAATTTCACTGTAATGGCATAAAATTAATATGTGAAAATAATCACATATTGTTATTACAATATAAATTTGGATTGTTGGAGCACGCAATACTTGGACGGACAAAAACAGCCTGGAAAGTATAATTCCAGAATCCATGGCTTCCAGATTCGTGGGTCAAGCCTGCTTCGTTTGTGGCAAATCAAGCCGAGTCTGACCTTCTGGATTGTCCGGTCCTGCAATGTTCGTCCCTTCACAATAATTCTCTAAATCCTGGCAAAGCCGGAAAAAATTGTTCGTCCCCAGACTAAACCTGTCTTCTCTTGGCGAACTATTATTTGAGATGAAATCCTTCACGGGTAATCCACAGGCAATCCATACAAGAAGCATGGTTGTTGAACATAAGACTTCGCAGTTGCATGCGATGCAGCTACGCAGGCTCTTGCTTCTGGACCTCATAGGTCGTGCAATATTCCCGGGTGTCTTTCGTGGCCATTCATACCGGATCTGCCCTGCCGCATAGTGGAGAAGATGCTTTCGAAATCCAAACTTCCTATTGTTTTTGCGTTCGGGTTAGGAGAGAATTCATTTTCCTTACTACATTACTGCATTATTACGAGGCTCATTTGCTCATGAACACTTTAGCGCTAAGGGGAGGTCCCATGAATAAACGTTTTTTTCGTGTAGCCGCAAAACTTGCGGCGATCGCTGCGATTGCGGCCAGCTCCGTTTTGGCCGACCAGGTATTCGACAAGTTTTATTCCAAAGGTGATTACCGGGAGGCCCTTAAATACGCCGATGAAAAACTTTCCCCCGCCTCACGCACCACGGATGTCTGGGTCAAGCTGGGCAACGCCAATCTCAAACTCGACCTCACGGAAAAAGCTCTGGCCTGCTACATCTTTGCCCAGCGCCTTGACGCTAAGAACTACGAGGCTCTGCTTGGATCGGCCAAAATATTCAATAAATTGAAACAATATGAACGAGGCCTGGATCTCGCGCAAAAGGCTTTGGAGCAAAACTTCACGGCCGAAGCCTCCTGGGAATACGCCAGCGCCTGTATCGCCTTGGACCGGGGCGCCGAAGCCAAGAAAGCCCTTCAGAAAGTTATTGAAACCGATCCCGGCAATCTTATTGCCAATCGCGAATTGGGTTTGATCTACAACGCGGAAAAAGAATACAAGAAAGCCCTTCCGCTATTGGAGACTTCGCTGCGGGCCAATGACGATGCCGACATCGCCTACGAAGTGGGTATGGCATACCTCTCTCTGAATGACACCAAGTCGGCCAGCACGTATCTCAAACGAGCCGTGAAGAAAAATCCGAATCTGACCAAAGCCTACCTGGCTTCGGCCCGCGTTTCCTACAAGAATGGCGAATACCGGGAAGCGGCGGACCAGTTCGAAACAGTTCTGGCCAAAACGGATGGCGAGCCGTTGGACTACTATATGATGGCTGCTTCACGCGAACGGATCGGTGATGATGGAGGAGCGCTGAAGGCCTATCAATCGACCATTGACCAGTACGGCACTTCCACGCAAAGCGAAGCACTGATCTCCCGCGCCAAGATCGCAAAATCGAATCTGGCCAAGAAAAGCTAGGCGGCGGCGCTGGCCAACCTTGAATTCATTTACCGCGCCGACAAGTCCGGCAAAGTCGTGACCGACATTCATTTCATGCTGGCCGATGCATACCAAGGATCCGGACAAAAAGCCCAGGCCGTAGCCTCCCTCGAACGTGTGATCGCTCAGGACAAGAGCAATCTGGACGCATATGCCCGTTTGGCCGAGCTCTACGAAGCCGCCAATGACGCCGAGAAGGCCCGCAAGACATACGAATCCATGCTGGCGTTGGACCCCAACAACCCCAAAGCCTATTTGGTGCTTGGCAAGTATCACTTCAAAAAGGGCGAAAACGAGAAAGCCCTGGACCACTTTGAAAAGAGCACCAATTTAAAGCAGAGCGGCGCTGCCTGGGAAGGCATTGCCATGGCCGCTTCCGCGCTCAAGCAGAAGGATTTGGCCAAAGACGCGGGGCAGCGGGCAATCTCTCTGGATGGGAAGCTTTGGGACTCGCGCAAAATCCTGACACAGATTTATTTGGCCGAAAACAACTACCGCTCGGCCTCCGATCAACTCGAAGCCCTGGTCGGCAATGAACCGCGAAAAACCGACTACTGGCATAAGCTGGCATTGTGCTACGAGAAGACCGGCAACACCGAGCAGTTGGCCAAGGCGGACCGCGAGATCATCGCTTTGGAAAAAAGCAATGTAGACGCCCGCATGCGCTATGGGCAATATTGCGTCTCGCGCCGGGACCACAAAGCCGCCCTGGTGGTCTACAAGGAATTGTCCCTCCTGAAGCCCAATAACCCGGCCATTCTCAAGCAGCTTTTTGAGAGCTCGATGGCATTGGATGATAAAAAGGAGGCAATCCGGTACCTGCAAAGCTATCTGGCGGCCAATCCCAAAGACGCGGATGCTTTCAAGCAAATGGGTGATCTGCAGTTCGAGGCCAAGAACAATGCAGCGGCCTATTCGGCCTACCTGAAAGCCTCGACACTCAATCCCAGTCTGAAGGGATTCTACAAACGTTTTGCCGAACTGAGCGCCGGCCGGCCCGAGGCGGAGGTTATTAAGGTGCTTTCGGCCGCCGTGGACTACAATGAGGCGGACGTGGGCATCTATAAGACCCTGGCGGAACTGCAGCGCAAAAACCAGAATTATGCCAAGGCCCTGAAGCTGTACGAAAAAGCCGCTTCCATGGATACGCGCAATGCCTTGCTTTTGGTCGCGTTGGGCGAATGCCAGATGAAGACCGGTGATGTTTCCGGCGCGGTGGTCTCCTACGAGCAGGCCGTGATGATCGACCAGAAGCTTGTGAAGGAGATGAAGCTGCTGGGCGATCTGTATACCAAGCAGAAGAAGACCGATCAGGCCATGTCGATGTTCAAGAAGTATCTCGACAAAGTGCCGGGCGATATGGTTGTGGCCAAGAGTATTGGCCTCAATGCCTATGAAAGGAAAGATTACAGCGATGCGGTGAAATACCTTGGGATGGTCAAGACCCGCGAGGCCGCCAATGTCTCGCTGCAAATCGCCTACGGCGAAGCCTGCTATCGCACCAACGACCATGCACGGGCCATTGCCACTCTCGAACCCTTGACCCGGACAAAACCCAAAGCGGTTCTGTTGCCGGAAGCGCGGAAAGAAGCGCTTCGCATGGTGGGGGATTCCTACGAGAAGATGGGAAAGAAACTTGAAGCAGCCCGCATTTTCTCGGCTTACATCGAACTTCCCGGCGTGAAAGACAACGAAATCGCCTACAAGGTTGGCACCTTGCTGGAAAAAGAGAGCCCGGCCGCGGCCATTCGGGCCTACGAGAAGAACATTGCGGATTTTCCGCGTGACCACCGCAGTTTCTATCGTTTGGGCCTTCTCTATTCGAAGTCGGCCACTACCCTGGGCAAAGCCCAGCCGCTCCTGGCCAAGGTTACCACCCTGACCGATTCGTTCCCCGAGGTGTGGCTCGAACTGGCTATCATTTATGAAAAGCAGGGCAAGTCGCAGGACGAGTTGAAGGCCTATAAGAAATATCTCGAGCTGAATCCGCAGAACGTGGATGCCAATAAGCGCGTCGGCAGCGTTCTCATGAAAAAAGGCCTGATCAACGAGGGTATGATCTACCTGGAGATGGCCAATACGCTGGCGCCGAACGATCCCGATGTGCTCCTGATGTTGGCTGCCGCGTATAAGAAGACGAACCGGCCCGAAGGCGCCATCGATCTTTTGGCGCGGGCGGTCCAGATCAAGAAGAACGATCCCGACCTGGTTCTTGAACTGGCGACCCTTTACAAGGAAACCGGCCGGTATCGCGAGGCTGCGGCCGAGGTCAAGAAGATCATGACAGTGAAGAAGAATAACAAATACCTTTTTCTCTACGCCGAGCTTCTGCTCATCAGTGGCCAATACAAGGATGCCGAGAAAGCGATTCAGGACATCCGGCTTTCGGACCCGACCAATGTGAAGGTTATGATGTTGCTGGCCGATGTATACCGGGCTCAGAAAAAGTACAACGAGGCCGTGGAAGTATACAAAGAGGTTAGCGACCTCGATCGCAACTTTGCCCCCGCGCTGTTTGAGAGGGCCGAAGTATTCATGCTTATGGACAAACCCATGTGGGCCGAACTTTTTTACAAACGGGCGCTCCAGCGCGAACCCAAGTACGCGCTGGCCGAACTGGGTCTGGCCCGCGTGGCCAAAGTTCGAAAGAACAAGAAGGACTATACGCTCCATTTGGAAACTGCTCGCAAACTCGATCCCAAGAACAAGGCGATTCTCGAGGAACTCAAGAATCCCATGTGATGAAGCATCCCGGTTGCCGCAATAGGGACCGAGCTGTTTCCGCGTCCAAAGAAGCTGAGCAAAACCGCCCGTATTCCCACCAGCGAGGGGGAATACGGGCTTCGTAATTTACGCGGGAGGATGAATGCGTAAGTCTGTCCTTTTCACAACGCTGGCATTGGCTTGCCTGGCAGGCCAGGTTTATGCGGATGCGGAGTTTGATCAGCTGATGCGCGGGCGCAAATACCAGGAAGCGATCGACTATGCCGAGATCAACATTCCTCTCGCGTCCCGAAACGCCGGAATTCTGGTCGGCCTGGCTCGCGCCTATGAGGAAACGGGGCAGATCGAAAAGGCCTTGGCCTCCTACATGGTATCGTGGCGGTTGAACCCAACGGATTATGCTTCGCTTCTGGGCACGGCCAAGATTTACAACAAGCTTAATCAACCCGACCGTGCCATGACCATGGCCCAGAAAGCCCTGGAACAGAATTTCACCAGTGAGGCGAGCTGGGAATTTGCGCGTGCTTGCATTGCGCTCAAAAGGCCCACCGAGGCAAAGAAGGCCCTTGAAAAAGTGATTCAGGCTGATCCAAAGAATCTTACCGCAAACCGTGAACTGGGTCTTATCTACGCCTCCGAACGCGATTACACCCGCGCCATTCCCTTGCTGAGAGTCGCGTATCAGAACAAGGCCGAGCCCACGCTGGCCTATTCGCTGGGAAAGGCGTATCTCGAAACCGGTGATTTGAATTCCGCGGTTGGCTACCTTCAGGACGCCCTGCAGGGAGATTCCGATCTTGGCAGTATTCATCTCGATCTGGCCAGGGCCTATGCCAAAATGAACCGCCAGGCCGAAGCGGTCGAGGCCTTTGCCAATGCCGATGGAAAGGCCACGCTGACGGCGTTGGACTACTATGTCCGAGCGGGCTGCGTGGAGAAGAGCAAGGGCACCGGACCCTCCATGCCGTTTTACCTCGATGCAATCGAGCGGTTTGGCCGCTCAACGGCCAAAGAGGCTCTTATTGCGCGCGGAAAGGTGGGTAAGGCGGAACTGAACGGTGACCAGTACAGGGCCGCCCTGACGCAGTTCGAGTTTATTTATCCGGTCGATCCAATGGGTGAAACGGTGCCCGAACTTCCGTTTATGCTGGCGCAAGCCTATGAAAAAACCGGGAATTCCCCAAAGGCCATAGAGGTGTTGGAAAAGACCATTGCCAAGGACCGGAAAAACGTGAGCGCCTATATGAGTCTGGCCGAGCTCTACGAGAAGGCCAAGATGCCTGAAAAGGCGAAGAAGACGTATGAAGCTCTGCTCAAACTCAGCCCCAACGACCCCGGCATCTATCTTGCGTTGGGTCAATATTACCTTGAGCGAGCTAAATATCCGGATGCGCTTGAGAATCTTCTTAAGAGCAATAGCCTTCGCAGAAGCGTTGAAGCCCTGTCGGGCATTGCCATCTCTTCTTTCCACCTTAAAAGCTATGGCACATCCAAAGAGACCGGCGAAGCGGCCCTGTCGCTCGACCCAAACCGCTGGGACCTGCGCCGCATTCTATCCAAGATCTACATGAACGAGGAACGCTTCGAATCGGCCCGGGGTCATTTGGAAGCGCTTGTAAAACGAAGTCCCGAAAGCCTGGAATTGTGGCTCGATCTGGCAATCTGTTATGAACAAGTTCGCAATTCCGATCTTCTGTCAGACGCCGACCGGAAGATTATTGGACTGGACCCGAAGAATGTGGATTCGCGGCTGCGTTACGGCCAGTATTGCCTGGCCCAAAACAACATCCGTTCCGCCCTTCCCGTATACAAGGAACTGGCCGTTCTAATCCCCACCAACACCGATGTGCTTCAAACTCTGGTGCGCCTCTGCAAAGAGATGGGAACCACGGTCGACGCGGTTTCGTATCTTCGCCGGTATGTTTCCCTGGTAGGAAACCAGGCTGCCAGCTACCGCGAGCTGGGCGACCTGCTATATGAACGCAAGGAGTATGACGAGGCGCTGAGTGCCTATCGCAATGCCATCAAGATCGATCCCAAGATTACCGGGTTTTATCGCCGCTACGCCGAAATCATGATCGCCAAGAAGCAGGATAACGAAGTGGTTGTTGCTCTCACGAAACTGGTCCAGTCCGGCGAGGCCGATGCGCAGGACTTTGCCACTCTGGGAATGATCTACCAGAAGCAGGAGAACTACGCCAAAGCCCTTCTAACTTACCAGGAAGCCATGCGGATCGAGCCGCAGAACACCGAGGTGCTTTCGGCGGTTGGCGAATGCTACGCGCGTTCTGGAAATCTGCGGGAAGCCATTGTCACCTACGAACAGGTCGTCATTATGAATCCCAATGCGGCCGACGAGCACCGGCTGCTGGGCGACCTCTATATGAAGGCGAACCGAAACGAAGAAGCGGTTCGGGCGTACCGGGCTTACCTGGCCAAAGACCCCAACGATTCCAAGACGGCCCGAACCCTGGCGCAATACTCTTTTGGCAAAGGCCAGTTTAGCGAAGCCGTCAAGTTCTACCGCCTGGCCAGGCTGGGCGAGAGCGCGCCGGACGGCGACTACCTTTCGTACGCCGAATCCGCGTTTCGGACCGGCGACAGTCGCGAGTGCGCCGATGTGCTCGAACGTCTCCGGCGCAGAAGCCCGGGATCGGTCAACAATCCCAAGATGCTTCGCATCCTGGCGGAATCCTACGAAAAAATCGGCGAGGAACTCAAGGCGGCCCAAGCCTACGAAGCCTATAACCATCAGCCTGGCGTCAACGATGCCGATTGTGCCTTCAAACAGGCTGTTTTGCAGGAGAAGTTCAACGTTGGAGCCGCGACAAGCATTTACGAGCTCAATTCCCGGAATTTCCCCAGCGATCACCGTAATTTTTACCGGCTGTACCGGATTTATGCCCAGGAAGAGCGTATGGCGGCCAAAGCCGTAACCGCGCTTAAGAGGGCGGCCGTCCTCAGCGATACGGTGAAAATCAATTGGTTGGAGATGGCTCGGCTGCATCAGAAGGCCAAACAGACCGAGGAAGAACTCAAGGCCTACGGCAAAGTTCTGGAGTCGGAGCCGCAGAATATTGAGGCCAACCGCAGGTGCGGCGAAATTCTGATGCAGAAGAACTCGATTCAGGAAGGTTTGGTCTATCTGGAGGTTGCAGGCACCATGAGCCCCTCGGATTGGAAGATCATGCTTCTCCTGGCGGACGGCTATGAAAAAACGAATCGCCTCGGCGAAGCCGCCGATCTTTTGGGCAAAGCGCGAAAGCTGCGCAAAGACGACTCGGAAATCACCGGCCGGCTGATTCGGCTGCTGGCCAAAACCGGGCAGAGCAAGAAAGCCCTGGAGGAAATGCGTGAACTGGTCAAGACGCAGCGCAATCCCAAAATGCTTTTGCTGTATGCCGATCTGCTTCTCAAAGATGGAAAGGCAAAAGATGCCGAGAATGCGGTCAACCAGCTACGGACCATGGAGCCGGAGAATGTGGATGCCATGATGATTCTGGCTCAGGCAGTGGTCGCGCAAAAACGCCAGGAGGAGGCGCTCGGTATCTTAAAGGAAATCTCGACGATCGATCCCCAGAACGCCCTGGCGCTGTTTGAAACGGGCGAAATCCATTTTGCCATGGGAAATGTGTTGCGGGCCGAGTTGTTCTACAAACGGTCGCTCGAACGCAACACCCGCTTTGCTCTGGGCGAGTTGGGACTGGCAAAGATCGAAAAAAACCGCAAAAATCGGAGTCTGTACCTGAGCCATCTGGAAGCGGCCCGCCGCCTCGACCCGACCAATGAAAAGGTCGTGGCGGAAATCGAGGCCTCGAAGACGAAGTAGGTAGGGGATCGGGGCGAAGGGTCAGTATCTTGGCTATCAATGCTGTCCAAATCTGGATCTTGACTGCATTGGAGCTGGTCCCGACAAATGTCTTGATTGGCAGATACTGCTTGAGGGGCCTTGAAGAATAGCTCCACGGCCCAACGTTCCTTGTAAATGGCGGCAATCGTGGAGGCTTAACCGGATTATGGCCGCACACCGAGAAATCAAACAACGTGAATCGCATAGGCCCGGGGGCATCGACACTAGTGTCCTTTGGATCCTCAAGTCCATTGATTCGCAGGCAATTACCTGGGCCGCGGTACTCCTGTTGGGGTTTCGTTATACGCGGCGGATGGAGTCTGCTTCCTATACAACACTGGTTGCGATCGCGGCCATTGTTTGCCTGGTTTTTGCACGACAGCGGCCAGGCTTTCTCCTCAAACCGTTTCGCATGTTTTTCCCAATTGCCGGTCTGGTCGTCTTTGCCATCTCGCTGGTTCGGTATCTTGCTTACAGCGACTATGGGGATGGCGACTTCTCGTGTTACACCACGGTCTTTCACAATACGCTGCATGGCCGGTTTTTTTACAGCCCAATCTTCGGCCAAAACCAACTGGCCGTCCATTCCATGGCCGGCTCGGTGTTGTTTCTTCCCTTTTATGCGTTGCTAGGGAACCCGGGACTGCTCCTGGCACAGGCCCTGTGCTGGGCGGGCGGATTGTTTCTGATGTTTGATGCAGCCAAAGATCGCGGCGCTCCGTGGATCCTTGCGCTGGCCGTTGCGGCATCGCCTTGCCTGATTGCCGGGCCCTTCTTCGGGTTTCATGCGGACATTCTTTTTCTGCCGCTTTGCGCGGCCGCAATCCTGTTCTACAAGCAAAACCGATTCGGTCCTTTTTTGGCCGCCGTTGTTGGGCTGTGTTTTGTCAAAGAGACGTTTGCGCTGATCCCTCTCACATTTTCCATTGTAGCGCTTTGGGAGCGCCGTTGCAGAAAGTGGATTATCCTGCCGGGGCTTTTCGCCGCGATTCTGTCGGCGATTTTCGTATTTGTTCTCTCACCGGCGTTGCGGTCCTCGGCGCATCACGCATTCTATGGTACGTTCCCTTCCGGCCCCTTGCAGGCGATTATACAGCTTTTCTCGAAACAGAGCCTGTTCTACATCGCAATTGTTCTATTGTCCTATTTTCCTCTCATGGCGAGTTCGCCCAGGCTGGCGTTGTTTCCGCTGGCCTATGTTGTTTTCCATGCAATTATGCCGGGCGAGAGTTTCCGGGATTTCTGGCGCCATTACTCCGTTGTCATTGGCGCCCTGGCTCTGTATCCCATTGTTGAGCTCGATAAACATCGTCTCCAGCGAATCGCGTTTCCGTTGCTTTTTGTGGCGATCATATCATATCCGCGTTGGATGACCGCTTTTCCCGCGTTGCTGTCGTCCTCGGAAGCAGGCAAAATCGACCAGGCATTCGCTGCGATTCCGGCCGATCAATCGCTTGTGGCCCACGGGCCCTTTCTGGCGAGGGCTGCCCAGAGACTGGAGGCGGCGAATTGGATTTATCGTCCTTTGAACTGGAGAAGTTACGACTATCTTCTTTTCGATCTGTCGTTTCGTCCTTCCTGGTGGCCCGAGCGGGACTCACTGGCCGGCGTTGTTGAAGGGCTTGCGGGTTCGGGTGCTTGGGACGTGGTTGAGCGGCGTGATCCACTTATCCTGCTAAGAAATGCCCGCGCGCAAAGAGGGAATCCGAAGTAGGTATCTCCAAAATTGAAAATCTCCCTGCGGACACCCGAAACCGTGCAAAGGACCTCTGCGCCTTCCTGACCTCAAAGCATCCTTGTTCGGCGGTTTCGCACGCCATCCATGGCAATGGTGCCGCAGGGAGAGATTTGTCTGTTTCATCGCGCGGAAGCGGCGACAACCGTTCTCATTTTCAAGCCACTGCGGAGATTATCAGCCTTGCGTTCAGCCGGATGGCAACGCTGGCAAGCGCTTTGGAAAGGGGACAATTGCTCTTGGCTGTTTCAGCCAGGCTCAGAAACAGATTCTCCTCAATTCCAGGGACCTCGGCTTCTGTTTCCAATTCGATCTGCGTGATTTCAGATTTGCCCAGTGTTACTTTGGCCCGCGTCCGTATTTCCTGGGGATTGTAGCCGGCTTTTTCCACCTCTCCGGCCAGGGCCATGGAGAAACATCCGGCATGCGCGGCCCCAAGCAGTTCCTCCGGATTTGTACCAAAAGCCTGCTCGAATCGAGAGGCGAACGAATAGGGTCCTTCGCAGGTTCCGCTTACGGTCCGCATGCGGCCCATGCCATTTCGCAGGCCGCCTTTCCAGGCCGCCTCGGACATTCGTACCGGCATTGGATCTCCTTTGTTGGACGCAATTCCGCGCAATGAATTAACGCTACAAATAGCATGCCAGTACTGTTCATGCTCATTTCCCCAATGCTGCTGTTTGTCCGCAGTAAATAGCGACAATCCTTTACCCAATCTCGACATTCATCGACCGCTGTCCGAACCGTCACACTCCGTGGGCTCGCGCCGCTCGCGCGGTTTCCAGCATTCGAAAGATCGTTCTCATTTCTGCCGGCTTGGGGCTTGAGAGTGCATTCTCCTAAATACCGCAGTTGCCCGGGGCGAATAGCGGCAACCTCATGCCCCATCTCGACGTACATGACTGCCGTCCAGGCAGTCACCCTCCAGGCGCTTGCTCTGCTCGCGTGGTCTCCGGCCATCCCTGGCCTCCGGCTCAGAAAGCCTCGCCATATCTATTAGGTGATATGCATGCGTTTTATTCATGCCCGCCATCCAGGCGGGCACCCTTCGGGCTCGCCTT
>CAYVZU010000037.1:0-30304 GCA_964455935.1 uncultured Fibrobacterota bacterium
AATCTACCGCGCTGAGGCCGAGACTAAAAGACGCTGATGACCGAAGGCTTACGATAGCTGTTGCTTAAATCCACCAGGTCTCCCTGCGCGTTGATGTAGGAACTTGAAAAGGAAAAGACGTCATCGAACAGAATCGGTTTTTGGTAGGCCGCGGCAAACGTCAATCCCCCGCGCGCGGTGAGCAGCGCATGAACAAGGCCTGCCTGCGTTAGCCGCAATCGCCGCAAATGATCGTCCTGTTCGCCGCCGAAAAGTGTAGAGGTCGAACCTTTTTGGGTTCTGTGGTCTGTTTTGTAGGCGGGTTCGCCTGTGGCAAGGGAATTCCGTACGAGCGCGGCCGTGACGGGCTTGCATCTTCACTGGCCGCCGGCTGCGAGCCGCCAATGGAAGGACTGGGGTTGTACCGATCGTAAAAACGCCAATCTCGATGAGTCCCGAAATCCCAATCGCGGACGCAGCTTCCGCACGAGGTTTCATAGCGATAGTAGCGGGGACAGCGGCCATAGTCGTACGAGATGCCATCCCGCCTGTGCCACCAGGGCACGCTCTCGTAGATGGTCCAATCAAGGGGGTAATAGCTCTTGATGCATTTGAGTACCCGATGGCCAAAAAAGTCCTCGGTCCAGAAGCATCGATCGTGTTCTACCACCCTCACCGTATCTCGGATTTCGCTCCTGCCGATTGAATCACCCACCGACGGATTTGGCTCGGGATCATTTGGAAGCAATTGGGTGTAGCAGCCGCCAAGAAAGAACGCGGAGAGGAAGAGGGTGGAAAAGTAACCGGTGTTGATCATCTCAATTTCCAAACTGAGCGGTTTCCTGCAACGTTGGCCTGGGACCCCGCGCGGAGGCCTATCGTGTTGGACCAACTCTCGCTCTGTTATGTTAAACATACATTCGGGACAAGGCTTTTTTGTCGCTTGAATCAGGAGCCCTGGAAAGCTGCTCTATACCTTCGCCTGTTAAATGCCCCCGCCCCAAGGGTCTGGAGAAGCGATTCTTCTCCCGACTGATAGCGGGCGGTCGTCTGTCCGGGACCGGGCCGGGTGATACCTTCACCGCAGCCTGGTGGTACGCACGATTCCCCCGCCACTATGCCGGCGACGGCCGCGCGGCAACAAAGCAACTGGGTGAGCTCTATCTCGATTACAGCGCGGCAGCACTCGTGAAAACCCTGCGCGCCATAAAAACCGACAAGGTTGTTCCGGCTCTGCAAGAGCGGTTTTTCGAAGAAGCGAAAGACCCTCTTGAGGGTGCTCGATAGCCCCGCCTCAGCGCGGGGTTTGAGTGGTACAACCCGGCCGCAGACGACTCTTATCGATTGAATGGAGAACCTGCGAGCCCAGCCAATTTCCGTTTCACCCGGCAGGGATCCAACGCAGCGGGTCAATCCCGATATTTGATTCGGGTCAGGTGTCTTTGGGATGGGAATCCGTGTCGTCTTTCTTCTTCAGCAATGCGTCCAAGCCCTGAAACGGCTGAAATGTCGAACTCGGCAACCGATCTTCGGCTTTTTCGCCGCCCTGCCCAGCGGCTTCATGGTCCACGTGCTCGTATTCATGACAATAGATGCAAAGCAGTTCCCAGTTACTGCCATCGGGCGGGTTGTTGTTGTGATTGTGATCTTTGTGGTGGACGGTGAGCTCACGCAGCCGTTTGTCTTCGAATTCCCGGCCGCAATGCCCGCATACATGGGGAAGCAGCTTGAGCGCCAGGCCGCGATAGCTGCTTTGCCGCGCTTCCTGATCGCGCCGGATTTGCGCGAGCAAGCGAGCCTGTCCTTCCGGATCCGGCTTTTTTCTTATAGGTCTCATGGGCAACTCTCCCGGATGCACTTGACTCGATAGGTTCACTCCCAGGACTCCAGATAAATTGCGAATCGGGAGTTTGGAACCAGCACATAAAATAGCAATTCGGAATCGCCATTGGGACCGGCCCCAGAGACCGGGAAGGATTGTAGTCTGGCGGTGAGACAGCTTGCTTTGCGTTTGGCACCACAAATTGGGGGAGGATACCGATGAAAATCCCATGCAAAAGAAAGAACTGGGTCCTAGATAACGGCGCCTGCGAGAAGGGAAAAAGGACCGGATTGTCCATTTAACGGGCACTTGCGTAGGAGGGGTCCGCAAAATGGCCAGCAGCATCCGGATCCAGTTCCGCCGTGGCGTTCCACAATCCGCCACACGGTGGACAGGCCAATGCCGCTATCTTCAAATTCGCCGGTTGTGTGCAGCCGGTGAAATGGCGTGAAAAGTTTTTCCGCACGCGTCATATTGATATATTTGTGAAGCCCGGAATAGGAGAATCGCCATGCCCGAGCCGATTTCCGCCGAACGGATTCAGTCTCAATCTTGGAAATTCTACTTTGTCCTGTTTGCCTGGCCCGCCTATCTCTTCTTGCTGCCGCTCGCATTTTCCAGACTGGGAGTCTGGGCGCTGATTGCGGTGGTGTTCCCCGGTCTCTACCTCTTTGCCTGGCTGGGATTTCTCATGCACGAGACGTGGCACAAGTACGTTCCGCAACTGCCCAACGGCATTCTCTACAATCTTTTCTCGTGGATGTTGCTGACGGATCCGCAGCTTTATCGTCTTGTCCATGGTTTTCACCATTCTAAGGTAAATTCGTTTGACGATACCGAGTTTCACCCTCTGGGAGAGATCAGGAGCCGCGGCCGCAGGATCGGCAACAATGTTGCCGAAATATTCCTGGGCATTCTCTTCCTGGTTGCACTTACAAGTCACGCTGTTCCCCGGCATCCTCGCTACAAAGAACGGTACCGATATTGGAGATTGGCCTTATCGGTCCTTATCTGGGCCGGTTTTCTTGGCGGGCTGGGATATGCTTCACACATGATCTTCGCCGCAGGTTGGAAAGCGGTGGCGGCATCCTACTTCGTGAGCTATTTCCTGGGTTCTCTGCTGCTGCACCACTCGCAATTGGCGGAACATGGAAATTTAATTGTGGACGGTGACTGGAATCAGCGCAACATCCGTACACGGAATCTTTCCCCCAAGGGCTTTGCCGCCAGGACGTTCCTGTTCTTCACGCACGGGGATTCCCGCGAGCATGTGCTCCACCACACTCTCACGCCTGTTTATTCGCGTCCCTTCCCGGGCCAGGTGCCCATGCCGGAACACGCAAACGTAATCACCCTGGGCGAATACGCCCGAATCTTGGGTGACATGCTCTTGGGTCGGCCTTCCCCGCGGTGAAGTATCGCTGGTTTCTCCTACGGCGTTGTGAATTGCTGGCATTCACGTTTGCGCATCATCTGCATAATTTTCCAGCCGGATAGGGCCGCCATGACGTACCCGTAAACGGCGCTGTCCATTGGCCGACCATATGCAGCCCACCAGGCCGGGGAACGTTCAGCCGGTCCCTTGATAGGGTTTCCCAATTGTCATAGCGGGTCGCATACCACGCTTCGACCGCCGATTTGTTTTTGGGGACGGATCGAAGCAGATAGGATAGTAGGAATAGACCGTTGCAGAAATATCAAGGCGCCATTCAGGTTCTCTTTCGCTTGCGCGGTCATCTCCGCTCCCGGATCAAAGCTATACCCTCGGATACCCAGCACGTGGACAGTAGGCTTGGCGCGAAACAATTCCTGCGCGAAATACAGCAGCGCTTCGGCGGGCATGCTGTGCGAAGAAAAGGGCAGGTCTTTTATTGGCAACAGCGGACGGAACGAGAAGGGCTCCTCCCCTGCTTTGTCGGCATCGGCAAGGATAACCCGGTCATAACGAGAAAAGGCGGCCGCGTGCTCAAGCTGAAGCTGGAAGGCAGTTTCTACGTCCAGCCCCGAGAGTCCCAGCCGCTCAACCGCTTCGGCCATGGCAGGCCCAAGACCGTCGTCTCCCCGGCCGGGATTGCCGTAGCCGATTAGCAAAGTTCGGATCGACGTATCCAACCCCCCTCACCCTACCCTCTCCCTCCGAAGGGCGAGGGAAAAGACCGGCGGAATTGATCAAGGGCGGGACTGCTGCTCAATAAGGCGGTGTTCGCAGTCGTATAGCTCGACATTGAGTGCCATTTGGCCCAGAGCGTGGGTCGCGCAGGAAAGACACGGATCATAGGCCCGAATGGCGGCCTCGACGGCATTCAGCATTCCCTCGGTGATCTCCGGCTTGCCGGCAATGCGATCTTCGACAACGCGCCGGACAGCCATGTTCATGGCGTCGTTGTTCTGCGTGGTCGAAACGATCAGGTTGCACATTGTCACCTGGTCGTTTCGGTTCACACGATAATGGTGGAACAGCGTGCCGCGCGGGGCCTCAAGAACACCCATGGCCTCTTCGCGCCGCTCCTTCCTGTCGCCCATTAATTCCTGGCGCTGCAGATCCGGGTCGTTGAGCAATTCCTGGATCTTCTCGGCCGCATGCACACTCTCAATCATCCGCGCCCAATGAAACCACATGGTCTTATTGTTGGGTTTGCCTTCGGTGTACGACAGAAAGTCCTTTCGAGCCGCATCGGCCAAAGGGGTGTCGATGAACGTGCAGGCATTGATTCGAGGGAGCGGCCCAACCCGATACCATCCCCGCTCCGGGCCCATCGATTTGAAGAAGGGAAACTTCATGTAAGACCAGGAACGAACTTCTTCGGCAACCGCGGACAGGTAATCGGACACAGGCACCCCATCAAATATCTTTTCGCCGTTCGCCTTTATGGCACGGAGTTTCCCGTCATAAAGATCCATGGCCCCGTCTTCGCGGACGATGCACATATGGTTTGAGTCATACGCCGCGAACGAATCGAGCCAGCTACGATGATTCAGGGTGTAGTCCTTAATCAGGGCAAGCGCGCCGGCGGACCATTTTAGAATCTCCGGCATGCTGGCCAAAAAGACATCGCGTTCCGGAATCGATAGGTTTTTATTGACCCCTCCCGGAACCGCTCCGGTGCCATGAATGCGTTTACCGGCCGTTGCTTTAATAATTTCCTGGCCGAATTTACGGATTAGAATACCCTGGCGAGCCAATTCGGGGTTCTTCTTGGCAATGCCGGCAATGTTGCGTTCCGCCGGATCTGAATCTAATCCAAAAAGTAAATCCGGCGCAGCAAGATAGAAAAAGTGAGTCGCATGCGACTGCAGGGTCTGACCATAATGCATGAGGCGCCGTATCTTTTCGGCGGTTGGGGTCAGCTTGTCCACCCCCACGATCCGGTCCATGGCTTTGGCTGCGGTGAGGTGATGACTCACAGGGCATATTCCGCAAAGGCGCTGCACAATCAC
This sequence comes from uncultured Fibrobacterota bacterium, assembly GCA_964455935.1. Lineage (GTDB taxonomy): Bacteria > Fibrobacterota > CAYVZU01 > CAYVZU01 > CAYVZU01 > CAYVZU01. Next base: position 5,240 of record CAYVZU010000037.1, read on the forward strand.
CGGAACTTCCCAGAACAGGCGCCCCTGTATGAACCGTTCGAACCCGCGGAACTCGACGATATGAAGCCGTGTTTGCTTTACCTTCCCCTTTTCATCAAGAAGGATCGTCACTTTCCCGTGACCTTCAACGCGCGTTACGGGGTCGATGACGATTCGGCGGACGGTCGCGTTCTCGGTTTGGTAGCTTTGCACCGAGGGTGCTGATTCTGGGGATGGCATATCCGTTCCGCGTCTCCCGTTTTTCGTCAAACGTCAAACGTTCAACGTCAAACACCTGGCATTTTCAATCATATTTCAGCAGTTTGTATTCCAATTTCACAGGCTCATTCCTGAGAATCGCCGTTACAGTCTCCCAAAGCGCGTCCGCGCGCGGCGAGCAGCCAGGTATGAAATAGTCGATCTTCACGACCTCATGGCAGGGATACACCTTGTCGAGCAACAACGGCAGCTCCGGATCATTCGGCAGCACGGCATCGGGGTTGTACACTGTGGGCCCATTGCGGTAGGCCTCGTCGAAGCATTCCTTCAGCGGAACCGTATTGCGCATCGAAGGAACATCGCCCATGATCGCGCATTCACCCATTGAAATGAGGATATCGCAATGATCCCTGAGTTGCTGAAGGACATGCACATTATCCTCGTTGGTGCACCCGCCTTCGATAATCCCGATGCGGCAGCGTTCGTTGAATTCCTTTAGGTCCGTCAGAGGCGATTTGTTAAGGTCAACAACTTCGGCCAGCTCCACCAATCGCTCGTCCAGATCCAGCACGGTCATGTGACACCCGAAGCACCCGCCAATAAAGATCGTGGCCAGTTTAGGTTTCGCCATGGTGTGCCTCATCTCCCTGCGCCCGTTCCAGAATCGGCTTGCTCCGCATCTCCACATCGGTCCCGATTGGCGCGTTGTCGTAAATCCGTTTGCCCATGGGAATTGCGTAGCCAATATGCTTGCGCATCAAGGTTCCCACCGGGCAAACATCCATGGCTTTGTCAGAGGCTGCAAGACAGGTGCCGGCTGCTCCATCGCGGTCGCTTACGGCAAGCCGTTTGAACCGGCTTCGGCCCTCGAAGCCAAACACCCCCTTCTTGTCGATATCACGGGAGGCGAAGACGCAACGGGCACACAGAATGCATCGGTCGTGATCGATGAAGACATCGGGATGCGAAGCATCCAATTTGCGGGAGGGGTACAGGTAAGGATACTGGGAAACATCAATTCCAAGGCGATAGGCCATGGCCTGCAATTCGCAATTGCCGCTCTTTTCGCAGAACATGCAATAGTGGTTTCCCTCCACAAACAGCATGTCGACAATGTTTCGGCGCACGCGTCGCAGTTGTTCGGTTTCGTTTTCCACCGCAATTCCGTGTGCAGCGGGCTGCGTGCATGCAGCCTGCGGCCGGCCATCGACCAAAACTGTGCAAACCCGGCAACTGCCATGCGCCCGCAGTTCGGGGTGGCTGCAGAGCCGGGGAATGTAGATTCCCGCCTCGTCCGCCGCCTGCATAATGGTCATGCCCGGCTTGGCGGTGACGGTCTTGGAATCGATGGTGAAGGTGAATTCCTGCATAATCCTGCGTTCTCCGTCAGACGTTCGACATCCAATGTTGTGCGTTTTGCTAGTGCGGAAAATACGTTGACTTTCGTCCTGCGATCTCTTCCGAAACCGCAATCGATTGATAAAGATCAAAGGACTGCTTTCGTCCCGGAGTTGGCGTCCTCAATCGATCTTCATAGATTGGTCGGAAGTCTTTGAGTGTCGATACAATCGGGTTGGGCGAGGTCTGCCCCAGACCGCACCGGCTGGCAAATTTGATGGACTCCCCAAGTTGGAATAGGTAGTCCAGATCCTCTTCGCTTCCTTTTCCATCCCGGATTACCTGCAGCCGCTTTCGAAGCAGATAATTGCCGACACGGCATGGGGTGCAGTGCCCGCAGCTTTCATGCACAAAGAAATCCGTGAATTTTTCGACAACACGCAGCAGATCCCGGCTTCGATTGAATGCAATAATGGAACCGCCTGTTGACAGGTCGTCGTAGTCAATCACCCGCTGCAAATCGCCCGGGCCAACGATGGAACCACTGGGGCCGCCAACAACAACAGCTTGCGGCTCTTCCGCGCTCGCCAACGAGAGCGCTTCGTGCAGGGGGATTCCAAAAGGCACTTCGAAAACCCCGGGATTGCCGCAGTCTCCGCAAATGCTTAAAAGCTTGGTTCCCGGCGTATTCTGAGAACCAAAGGACGTGAACCATTTTGCCCCGTTTTCAATTACGCGGGCCGCGCAGCAGAACGTCTCGGGATTGTTGACCACGGTCGGCAGCCCCAGATACCCTTTCTGCACCGGAAATGGAGGCCGGATTTTGGGATCGCCACGGTCTCCCTCGCAGGAGTTAATGAGACTGGTTTCCTCGCCGCAGATGTAGGCGCCGGCCCCGAGTTGAATTCGGATATCGAAATCGAATCCCTTGGATCCGCAGATGTTTTGCCCCAACAGTCCCTCGCTTCGCCGCCGGGCCAAAACCTGGTCGAGAAATTTCCTCAGGTAGGCATACTCGGCGCGCAGATACAGGATCCCTTCATGGGCTTTGATTCCATAGGCGCAAATTGTCATGCCGTCGAAAATTAGGTCCGGGCGTTCGGTCAGCAGCACACGGTCCTTGAATGTTCCGGGTTCGCCCTCGTCGGCATTGCAGGCAACGTAACGTCGGCCGTCCTGGCCGGAATGCCGCGCGAAGTCCCATTTCATGCCGGCCGGAAAACCGGCTCCACCCCGGCCGCGTATTCGGGCCTTCTTTATTTCCATGATCATGTCATCCGCGCTCATCGAAGCAGCCTTTCGCAAGGCCGCACCCCTTTCGGCCTCCGCCAGCACAACCGGGCCGGCCTTGCGGATGTTGTTGCGAATCATGGAACGGACAAGCTCGTGCGCATTGTTGCCGTCCCCGGCCGTTGTCACCAGCTTTTGCGGATCGCGATGTGAGCAGAGCTGTCGAACCAGATCCGCAATAGCTTCGGGTCTAAGGTCGGTCACAATAGTCTCATTTACCATAATCGCGGGCGCCTGGTCCGGCACCCCGATGTATGGAATCGTCTCGAGCGAGAACAGGCCATCGGGCGTTGTTTCTCCCTCCCCCATTCGAAGTTCACGGGTGAGCGCGTCCTTAACAGCCCCGCCCCCTTTTATTTCGTCAACGATGTCATCACCAACGCCAATTACCATCTGTCCTTTGGGGCTTTTCGAGAAAAACGAATAGAACGAAACCAGGGACGAAACCTGCACACGCGGGATCTTCAATTCTGCTGCAACCCGGTCAATGGCATCTTCGGAAATATGCCGGTGCCGCTCCTGTATCCGCAAGGCAATATCCAGCAAAGCGCTGGGATTGCAGCCGTATGCTGCGCAAATTTCCGAAACAGATGTATTCAAGTCGCCGGCCATAATGATGAAAACAATTGTTAAAAGTCCTGCTCCTGTCTTCTGGCTCTTTTCCGACTCACAACTCCCTGCTCACGACCTGCAGCGTCCTCCGTCTCCCGGCTTCCCACCCCCTGCTCCTCCAATTTGGCCAGTTCCCGATTGAGAATCGCCACATGCCGCATCTCTTCCCGAATGATCCGGTCAACATGATGGCGGCCTTTTGCCTCGGGGATGTAATCCCGCAGAAATCCGTAAAAGAAGACTGTGTCTTTTTCCGCGGCAACGGCCGTACTCAGTATCTGTGACAGCGTTTCCTCACCCGTAAGACTGGCATTGGGGCCGTTTTTTCCTTCCCATCCATGAAGGCCGGCCATTCCCTTCAAATAGAAGAGCATCTCATTTCCAGGATCGTAGACCTGAACCCCTTTTTCATTTTCGGAAAGGTTCTGTCGCATTCTGGTAAATGTTCTTGCATGGTCGTTTTCCATGCGTTCAAGATCGAGAAAAAGACCGCAATGGGCCCTACTTGCCGGGGCTTCTGTTGCTTCCCGGTAGTATTCGGCGGCATTATTCTCGATCTCAATTGCAACCGTAAGCACTTCGCTTGCATTGTAGGTGATGATATTCATTCCGAATCCTTCTGAGTTGATCCGAACCCTTTGGGTAAGCAACCTTTGGGCCAGAAGGATCCTAGAAACGCGTAAGCCGATTTGTCGAGGCAATCGCGAGAGAATATCGATTTCAGCGGAGATCAGCAGTCAGGAGCGCCTGGTCAGCGGGGTTCTGCCTCTCGTTTCGCTTTGGCTTCGCGAAGCATGGGTCGGTTATCGAGGCGATAGACCAGGGTATTGCGGGAAACTCCAAGGTACTTGGCGGTCTGCGACTGGTTCCAGTCATGTTTGTCGAGGGAAGCCAAAATGACGCGGTCGGTCCACTCCTCCAGATCCAGCCCATTCTCCGGAAGAAACAGCTCGGGGCCGATTCCGGTTGGCGGTTTGCCGTAGGGCACCGGAAGATCGACCATGCGGACCGGTTCAGGGCCAGCATGCAGCGCAATAATTCGTTGAGCCAGATTCTGGAGCTCCCGCACATTTCCGGACCATTTGTATGACTCCAGTACCGCCATTGCATCCGCGTCCATGTCGGGCAATGACAAGTTCTCCTGGGCTGCCGCTTCTGCCATGAAATGCCGGAACAGCACGGCGATATCGCTGCGTCGTTCGCGCAAGGGCGGTATGGAAAGCGGAACTACATTCAACCGGAAATAGAGGTCTTCGCGGAATTGGCCCGCTCCCACCATCTTTGGAAGATCGCGATGCGTGGCGGCAATGAATCGAACGTCCACTCTGCGGGTGAGATTCGAACCGATTGGAGTAATTTCCTTTTCCTGAAGAACCCGAAGCAGTTTCGGCTGCAACTCCAGCGGCATATCACCGACTTCATCCAGAAAGAGCGTCCCGCCATCTGCGTCTGCGATTCGGCCCTTTCGGTCCACGGTAGCCCCCGTAAAAGCGCCTTTCACATGGCCAAAGAGCTCCGATTCAAGCAAATTGGACGGGATCGCCGCACAATTCACGACAACAAAAGGTCCTTCCTTTCGGCCGCTGTTATGGTGAATGGCTTTGGCCAGCAATTCTTTTCCGGTTCCGGTCTCACCCAGAATCAGTACCGTGGCATTTGAAGCGGCGATTTGGCGAGCTTGTTTATAGAGGTCCTGCATGGCCGCGGATTTACCGATCATGTTGCCAAAATCAAGGTGGTCCGCAACCAGGTTCCGCAGACGCAGATTCTCCAGCGAAAGCCTTGTGTGCTCCAGCGCTTTGGAGACAACCGCGGCCAGGTGCTTACTGTCCACAGGCTTCTGAATGAAATCGAAGGCCCCGGCCCGCATGGCTTCCACGGCCGCATCGATCGTCGGGTAGCCCGTGACAAGAATAATTGATGTATACGCATCGCGTTCTCGAACCGCACGGATAAAGCCAATTCCGTCAAGACCGGGCATATTGAGGTCTGTCACAATCACCGCGGCCGGCGTCTCGGATTGCCGGGACAACCCCTCCTCTGCATTGGACGCGGTCATAACCTGGTAACCGGCTTCGGACAGGAAATGTTCCAGAACACGCAGCTGACTGCGGTCATCGTCGATCACCAATACGGACGGCATCGTAGTCACGGTATCACCTCGGCTGGGATTCGCACATCGAAACGAACGCCTTTGGGCAGGGAAACGACATTAATCGAACCTTTCATGGCCTCAAGCAGCTCCCGGACAATCGAAAGCCCCAGGCCGGTTCCTTCCGGTTTGGTCGTGAAGAAAGGCTCGAAGATTCTCGTCTGGTTTGCAGGGGGGATTCCAGGCCCTTCGTCCTGTATTGAAAACCCCACCATCCGGTCATCGGCCAGGGTCGAAATTACTACCCGGCCCCTGGTTGGAGACGCCTGGACAGCGTTGAGCAGCAGGTTGAGCATAATCTGCTTTAGTTGTTCGGCATCCACGGCAGCCATGGGCATTGCCGGCGCAAGGTGCAGATCCAGGATCACTCCACCCCGGGCCGCCTGTTTTTCCACCAGCTGGACGCTTTCTTTTGCGATATCATTAATGTTGTTGGGAACCAGATGCGGGGGTGCGGGACGGGCGAATTTTAGGAATTCGTCGAGTTTTCCGCTCAACCTTTTCAGCTCTCGTTGAATGATTTCGACAAACTCGCGCTTGGGATGACCGGCAGGTAATTCCTTTTCAAGAATCTCGGCCGAGCCCCGAAGAGAGCCCAAAGGGTTCCGGATCTCGTGCGCCAACCCGGCCGAAAGCTGTCCTAAAAGGCTGAGTCGGTCCATGCGCCGGATCTGTTCGTTGGCATCCAGAATTCTCTTTTGCTGCGCCTTCTGAAAATCCGACATGATCCCAACCATGGAGGCAACCACAAAGAACATGACAATTTCCACGTATTGGGTGAATGTTTCATGCGGCATTACCGACCATTGGAAAAAAATGTGCGGAACATACCCCACCGCGCATAAAAAGGCAGTGCCAAGGCCGAAACGTAAGCCGAACCAGTATGCGCCAAGAATCACGGGAATATAATACAGTCGCTGGTAAATCGAGTGGGCATGGTGGAAGTGAATGGGCGAAAGATAGTGCAACAGCGACACCACAACAATGCTCGCGATCAGAAAAACCCTTATTTTCATATCTGAAATCTAGAACAAATCCATATCAGAAGCAATGCCGAAGGAAAGAGAGGGCATGGATTCCAATCGCTACAGACCTGCTGAAATCTTAGCATTCGAAATTCTTAAGTGCTGATTTTTCAGCAACATGGACTCCAAAACTGCGGAATCATACCGGTTTTGCATGGCACACCCCTCGCAACGAGCCTGAGCGAGTGCACTGGGTGGAGGCCTTTGCCATTTCGTTTGGGGTTCAGCACACAATGCACTTCGAAAGCAAAGGATCGAGATGCCGAATTTCATTCCTGCTCTGCATTTTAAGTGGTTGACGCCGTTCTATGATTGGTTGCTGCCGCTGCTGTTTCCGGAGAATCAATTCCGGAAGGTTGTAAGTCGGGAAGCCAGGCTGGCCGGGAACGAATTCATTCTCGATCTTGGCTGCGGCACCGGCACTCTTATCAGGAATTTGAAAGCGGAATACTCTGGGGCAAAAGTGCTTGGCGTTGATATCGATCTTGAAATACTCAGGATTGCCAAATGGAAAGCCGCCCGGAATGGCCTTAAAATCCAATTCGTCAATTGCAGCGGAGATGCCATTCCATTCCGAACTGGATCCTTCGACGCGGTGGTCAGCACTTTGGTTTTCCACCACCTTTCGTCGTGGCACAAAATTAAAAGCTTGAGTGAGATCGCCAGGATACTGAGGAATGCGGGAAAACTCGTCATTGGTGATTTGGGAGCACCAAGGACAACCTATACTTGTCTGGTTTCCAAGCTTCTCTCCAAAGTGGAGCCGACATCCGACAATATTCATGGAAGAATCCCGGAAATTATCCAGCAAGCCGGGTTCAATGACGTCTGCGAAGTTCACGCGGCCAACACGCTCTTTGGCAGTCTTTCCATAACAACAGCCCGAAAAACAAAAGGAGCCCAATCGGGAGGCAACTCGCATTCATAACAGGCAGACGCACTCTTTTCACGGAGGTGGCAATCAAAAATTTCTTCACGGAAATTTTGTATGGTTGCGGAATATTTCGTCGACAATGATCAGATCTGTTTGCCCGTTTTCGGGTCAAAACGAAAGGTTCATATTATGCTTAAGTCCACTGCTCTTCTCGGGCTTATCTCTGTGCTCGCTTCGCAGCTCATGGTGGGATGTTCGGGGGACCATTCCGCCCACACTGCACACGACGCCGCCTTGAAACTCGGCATTGCCTCGACCGCACCAGATTCCATGAGTTCTGAAACAGATTCTATGAATATGGCCGCTGGGTCGATAATGAGTGGCGGAATGATGGAAAGCGGGATGATGGGCAATTCGGCGGATACCACGTGTGCTCAGGAAATGCCGGCCATGCACAATTTGATGCACGACGATGCTGGCATGATGGGCGGCGACAGCATGGGAATCGAAGCTGATTCCGGTGTACCGCAAATCGACAGTAGTGTGGCTTCTGGAGCGCAATCGGAACCGGCCACGGCCAATTCTCATGCGGCGCACCATTGACCGGAAACAGACGTGCAACTGCCGAGATTTAACGCGCTCAAGAATAAGAAAAAGCGGCTGAAGTATTGCCAGTATTCAGAATGCGGGAAAGAATTCATGGGAATCGCCGTACAGAAGTACTGCGATTTTCATACTAAGTCACGCAACCGCAGGAGAATCCGCCGCAGCCGTGAATATCCAGATGTAAGCCTGTCCGCATTGTCTCGATCTGATTCGCCGCTATCTTGACTCAAATTATGTCATTGCGTCATGTTCGGGATATGGAATCCGGAATCGGAATGCGCCGTAGGGTATCGACCTAAACGGATGGTTTGGTTGTCGCGCAATGCCGTCGCTGGGAGTCTTTGAGCAACATTATCGTCTCGCTCAATTCCAGACTTTTGCGCCTGGAGAAGTAATTGTAATTAAGAAGCACTTTACATAGGCTACATAGTCATTATCCGTGATTACATATGTAGGGAGGTTGACAACATGCAAGCGACAAACGGATTACTTCACGATCCTGTATGCGGTATGGAAGTGGAATCAAAAACTCCTTTTCGATTTACCTACAATGAAACCGAATATCTGTTTGTAGTCCTCTTTGTATGAAAACGTTTAAAAAAGATCCTAAACATTACCAAATGACTTCCACAAACGGGCAGCAAACAAAGGATGTTCTTTCAGCTCGCGAAAAATGATCACCCGCTGGTCACGATTCAGCATCAAGAGATCTCTTCTTTGAAATCGGTGGCCTGCTCCACTCTAGTTTCGCATACTGTTGCCCGCGCGTGTGCTTTGTTGTTGGCTATTTCGTCCTCAATGGCAAAGAGGCCATTACTTAGGAATCTTTTTTTTAAACGGTCGATTCCAGATGAAGAAACGAGATCTATTATTGGCTGCGGTGATGGGTGGATTGCTGGGATTGCTCCTCGTTCATCCCTTGACCATGTTAATCACGGAACTCTTTCATTGGCACCCGGAAGAGGGCTGGTGGCATCTCCATTGGTATGCAATTCCGGATGCTCTCAGACATTCGTTTGGGCGCGCGCATATTCCAAATGCAGCAGCATACTTCATTTTGTCTGCAATGCTTGCAGTATCTTGGCGGCATTCGAATCTGGGCTACAGGATTGTTGCGGAGGATGCGCAAAGATTCGCCGCCATCGGCCGCGAAGCCTCGGCCATATTGCATGATATCAATAATCCACTTATGGTCATCCGCGGCTTTGGCGAACTTGTCCGCGCGCGCATTAAAGATGCGGAGGTCGTCCGGTATTGTGAAATTATAAAATCCAATGCGGACAAGGTCATCGGTCTCATTGCCGAAATTAAAACACTTTCGCAGAGAGAAGGTAAGCTCCTTTTGGCTCGCAAACCCGTTGATTTAGAATCCCTCATCCGCAGGGCCGCACGGGACCTTGGTCTTCAGTCTCAATTGGAAGTGGAGAGCCGGTTGGCAAACCCGGTTCCGGTGGATGAGATTTATTTCCAACGCGCAGTCTGGAATCTGCTCAAGAATGCGGATGAGGCTATGCAAGGCCAATTCAACGCCAAGATCGAAATCAGCATGAGCGGTGAAGGTGATACGGCGATAATTCAGGTTGCTGATGGCGGCGGAGGCATTCCCGCCGCAATTCGAAAATGCCTGTTCAAACTCGGTTGCAGTCATGGAAAAGAACATGGCACAGGTCTTGGGCTCTATGTCACCAAGCGCATTATTGATGCGCACGGCGGGTCAATACGATTTGCAGACAGACCCGGTGGTGGAACCGTATTCACTATCCGCCTGCCTGCTGAAGGCGCCGCATCAATTTGAGAAATCCCTGATTCTTGCAGAAAATCGTCAGACCCCATGAAAATCAGATTCGACGTATTACCACATGAACATTACGGGCTTTGACCGAAAAGGCACTTTGGCAACAACGCTCGGATACGGCGGCAATTTTTTCTTGCTGGAATCCGAGCGTATTTTGACAAACTTATTCTTGCTGGAATCCGAGCTTACGAAATCTATCTGAGATTAAGGCCCACGAAGATGGCCGGAGAATAGGGACACTAAAACCATCTGGCAAATCCAAGGCTGATTCCAAAGTCCGGGCCGCCTTTGTTCAATCCCTTGAATGCGGCTCCTTTGATCGTATATCTCATGCTGAGAACCCGGAAAAAGCCAAAATGGATCTCTTGTGGATTCGAGGAACCGGATACAATCGCACGCCTGCCTTCAAACGAAACGCATAGGTCTGTTCGACCAAGCGCCTTCGACATCCCAATGCCGTACAGGTAAAGGTCATTGTAGTTCAACAGCGGCGGATCCCCGATTTTTGCAGCCCCGGCTATGAAGGATAACTTGAACCTTTTAAGGCGTTGATTCAGCGTCACAAACGCACCAAAGTCCGCCTCTCCAGTTCCAAGGCCCTTGTTCTCGTCGGCTGTGGGAAGTTTGGCAGTTAACGCCGCATCCAGCGAGAATCCATGTCTCCTTTCTCTCAGAAGAATCGCACCCGTCCGCAGTATTACATCGCCAAGGCCCATTTCCGTTCCTGTGTAACCGGCGTTTTGCGTATTGATGAATGTGTAGGGAACCGCTAAACTGAAATCGTACCGGGACGCGATATATCCTGCAACGGATGATGGATAATACAAATCTGTTCGCGCAGGAGTGCCAAAATCACCGGATTTGTAGTTGCCGGTCACTTCAAGATACCCACGTCCGCCCTGGGCAAATATCGCGTGGGGAAAAATCGACAGGGCTATTGTTAGCAGGAAAGGAATATATCGGGAGCACGGACGCTCGAAAGAACTACACATGGCGGCTGCGCCCTGTTTTGAGTGGGAGCGCAGCCCCAATGGCATAGTCATCACCGAAGGCTTCAATGCTTTCCTTCGTTCTCCATTTTTTCCATTGCTTGGCTCATGGTTTTCATGCGCTCCTGCATCTTTTTCATGGCCGCCGGGTCGGTTTTCCCTTTGCCCATCTGATCCGCCATTTCTTTCATGGTGGTTGACATATCGGTCATCATCTTTGACATCCCCTGCATATGGGCGTTATCCGTCATTCCCTTATGCTCCATATTTTGGGACATCTTTTGCATCATGTCATTCATCTGTTTCATCATTCCCATCATGTCGCGCATCATTCCCTGGCCCATCATATTATTGTTCATCATCTGCGAGGACTGGTGAGAGCCCATCATGCCGTCGTGTTTGTGCTCTCCACCCATCATTCCATCTCCGCTTCCTCCGTCCATCTGGGCAAAAGACATTACTGATACGGCCACGGTCATTGCTGCCGATAGGACTTTTTTCACAGGCTCCTCCTTTGCGGTTACCTTGGCTGCAGGAAGTTTTCTTCAGATATGTTGCTCACGCGGCGATCCATTCTGACTTTTAGCGCTTCCGAGAATACTCCAATTGCATGCTTAACGGTCCGTGTGACGATTTCAGCATTCCGATCTTGACCTTTGGGTGACTGAATGTTCCCAAGCTGAGCTATCTTTTTGCCGCAATACTGATTCAGGAACTCCATTGAACTTATGGCCGCAGCTTTTTTGTTTCCCCATGCAGTCACATGGACAATGCTCGTATCCATGGCGATGCTAACCCCGATCTTCAGCTCCGAGCTATCCACAAGCTTCCGATCAAGAAATATGACCGCCCCTATCCGTTGCCCTTTTCGGCCTTGACCTTGTTTCCAGCCGATCTTGATTCCCATTTCCTCAGGAATTTCAACTGTCCATTCTATATGAGAAGTTCCCACATTATGGTGGCGGGTCGCTTTGGGAACCTCCGGCGGAGTTTCTCCGCAGAACTTATAAATTCCTTTCATTTGCTCGCTGCCGATCCTGAAGAGCATATCGGTGAAATAGTCCGCTTCAGGAAAGGCCATATGCAATTCCTGCTGCGAGGGCATCGATTTTCCGGAGTTGTGTTCTGCTATAGCAAGTCCCACAAAGAGCAAGACCGCACACGCGGTCATAATAGCGTTTCTTTTCACAAGACCCTCCTTGTTTTAAAATTTTCCAAGAACCGACACGCGCCCACTTAATAGACCATGCAAGCGCATAGTCCAGAAACGTGGCTTCCCGAAAAGTATGACAAAAAGCCTCGTAATCGCAAGACCCGTTCGGAGGTTGCGCTGCTGCCGAGATAATTGCGATTGCGATCCGATTTCCCTTCGGTTCCAATGTCCCCATTGCGGCGCCGATCTGAGTGAGTTCGGCTTGAACTTGGATTCGGATTAATGGACAAAGCGCGTGTCTTATACCGAAATGACATTGGAAACGATTGCGTAGTTGCGCAGCGGGACAATCATTATCAAGCAATGCGGGTATGGGTTCCTGCTTAAAATTCAACAGGCGCAAAGCCGGATCGTTGATATTTCGGCACCGAACATTGAGAAAACAGCCAAAATAATCTAATTTCGCATGGCACACCTCTCGCAAAGGGCTTAAGTACCTGAAAACAAAAGGAGATAGGAAATGGTCCTGACGGTTCTACTTTTGAGTGCGTTAGCCGGAGCAGCAATCCTATTGGAAAAACTTATAGTTCCCCGCTTTGGCGTTGGCGGTGTTCGCAGCACCACAAAGCGAGAAGCGAGGCTTGTATTGCCAAAGTTCATATCTTTTCCGATGCTCCTTGGAATCCTCATACCTGGATATGCCGACGCCCTGTCGCAAACCGTTTCCCAATATGCTCACAATAATCTTCAATTGCAGCAATTGATTGAGGAGGCACTCAAGAACAATCCGCGGCTCAATGCCGGAAGGCTCAAGGCCTCTTCCGCCAAGGCCGCTTCGCGCGGCGCACGATTTCTCGAAGCGCCCGAGATCGATGTGGAACTGAGAGAAGCGCCCGCACGATCTTTCCCGGATCTTGCGGACAGAATGGAAACGGATTACTACTTCAAGCAGATGATCCCTTTTCCCGGCAAGCTTTCCACCATGGCAAAAGCCGAAAAAAGCCGGGCCGGGATGTTTGCAGAGGAATCAAAGGGTCTTGAGCGTAAGGTCATTAGCGATGTCAAAAAGGCCTATTATGAATTGTACTTCCTCCATCGCAGAAATGAAATCAACGAAAGGAACAAAGAATCCTTTCGCGACATTCTGGCCGTGGCCAGGATACAGTACGAAACCGGCATGGGCAAGTTTTCCGATGTCCTGAGGGCGGAAACCGAATTGGCCAACTTTTCAAGTGAAAGCTTGAAAATTACCTCGGAGAGAAAGGGAATGGAGGCGATGCTGAATTCGCTGCTCAACAGACCCGTTGAAAGGGGGATCGGCGTGATTGATTCCGTCGAAACTCCGGTTGTCAATCTGTCGTATGAAGATCTGCGGAAAGAGGCGGAGGAGACAAAACCGGAAATCATCGCCATGTCCTACAACGTGAAAATGGGGAAATACGACCTCTCAGCCGCGCGGCGCGAATTTCTGCCGGATTTCATGGTCGGGGCCATGGTTATGGACCCCAAAGAGGGGGATAAAACATGGTCCGCCATGCTGGGGATGAATTTGCCGATTGCGCCATGGTCGTATCCCAAATATCGCTCCAATGCCAAGAAAGCCGAGCACTCATTGAAACAGGCTGAATACGATTATGCTGCGATGAAGAGCATGGTTTTTGCCGACATACAAACAACGCTCTCGCAGATGAAATCCAATCAGGATATTGTTGCGCTGCATGCGAAATCGATTCTCCCTAGGGCACAGGAAAACTATGCAGCCGTTATGTCTTCCTACAAAACAGGGAAAACGGAATTCATCATGCTCATCGATGCGCTTCAAATGCTGACCATGGCACGAATGAACTATTACATGGCAATCATGAATCTATTAAGCAGCCAGGCGGAACTTGAACAGGCGGTTGGCGTCAGCTTGCGGGAAATGCAAGCACGGAAATCGTAACCCGGGAGAACAAGAATATGAATACAACCAAGCAAAAGCTCATACACGCTGCAAAGAAATATTGGATCATCCCCTTGCTGATTGTGGCCGCATTCTTCATCGGACGGCAAGGCGGCAATGATACAAAACCAGACACTGCGAAAGATGAATTGCACAATCAGGCAAAGGACGCGGCGGGCCTGTGGACCTGTTCCATGCATCCCCAAATCAAACTGCCCAAGCCCGGCAAATGCCCGATTTGTTTCATGGATTTGATACCCCTGGAACGCGATTCGGACAACGAATCCCCAGGGCAACTGACGCTTTCGGAGGAGTCGAAACAACTTGCGGAGATAAGGACAACACCGGTGGTCCGCAAGAATGCTTATACGGACATTCGCATGGTGGGCAAGATCGACTATGACGAAACAAAGGTGAAAAGAATTACCACCCTTGTTTCGGGCCGAATCGAGCGGATGTATGTCGATTACACCGGAATCTCCGTAAAAAAAGGCGACCATCTTTTCGATATTTATAGCCCGGAGCTCTATACAACCCAGGCTGAATACCTGCAGGCCTTCAAGTCGGGAAATCAGGAATACCTGTCTGCCGCGAAGAAGAAGCTCCTGCTCTACGGGATTTTGGAAAGCCAGATCATAAAATTGGAGGAAAAGGGCGTTGCGGAACCCGTCATTACGATTTACTCCCCCATGAGCGGCACGGTGATCATGAAAGAAGCCATACTGGGCACCTATGTCATGATGGGTATGCCAATCTATACAATTGCCGATCTGTCGAAGGTCTGGGCAAAACTCGATGCGTATGAATCCGATATCGCCTGGCTCCGCTATGGCCAGAAGTCCGAGTTTACGGTGCAGGCCTTTCCGGGCGAGACCTTTTCCGGACGGATTGCCTTTATCGACCCTGTCCTGAATCCGGAGACGCGGACGGTGAAGGTTCGCGTGAACGTGGAAAATCCGAGTTCAAAACTCAAGCCCGATATGCTGGTGACCGCCGTTGTGAAGCCGAAATTCACGGCAGAGGGCGCGATCGTGGATGAGTCGCTTGCCGAGAAATGGATTTGCCCCATGCATCCGGAAGTCGTTAAGAACGGGCCGGGGAATTGCGGCATCTGCGATATGCCCCTGGTTAAGAGCGAGAGCCTGGGCTTCGGTAAAATCTCTGCGGCCAGGAAGATGCCTCTGGTTATCCCGGCAAGCGCTCCGCTGGTCACCGGAAAGCGCGCCGTGGTGTATGTGGAAGTGAAGGATACGAAAAAACCGACCTATGAAGGCCGTGAAGTGGTACTGGGGCCCAAAGCCGGCGATTTCTATATCGTTAAATCAGGGCTTGTGGAGGGCGAAATGGTTGTATCCAACGGTGCCTTCCGCATCGACAGCGAACTCCAGATTCAGGCAAAACCAAGTCTTATGAATCCGGAGGGCGGCGTTTCCGCTCCGGGGCATCAGCATGGTGCAATGGCAGGCAACCAGGCTGGAAACGCGAATGAATCCGGTCACGGGGAAGCGGATGCGAAACTTGGGAAAGTGAATGCGAAGTTCGTCCAATCTCTTGAGCCGGCCTATTCGGCTTACTTCAAGGCGCAGAATGCGTTGGCCATCGACAATTTTGCCGTTGCCAAGGAAAGCCTTGCGGATTTGCTCAAGAAGCTGGATCAAGTTGCGATGAACTCGCTGGCGGGAAATGCGCATGAGAGCTGGATGCTTTTGTCGGGCAAGGTCCGGCACAGCCTGGAGCACCTCGAACATTTCTCCGACATCGCCCAAGTGCGGGAGGCCTTTCGCTCCGTTTCCTCCGCAATCATCGAAATCCAAAAGAATTTTGGGCATCCAGGGAATCGGCAACATATCGCAGCGTTTTGCCCCATGGCCTTTGGCAACAAAGGCGGTTCCTGGCTCCAGATGGACAGGAACATCATGAATCCGTTTTTTGGAAAGGCCATGCAGAAATGCGGTGACATAAAGGAGAAATTTGAACCCATTGGCAATGGTGGGGGTAGTGAAGAATGAGTGAAAACCAATTGGACCTGAAGAACCGTTCCTTGGTGGACAAACTTATTGGGTTTTGCCTTATCAATAAATTGGTCGTTCTCCTTGTTACCTTGGCCGTTATCGGATGGGGAATTATTGTCGCTCCGTTCGACTGGAAGATCCGCGGAATAGAACGAAACCCGGTTGCGGTGGATGCGATCCCCGATATCGGCGAAAACCAGCAGATCGTTTTTACCGAATGGATGGGGCGCTCGCCCAAGGACATCGAAAACCAGATCACCTACCCTCTCACCTCTGCCCTTCTTGGGGTCCCGGGAGTAAAAACCGTTCGCAGCTTTTCCATGTTCGGTTTTTCCTCGGTATATGTGATCTTCAAGGAGGATGTGGAATTTTACTGGTCCCGGTCCCGGATTTTGGAAAAGCTCAACAGCCTGCCGCCCGGCACCCTTCCGGAAGGCGTCCGGCCGGCATTAGGGCCCGACGCCACGCCCTTGGGCCAGGTCTTTCTTTACACCCTCGAAGGCCGCGACAGCGCCGGGAACGCGACCGGCGGCTGGGACCTGAACGAATTGCGCTCAGCCCAGGACTGGCTTGTCCGCTTCTCCCTCCTCTCCGCCGAAGGCGTTGCGGAAGTAGCCTCTCTCGGCGGTTTTGTGAAGGAATACCAGATTGATGTGAATCCGGATGCGCTTCGCTCCTATGGGATTGCGCTGGACCAGGTTTTCGACGCCATTAAGATGTCCAACATGGATGTGGGAGCAAGGACCATTGAAATCAACCAGGTAGATTATACGATCCGCGGGATCGGCTTTATCAAAAGCCTGGGCGATGTGGAGCAGATCGTTCTTAAGGAAATGAACAACGTCCCGGTCAAGATCAAGGACGTGGCAACGGTCGGATTCGGCCCGGCCATGCGCGAAGGTGTGCTGGATAAGGAAGGCACCGAGGCCGTGGGCGGGGTTGTGGTGGCCCGGTATGGCGCAAACCCGCTGGAAGTCATCACAAACGTGAAAAACAAAATCAAGGAGATTGAACCCGGGCTCCCCAGGAAAACGCTCGCGAATGGGACGGTCTCACAACTCACCGTGGTACCGTATTACGACCGCTCCGGACTGATTTACGAAACCCTTGGCACGCTTAACGCCGCAATTACAGAGGAAATTTTAATTACGATCATTGTCGTGCTCGTCATGGTTATGCATTTTCAAAGTTCGATCATGATTTCCGGTTTGCTCCCCCTTGCCGTGCTTCTTTGCTTTATTGCCATGAAATTTTTCAAGGTGGATGCAAACATTGTGGCACTCTCCGGGATCGCCATTGCCATCGGCGAGATGGTGGACATGGGGATCATTTTTACCGAAAACATGCTCAAGCATTTGAACGCCGCTCCGCCGAACGAAAGCCGCCTGAAGGTGATCTTTAATGCCGCATCCGAAGTGGGAAGTGCCGTGCTTACGGCCATGAGCACGACATTGGTCAGCTTTCTCACCATCTTTGCCATGACCGGCGCCGAAGGCAAGCTTTTCAAACCCCTGGCCTACACCAAGACCTTTGCCATGGTCGCCTCGTTAATCGTAGCCCTGACCATTATCCCCCCGGTTGCGCATATCTTATTCACAAAAAAAGTCCGTTCGAAAAAATTGTTGGACGTCTACAATGCCCTGCTGATTGCTTTCGGCGTATTTCTGGCTATTTACTACGCTTGGTGGGCCGGACTTATTGTGGCCCTGTTCGGCATTTTTCACTTTGTTTCGGAAAGAATCAGCCATCCGTTGCTGACAAAAAAGACCCTCATTCTGAACGGGATTGCGATTATCGGCGTGACCCTTCTCCTCACAAGCCACTGGATGCCACTCGGCCTGGAAAGAGGCCTTTTCCGGAACCTTCTTTTTGCCGGAGGAGCCATTGCAGGCATCTTTTGGACTTTTCACCTTTTCCAAAAAAACTATTCATCCATTCTTCCCTGGATGCTGGACCACCGCAAGCTTTTTTTTACAGGAATCGGCGCGATTGTAATGTGGGGTTTTTTGGTCTGGCTCGGGTTCCCTCGCCTTATGGGATTTATCCCCGATTTTGGGAAAAGGAATTTTCTGTATCAGACGCTGGCCCATGAATTTCCCGGCATCGGGAAAGAATTCATGCCCCCCCTGGATGAAGGGTCCTACCTTTTCATGCCAACCACGATGCCCCATGCATCCATTGGCGCGTCCAAAGATATCCTTCAGAAACAGGATATGGCCATCCACTCCATACCCGAAGTGGAATCGGTTGTGGGAAAAGTGGGCAGGGCCGATTCACCGCTGGATCCTGCACCCCTGTATATGGTCGAAACCATTATTTCCTACAAATCCGAATATAAGCAAAATTTACGCGGCCAGAATCTCCTCTTCAAATATGATAAAAGGAAAAAAGAATTTATCCGTGACGAAATAGGGAATCTGATCCCGGACAAACGGGGAAAGCCCTTCCGCCAATGGCGCGATTCCTTTCGGAAACCAGATGACATCTGGAACGAAATCGTCCGGGTGGCCAAGGTGCCGGGAAGCACCAGTGCGCCCCGCCTGCAGCCCATCATCGGACGCATTGTAATGCTCCAAAGCGGAATGCGGGCGCCCATGGGGGTAAAGGTCAAAGGGCCGGATCTTGAGACCATCGAAAAAGTGGGATTGGTCATCGAGCGGTCCTTGAAGGAAGTGCCTGCCATTGAGGCATCCTCGGTCGTTGCGGACCGGATTGTGGGAAAGCCCTATATCGAAATCAAGATCGACCGTCCGGCCATTGCGCGCTACGGACTCCGGATCGATGACGTACAGCAGGCGATTGAAGTGGCGATCGGCGGCGTTCCCGTGACAACCACCGTAGAGGGAAGGGAACGCTACCCCGTGCGGGTGCGGTACCCGCGCGAATTGCGAACTTCGCCCGAAGCCCTGGAAAGGATCATGGTCCCGACCATGAACGGCGCCCAGATACCTCTCACGCAGCTTGCCCAACTGGAGTACGTCAACGGCCCCCAGGAAATCAAAGCGGAGGATACCTTCCTGGTCGGATACATTCTGTTCGACATGAAGTCCGGATTCGCGGAGGTGGATGTTGTTGAACATGCCCGGGCGTACCTCAACCATAAAATGAAGACCGGCGAATTGGTCCTGCCCGCGGGCACAAGCTTCACCTTTGCCGGCAATTACGAAAATCAGGTGCGGGCAATGAAGAAGATGCGGCTCATCATTCCGCTCTCGCTTCTGATCATTTTTCTTCTCCTTTATTTCCAGTTCCATTCGGTCACGACCTCCATCTTTGTGTTCGCCGGGATCTTTGTCGCCTGGTCGGGCGGGTTCATTCTCTTATATTTGTACGGGAAGGCATGGTTCTTCAATTTCGCAATTTTCGGCGCCAATTTAAGGGACCTTTTCCAGATCCACCCCATTAATTTGAGCATTGCGGTCTGGGTGGGCTTTTTGGCCCTTTTCGGCATTGCCTCGGATGATGGGGTTCTTATGGCCACCTACCTGGACCAGAGCTTCGCAAAACGCAAGATGAGTTCAATCGCTGAAATCCGGCTGGCAACGCTGGAAGGCGCCCAACGCAGACTCAGGCCGTGCCTGATGACGACCGCGACGACTATTCTTGCCCTGCTTCCAGTTTTAACTTCTACCGGGAGGGGTTCCGACATTGTGGTTCCCATGGCCATACCATCCTTCGGGGGCATGCTCTTTGAGCTTCTTACCCTTTTTGTAGTGCCGGTTTCGTATTCAATGGTTGAAGAGTACAAACTAAAAAAGCAAATGAGAAAAAAGGAGGGTGAATCGGCTCCAACGTAGCGGTGCCGATTCGGAGGCATGCTGATTGAGCTGCCTTGCGCTCTTTACAATAGGGTTTGCATAAAAGCGTTCACAACCTGAAAAGGAGGAGGCCGTCGTCCGCTCTTGAACCAAATACCGTCTGATGCAATTCACAAATTGGCAATGGTAAAACAAATGAAGGAGGCATTCATGTTCAGGAAGTTTTTTGTAGTTCTGTCGTTCGCTGCCGCGGCCGTATTCGCCGCAGACATGCACGACCATTCGCAGCACGGAGATATGGGCGACCATTCGCAGCATGGCTCCGGATGTGCAATGCATGAAGGGGCCAAACAGTGCAACATGCAGAAGGTCCTTAAATCAGGAAAAGCCGACCCATACACGGTGAAGCTCTGCAAGGCCAAGAAAGACGGTCCCCTGATGCTTTGTATTCTGGATACCAAAAGCTGCGACATTACTCCGGAGAAGCTCACGGTCACCTCGGCCGGGAAGAGCGTGAAGCCGAAAAAAATCGAATGCGGCTATGGTATTCCCAACTCCATGATTACCGACGACATTGAGGTCTCGTTTGTCATCAACAAAAAAGAGTATAAGACGAAGCTCGAAGAACCGATGGCGGAACCCACCAGCACCGGACCGGTAAACAAGATTTGTCCGGTCATGGGCGGCAAAGTCGATCCAAAAATCACGGTGACTCACATGGGAAAAACCATTGGGCTCTGTTGCCCTGCCTGCGTTGACGAGTTCAAAAAGAACCCGGACAAGTACATGTCGAAGTTAAAATAGCCGGCTATGCGGAACAAGGCAGCCATAGACCGGGGAGTAGCTGGGTTGGTGTTACTGAAATCTCCAGCCATTGCGGTTTTCGTCTTGGTTATTCTCGCGGGTCCCCCCTCTATCATGGCTCAGCTCCCATGCCATGGTGGCGGGGGCACGGCAGCAGCCGGGGGGAGTCCCCGCCCGCAAGGCCCCATTGGGGCGTCTTCAACAGGAAAGTTCACGCAGGTTTATGGCAATACGGATTGGATTTTTGAGCCGCTGGATTCCGTTGGATTGCTTTTCGATTTCCTGGGACGCTATTCACGCGGCTTCGCGCCGGGGGGAAAAGAAAGCGATCCACTGGGGACAGGCGGTCAGAATTTCGCAAGCGAAAGCGCTCCAAGCGGTGCGTTATACAAGGCGAATGGCGCCCCGGATAAACTTGGGTATTTACCCTTGTGGCCATCGAGCATTGTCTCGGGCCGGATTGATGGCCGCATCGCGGAAAGTTGGAAGATTTCGTCCTCTCTATACTATAGCCCAGCGGCAGACTCGAATGCAGACGACTCCGATGCCTGGGGAGTCGGTGAACTCTTTGCCACCTGGGTGCCAAGCCGATTCAAGGGTCTCGCTCTAAAAGGGGGAAGGTTCGCCAGTTCGGGAAGTTACTACCCCATTTTCGATCAGGATATACTTGGCGCGGCGAGCCTTCAAGGAATTGGCATTCGCTACGCAAAAAGATCCGGGAATATCGGTTCGGAATCCGAGATTCTGCTTGGATTGAATCCTTTCCTTTCTGAAAATCGCCAGTATGGCATCGTGAAAACCCGGTTGATTTACCGGGATGGCTACCAGGGACGGGTCTTTGGCGGAATTCAACTATCGAATGCGGATTCGGTTTCCGGCTTACCTAACGACCATTTGTTCAGAGGAAAACGGCTTGGCTGGCATGCAGGAATTGAGGCATTGCATCGGGGCAACAGGTTCTCACACAAGCTCGCATTTACCCACGGACGCGGGGATGTTCTATTGGGGTTTGGTGCCCCTTCTTGGGTGCGGTTCAAAAGTTTCGCCAAGGATAGCTCCGAAATAGATCGAGACTTCTATTCACGAAACAAAAGCGCGATTTCGAACCTCGCCTGTACGGCGGGCTTTAGTGCAGGAAATTTCAGTCTGGAATCCGGCCTGTGGGGAATTGTGAATGCCCCCTTTGGGCAGGATATTTTGGATACGAACAATAACGCGGGAATCCCAGCGAGTTTTCTTGCGGAAAATGGCCTTCCTGCAGGTGACACAATCCGCTTATCACCGGAAGCCTTTTCGAGCGCAAAATTCTCCATTCTCCCATCCTTTCAGCTAAAGCCTTGGGTTCGCATTGGCCTTCGATATGCATACCTTCGTTTCCTTGATCCCAGGGCAAAAGCCAATTGGCAAAGCATTCAGGCTGACCAAACATTGCACCCTCTTTCTTACGCGCCGGATTCAAGATTCCTTTATGGCCCGGCCCAATGGGAATGGGAAGGGGTCAATGCACATATCATATCGCCCCATATTGAGATGAACCTTGGCGATTGGCTCCATCTTTCGATTGCTTATACGGAAGGCTTTTATGACGAGAAAATTCTAAGGCAAGGACGTGTTGACGATCAGCATTCGAATGTTTCCCTGGTTCTTATGGCGAACTATCATTTTTTCCGAAAATTGGATAAAAACGTTTCCCAATCTTCAGCTCAACAGAACCAGTAGAAGGAGGCTTTGTTGAATAAGAATTTATTTCGAAAGATCGGAATTCTTCTGGCCGGTGTACTCGCCGTTCCCACCATTCTGCTTTTGGCTTCCGGGTGCACGATGTGTCACATCGCCCATTCGACACCCGAGTTGGATTACTACGGAACAACACAGGGATCTCTTCGGATTTATTGGAATTTCGATCCGGAACCAGTGCTTGAAAACAAGCCTTTCAAGATCCGAATCGTACTGCACGACAGCACAGGCGAAAGCCTGCCGGCCGCCGACAGCGGCAAAATCTATTTGCGTCCCGGTCCCGACCAGCCTGTGTGGATCGCATCATGGGACGCAAAAGCCAAGATGTATTCGACGACCGGAGTTCTTCCTGAGGCGGGAAGACAGGAATTGCAGATGGAGTATTATTCGCAGCAGATTGAGCGAATAACCGTGGCAATACCCATGATCGTCAGGGCCAAAGAATCGGGCGATCACGAAAGCCATGGAAGCGGCGGATTCTTGGATGGTGGAGGTGGGGGCGGCTCCTGTCATTAATTATGTATCGATGAGCGAAGGCGTTCGAAAGCATTACGTCTGCAAGGAGGTCCGGTGGCAAATTGGAACTTGATACTGGTTTTTGGCTGGGCTTTAATATTGATGCGGCCCATTTCCATTTCGGCGCAATCGTGCCATGGCGGCGGCAGCCCGGTTGGAGGCGCCACAACGCCCGTTTCCAGTCCAGGCATCCCTGCCGCGGCTGTCTGCCAGGAACCAGACACATCGAAGTTCTCTGTGTCCATCTACGGAAATCTGAACGGATCTCTAAGCCCCGACGGACGCCGGGGCGATCCGCTGGGGACTGGGGCAAGATCCCCATCGAGTACAATCCTAACCTATGCAAGGAATTCACGCCCGAACCGCCTTCCCCGTTCAAACGGGATCTGCGGGTCCAGTATCTGGATTTCGGCTACATCCCGGTCTGGAGACCTAGCGTGCTGTACGCCCAAGCCCGGCTCTAGCTGCGGGACGGCCTCAACGCCCGCGTTGGATTATTGTCCGGCGGGGAACCCTCAATTGCCGGTTCTGGTGTTTCTATCGGCCGGGAAAGGCAGTTTCGATGCAACGAATCGCAAGTGATATGACGGAACTGGTCGGAAGGACGCCCATGGTCCGCCTTAATCGAATTTCTGCCGGATGCAGGGCGGAGATCGTCTGCAAGCTGGAGTTTTTCAACCCGGCAGGCTCAGTGAAGGACCGCATTGGGGTCAGCATGATCGAGGCGGCGGAGAAAACCGGCTCGATTGCGCCAGGCGCAGTGATCATTGAGCCTACCAGCGGCAATACGGGAATTGCGCTGGCCTGGGTTTGCGCAATCAAGGGATACCGTCTGATCCTGACGATGCCCGCATCGAGGCGATGGGAACGGATCACCATTTTGAAGGCGTTAGGAGCGAAAGTGATTGTCACGCCCGCGGAAAAAGGCATAAGCGGGGCAATACAGAAAGCGGAGGAGATCCGACAGCAATTGCCAGGCTCATTTATGCCGCAGCAGTTCGCCAATCCGAATAATCCGCGCATCCATTCCGAAACGACAGCCGTGGAAATATGGGAAGATACGGAAGGCCGCGTGGACGCCATTGTCAGCGGCGTGGGGACGGGAGGCACCCTGACCGGTGTGGGGTGGGAACTGAAAAAAAAGAATCCTGCATTGCAAATCGTGGCTGTGGAGCCGCAGGAATCTCCGGTCCTTTCCGGAGGCAAACCGGGTATTCATGCTATTCAGGGTATCGGAGCAGGATTCGTACCGGAAACCCTCGACAAAACGCTCATTGACGAAATCGTGACGGTGAAAAGCCAGGACTCATCGCGCATGATGCAGGATCTCATTCGCCGGGAAGGGATTCTCTGCGGAATGTCGTCTGGTGCAGCTGTCTTTGCCGCCTTGCAGATCGCCTCAAGAAAAGAATACGAGGGTAAGCGCGTTGTGGTTATCCTCCCCGACACAGGTGCCCGATACCTGGAGATGTCCGTTTCAATCGAACTGCGAGCGGCAAAACGCACTCTTGCGTGAATCAGGTGGCCACGGACAGCTTTTGCAGGTCCTTTGCCGTGTGGAGGATCGAGAGGAAAGCCGTTTCCATCGAAGAAGGCGGCATGTAGATGCCGCTATCCAAATAGCGCCGAAAGCGCCTTCGGAAAAGAGATTGGTCCTGCGTACGCGCATCTGAGAAACTCAGAACCGGGCCTGGTGTGCAGAACAAGGTAAACATCGATCCGAGGTGATTGATGGTACCGCGTCCCATGGCCCGCCACTCTTGCGCAAACTCACTTAAAAGGGCATCCATTCTGCCATAGTTTTCCGGGTGTTGCATCAGATATTCGATCGTTGCTGTTCCGGCGGAAATGGCAACGGGATTCCCCGAAAGAGTGCCGGCTTGATAAACATCTCCGTCCGGCACAAGATGGCGCATGATATCTTTACGGCCGCCAACCGCGCCAACGGGAAAGCCCCCTCCCAGAATTTTCCCAAGCGTGGTGAGATCGGGCGTAACGCCAAACCGTTCCTGCGCTCCGCCTAAGCCAAGCCGGAACCCGGTAACGACCTCGTCAAAGATCAGCAAAATTCCGGTCCGGCGCGTCAAGCGTCGAACCTCCTTCAAGAACCCAGGATTGGGCAGAACCAACCCCATGTTTGCGGGTACCGGTTCCATAATCACGGCCGCCAGAGTATTACGGTGTTTTTCCACCGTCTTCTCCAGAACCGCCGGATCGTTAAATGGAATCGAGAGAGTGCATTGGGCCAAGCCATTGGGTATGCT
>CAYVZU010000038.1:0-29234 GCA_964455935.1 uncultured Fibrobacterota bacterium
GAATGAAGGCGGGGCCACGGCCGTAAGCGACTGGACGCCGGTTGATGAGGAAGGGCATCGCAAGAATTCCTCCCAGATCGAAAACGATATCCGGCAGGCCCGCCATTCCATGGACACGATCTTCGATGAGCTGGGAGACCGGCTCAATCCCAAGCATGCATTCCGTCAGATTCTGGACTACATGCAAAATCCGCAGAACCGGCGCGAAGGCCGGGATAAGATAGCCGGTATGGGAGAAAAACTCACCGATTCTTTCCAGGGCAATCCCATTCCGTTTGTTCTCATGGGCGCCGGGCTGGCCTGGATGCTTTGGGATTACCAGAGCCGCGGCGAAACGGGCGCTCGGGCGGAAGGCGCCGCGGAATCAGCCCGCCAAACCGCTTCGGGCCCGGCCCAACAGGCCGGAGAAAAAGGCGAGCAGCTCCGCCAAAGCATGCAGCAAGCCAGTCGGATGGCGAAAGGCAAGGCATCGGAGTTCGCGCAGGGCGCCGGAGAGGGCTATCAACGTGGCGCCGAAGCTGCCGGACAATTCCTTCGCGACAATCCGCTGACGATTGGTCTTGCCGCTATGTTCCTGGGATCCTTGGCGGCCATGATGATTCCGGAATCGAAGAAGGAGCGGGAAATCGCGGGTGAGAAAGCCCGCGAGATCAAGGAATCCGTCAAGCGGGCCGGAGAGCAAGTCATGGAAAAGGGTCGCGAAGTCGCGGCCGAATCCGGCAAGGCGGCTTCCCAGAAAGCGAAACAGGAAGGCCTTACGCCTCAGTCCGCTCGGACCGAAGCGGAACAAAAGCTGGCCGAAGCGACAGGCCGGAAACCCAAATAAACCGGCTGGGCCGGGCCGCTGCGGCCCGGCCTTTTTCCTTCCGGGCGAAGCATGCGCGGTTTGTTGTATCTTCTCAAAGAAACCATCAGCGAGTGGAGAAAAGACCATGTGCCGCGGTTGGCGGCGGCCTTGGCTTTCTACGCTTCATTTTCAATGGCCCCCCTTCTTATTGTCGTTCTGGGCGTTGCCGCCATTTTTCTTGGCGAGAGCGCGGCCCGCGGAGAACTGCTTGCGCAAATCGAAAGCCTTGTGGGAACCGAAGGAGCTCGCTTGATCCAGATGCTGATCGCCAATTCGCGCAATAGCGGCCGCAGCGGGCTTGCGACGGTGATCGGCTCTCTGACGCTTTTTGTGGTTGCGCTGACCGCCTTTGTCGAAATGCGGTTTGACCTCAATGCTATGTGGGGAGTGGAGCCAAAACCTGTTTCGGGAATTCGCGGAAACCTTTGGGATTTCATGCGAATTCGAATTCTTTCGTTCGCGATGATTCTTGTTATTGGCTTTCTGCTATTGGTTTCTCTGGCCGCCAGCGCCGTCCTCAGCTATCTTCATGCATTCGCGCCGGGCATAGGATTCAGAACCGGTTCGCTGATTGACATTCTGAATTTATTTATTTCGGTTAGCATCACCGCGCTTCTTTTTGCGGCCATTTTTAAATATTTGCCCGACGCCTTGGTCGGTTGGCGCGATGTGCTGACCGGCGCCCTCGTTACCGCGATTTTGTTCAATTTCGGCAAATATTTGATCGCACTATACCTGGCTCGCAGCGCAGTGAGATCCACGTTTGGCGCGGCGGGATCCCTTGCGGTTTTGTTGCTTTGGGTTTATTATTCGGCGCAGGTCCTTTTTATAGGAGCGGAATTCACAAAGGTGCACGCAATGATGCGCGGGACGGGCATTCAACCATCGCGCTATGCGGTGATGGCGAGCAAGTAGCTCCTGTTTTCCATTCTGCAAATCATCGCAATCGCCGCCTCCCTAAAACCTAAATACCGTAATTGCCCGCGGCGAAGAGCGGCAACCTCTTGCTCCTGCTCGCTTCTATCCATCCGCCTCCAGAAATCCAGGTATTCGTCCCTGCGGCTCCTGGAAGGTGCCGAGCTTCCCATGCCGATCGGAATCGTCATGGGGGTCCGTACCGGGAAGCCTCGCCATATTCATTGGGTGATATGCCTGCGTTTTGTTCACGCCGCCATCCAGGCGAGCACCCATCGGGTCGATCAGGGTTCAAAACCTGTGGTCGGTCCCTTGCAGAGGAGGGCGGTTCCCGTGAACCCGATGGTGCATTAACTTACGGATGTGCGCGAAGCGGCGGGTTCAGACACGCTGTTCCCCAATGCCAAAAGGCAAGCCCGTCCTGTACATGCATGTGGCCGCGGGCCGCAAAGCATTCAGATAGTCTCGGGCCGGGGTTCCGCGACCGGCTTGGGGACGGCTTTGGGCCGGAAAGCGGCCAAAGGTTTCTTCCACTTGCCCGAGAAGTAGTAAAGCAGGCTAATGATCATTGTTATCGCGAAACTCAGCACCACCGCGATCCAGATTCCCCGGATTCCCAGTGATGTTCGGGAGAGCAAACCCGCCGCGGGAATGCGAATCCCCCATAGCGAGACCAGCGTGAAGAGCATGGTCACCAGAGTCCGGCCCGAACCATTAATAACTCCATTGGCTACGAACATCACCGCAAACAAGATGTAAAACGGCCCGATCATGCGCAGATACGTGGTGCCAATGTCCATCACTGATGCATCGCGCACGAAAATCGAAATTAGCTGGCGGGGAAGACAGGCAACCAGCAGAGAGACCGAAAGGGCGATGGCCGAGGTCATCAGAACCCCCCAGCGAAACAGCGATTCCACGCGTTCGGGTTTGCCCGCACCCAGGTTCTGGCTGGCCATGGCCGATGAGGCCATGCTCAGGGTCAAGGCCGGCATGAAGGCCAGGGATTCGATCCGCATGGCAACGCCCAGCGCGGCAATGGCGGCGGCGCCAAACGAGTTGACAAACGTGGTGATCACGGCGTTGCCAAACGAGACCAGCGACTGCTGGATCATCGAGGGAAAACCGATGCGGAAGATGAGGCGGATCGAACCCCCATCCCACCTTAGCGTACGCGGAGAAATAGCGGCAATGTGGTCTTTGCGATTCAAGTAAACCAATCCGACAATCGCGCCGAACGCGGAGGATAGGATCGAGGCGACGGCCGCGCCGTTAAGGCCCAATCGCGGGAATGGGCCAACGCCCAGAATCAGGAGCGGATCCAGAATGGCATTCATAATTGCTCCTGAGCCCATGAACAACAAAGGCGTGACCGTGTCGCCCAAACCCCGCAGAATCGACGAGATGAGAAATGATAGAAACATAAAGATGAACCCGGCGAAGGAAATCCTCAGATACGGATCGGCCAGAGCCAGCACATCCGGAGGCGTTCCCATCAGCCCAAGCATGGCATGAGAGAATGTCATTCCAATGCCGATGATCAGCGTGGATAGCGCAAGCGAGAGCGCTGCGGAATTCCCCACCGTTTTCTGCACCATGGCCCGGTTCCCGGCGCCATAGTACTGCGAGATCAGAATGGTCGTGGCCATGGTTGCGCCCGAGGCCACCGCGATTAAAATGAACATGATCGGGAAGCTGACCGCCACGGCGCCCACGGCTTCCTTGCCCAGAAAGCGTCCGATCCAGATGGCGTTGACGATCATGTAACTGACATGAATGAGATTGCCGGCCAGCATGGGAAGCGCCACCGCCAGGAGGTGGCGGGGAATGCTTCCCTCGGTGAGATTGCGGCCGTGTTTCTGATTTCCCATGGCGCCAGGTAAGATAGTTTGATGACAGTATGCCCGGCCCGGAGAAAATCCGCTTTTTGAAAATCGCGCTTGCGAAATACTACTTTATAGTCGCAAATTTGATCGTTCACCCATGAAAAAGGCTGCGCAATGCCGGACAAAGATTTTGAGCAGACTCTCATTCTTATTAAACCCGACGCGCTGAAGAATTCGCTGACCGGATACGTTCTTTCGCTGTTGTCCGAATTCCACACCGGCCTACGTTTTGCCGGGTCCAAAGTCGTACACGTCTCGCGCATGCTTGCCGAAGAGCATTATGTTGAACACAAGGGTAAGCCCTTTTTTGGCGCCGTGGTGGATTACATCATGGGCGCGAGCCATTATCCCGATCAACCGCAGCGGCGAAGAGTTATTGCCATCGTTTACAAGGGACCCGATGCCGTGAAAAAGATTCGTGACATTGTGGGGCCTACGAATCCTCATGTGGCGCGCGATCAGCGGCCCGGATGCATTCGCGCGCTGGGCACGGTAGTCGATGTGAAAAATGAAAGCGGCAAGATTGTTGGGCAGCGAATGGATAATCTGGTCCATGCTTCGGACTCAGACAAAACCGCCGAGCGCGAAATCAAACTGTGGTTCACACCCAAGGACATTCCGCCCTTCATGCGGGCCTACCCTACTAGTCGCAGCGAGGGATATTATTACTTCAAAGAAGGCCGACTCAGCAAAACCCACGAGCCCGGCAGCGTCTGTCTCCTGACGCCCGGCGAGCTGGCCTGGCAGTCGGACTTGGTGGCGCTCAAACTGATTCTGGGCGGCAATGCGACTTCCTGTTCGCTTGAAGCCATTGCTGCCAAGTACCTTCTCAATGACGTCGAGAACGATTAGTTATTTCGCCGCCAAGCTGTAGGCGTGGTTCCCATCAGCTTCTGGAAAGCGCGATTGAAGCTGGACAAGGTGGGAAACCCGTTTTCCAGCGCCACCGCATCAATCTTCTTTCCCAAAAATTGCGAAGATCCGATAAGGCCATTGTTATCCGGTAGTCGGCGACGAGCCGGGCCGGATTCCTGCCGGTTGCCTTTTGAAACAACCCGCGAAGGTTTGTGACGCTTGCGCTACAACTGCGGGCCATCTCGCCGACCGTGATCCTTTCGGCAAAACGGCCGCGGATCAGCGAAAATGCTGGAGCGAGGCGCGCGATCAGATCGGATGTCCGGGGGGGCGCATCTGTAGTCAATCCGGCCAAACTGCGGAGGCGTCCGCGAAGGGCTTTCCAGGAACGCGCATAGACCCGCTCCGGCCCATTCGCGCCGAGGTCCCCTGCACCGACCGAACCGAAAGATTAGACAGAATAGCAGAATGAATGAATGGGATTCAAATCCGTGATCTTTCTATGTTATTGAGTCAAGCCTCCACTATTATTTCTTTTTTTTGATTCTCAATGGTCAGCGTCCAGCCTTCTATTCGTGGTGGTGCCATATTCGATTTATTCGAATAAAAGCTCACCAAGGGCCGCCGCATCCTGTCAATGTTCTTCCGGTCTACGCCTGGTGTGACCGGCGGGTTACATTCTCGCCAGCAGGGCCGTCAGTCCATTCTCACAGGCTCTGCAAGAATCGGCGCAAATACGGCAATGCTCATGCATTTTTGCATGATTATTGCACTCGCTTTCGCAATTGCGAACCAAGTCCAAACAGGCCGAGACCTGCGTCGTGAGCAGGGCCGATTTTATTGCGGTAATGCGGGACAGAATCTGGGCCGTTGCAAAGCATGCGTCCGCGTTATCGAGCGTTGCGCGGATTACGCTCCTGAGCTGCTCGACGTTTCCCTCCGCAAGGCACGCATCGGCGCAAGCGGCCGAGGCTTGTCCGCAGTAGAGACAAGCTTCAAGGGCGCAGGTCCACGCCTCGCGCTGGTTTTCCGCAATGGCCTGGGGATGTGAGTCAATTAAATCACGGATGTAGTTAACGGCAATTGCTTCGCGGTCCATAATACCTTCCTTTGCTTTAGGGTTAAGCAGTGCACACCTGGAGTTGAAGGGCAATTAAGCGAACACTGCAAAGGATATGCCACAGGAGAGAAGAAATCCCTCGTGCCTTGGAAGAGGGGGCCGATCGGGTGGTTTTTTCTTGAAGCCACGGAGGGCGGAGGTGTGAGACTCGGTCCTGCGGGGTCCCCGTTGAATTCTGATTCAATGGGGATGGCGCAGCGACGCGCCGTAGCTGTAAGCGCCGAATACATGGAGGCGCGGAAGCGTAGGTGCGGGAGCGAGCACGGAGAGGGGGGGAGTCGAACCCCCGGTCCGCTTGCGCGGACAACGGTTTTCGAGACCGCCGCGATCGACCACTCTGCCACCTCTCCAGTAGCCTGGTCGGCTGAAAAAAATACTATTTCCACCGGGCCGGAGGATAGTGGAAACAAAGCGACGGGTGCGGGACAAGATCTGCAGCGCTTTTTTCCGGCGGGACGGCACGGCTCTTTCCAGCCTTGGCAAAACGACTTACTTGAATCGCAGCAGCTTCGAGTTGATCGCGACAATGATCGTGCTCAGCGACATCAGGATTGCGCCCGCGGCGGGGGTAAGCACGATATCCCAGCGGGAGAGGACCCCGGCTCCAATGGGGATGGCGAAGGCGTTATAACCTGTGGCCCAAAACAGGTTCTGGATCATTTTCCGGTATGTCGCCCGGGACAGGCCGATCACGGACAACACATCATTTGGATCATTGCGAACCAGAATCACATCCGCGGTCTCGGCGGCCACATCGGTTCCCGCGCCAATCGCAAAACCCACATCGGCCTGGGCCAGGGCAGGGGCATCATTGATTCCATCGCCCACCATACCAACGCTCAAGCCCCGGGTCTGAATCTCCTTCACCTTCGCGGCTTTATCCTGGGGAAGAACCTCGGCGAAGTACTCATCCAAACCCATTTCTCGTGCGACCCATTCCGCAACGATCGTGTTGTCACCGGTCAGCATGATGGTGCGGATGCCGGCACCCTTAATCCGATCCACGGCGGATTTCGATTCAGGGCGAACCAAATCCCGGAGCGCGATGGCGCCTGCGATCTTGTCGTCCACCAGAACGAAAACAACGGTCCGGCCGCCTTTGCTCAACTCCGCCGCGCGCGCATGATCCACAGGCAATCCCAACTCTTTGAGATACCCAGGACTGATCACCCGAACACTGTGTCCCTGCACCTGGGCCTGCACACCCTTGCCGGGAATTGCTTTGAACTCCGCGACGGGATACCGCGTGCCCGTTGAGCGCGCAATACCTTGTGCAACCGGATGCTCGGAATGCGATTCGACGGACGCGGCCAGGTTGAGCAATTCATCTTTGGAAATCGAATGATCGAATATGGACACTTCAGCCACGCCAAACCGGCCCTGCGTGAGAGTGCCTGTTTTATCAAAAATGATCGCCTGCAGGTTTCGGGCCCGCTCAAAGGCGGATCGATTTTTGACAAGCAAGCCGCGAGTGGCCGACAGCGTCGTGGAAATAGCCACAACAAGCGGAATGGCCAAACCCAAAGCGTGTGGACAGGCAATCACCATTACCGTCACGGTACGCTCAAGGGCGAATGCGAAAGATTGTGATAGGAACACGCCCCAGACCAGGAAAGTGATGGCGCCGGCTCCCGCGGCGATTCCCGTGAGCCAGGCCCCGGCCCGGTCCGCCAGGTCCTGCGTTCGAGACCGCGTTGCCTGGGCCTGCCGAACCATTTCAATGACCTTTGAAAGAAACGATTCGGCTCCAGTTTTGGCGACCGCAACGGTAATTGCGCCCTCGCCGTTCAACGATCCGCCAATTACCGCGCCTCCGGCCTTTTTTGCAATTGGGTTCGATTCTCCGGTAAGCATCGATTCGTTGACCGAGGTTTCTCCGTCAACAATCCGGCCATCGGCCGGAATTTTCTCGCCAGGTTTGACCAGAACGCGATCGCCCCGGGCCAGCTTCCCGATTGCAACTTCATGAACCATTCCATTGGGCATCACCATGTGGGCTTGCGCAGGCAGCAGTTTGACCAGGCTCTCAACGGCCTGCGAAGCGCCGGTGACCGATTTCATTTCGAGCCAATGACCCAGAAGCATGATATCGACCAGCGTGGCCAATTCCCAAAAAAGAATCTCGCCGGCCAACCCAAGCACAACGGCCGTGCTGTAGAGGTAGGCCACCGTAATGGCCAGGCCCACCAGAGTCATCATTCCCGGAAGCCTTGCCCCAAGCTCCCGCGCCATTCCCGCCAAGAAGGGCCATCCGCCGTAAAAGTAGATGAAGCTTGAGAGGACAAGCAGTACGTATGCATCTCCCCAAAAACGCAGGGAATCTCCAAGATTCAGGAGCATCTGGACATGAGGGGACAAAAGGAGAATTGGGATAGTTATAATTGCGCAGACAACAAAGCGCCGCTTGAAATCCGCTGTGCGGTGGCCCTTATGCCGGTCCAGTTTGGCCGTTTGCTGGTGCGCCGTATGTCCATGTTCGTGGTTCATGCTATTCCTTCTTTTGGAGAGTGCAGCGGCAACAATCGTGCCCGGTTGTCTCATGGCACGGCATTCGCGATTTCCCAAGGGTTCGTCGAGAACCTGAACTTGCGAGGCACCGTTGGCGTTGAAATCTCCAGTCATTGTCGGAATTGGGACGGCAGTTCCCGATTTCGTGATTACGCAAGAGGAAGCAAGCAGCTTCCTGTCAGAACTATACAGGACCAAGCTCTCCGCGCGAAGCCTTGAAGTGCTCCACAAAGTTCTCTTGCACCCATCCGTTCGCACCCGACATGTTGCCGTTAAGTCGGCCGATGAATTGAAAGGACTCAAAGACGAGGACCCGGATCGCCGCGTCGCTCGATTTACCAAGTGGTCCATTGCGCTTGCCGGCCTGGCTCTGCAAAGAGCCCTTGAAAAAGCGGGCAGCCTGCCTTCCCAGATCACTGCACTGATTGTGAATACCTGCACCGGATATCTTTGTCCCGGCATATCGGGTTATGTCATGGAACGGCTTGGGATTCCAAAGACGATTTCGGCCTACGACCTTGTCGGATCCGGTTGCGGAGGGGCAATCCCCAATCTGCGATTGGCCGAACAGATTGTGCGCGGTGATCCAAGCCAGGTGGTCGCGTGCGTGTCGGTTGAGATTTGCAGCGCCACATTCGAAATGGACAATGATATGGGACTGATTGTCTCGAACGCTCTGTTTGGTGATGGCGCGGCCGCTGCAATCGTCCGCGCGAATGGAGGAGGGTTGGCACTGGCGCGAAACGCATCGGCCTTCTTTCCCGAGGTGCGCGAGCAGGTTCGTTTCATCCACCGCAACGGCAGGCTGCATAACCAGCTCGATTCGCAGTTGCCGAAGACCATTCGAAAAACCGTTCCCGGTTTTATTCGCGATCTCCTGGCCCGGGAGGGTCTGGCCCCCGATCAGATTGGACAATGGGCTTTTCATCCTGGAGGAGACCGGGTTCTCTCCGCCATTCAAGAGGAACTGGAATTGTCCAACTCCGCAATGCTCCCTTCGCGCAATGCGCTTTTGGCCTATGGCAACATGTCGTCTCCAACGGTTCTGTTCGTACTGGAGGATCTCTGGAACCAGGGCATCGCTTCCGGCGAGTGGTGTGCAGCGATTGGCTATGGCGCCGGTATGTCCGTGCATGGATTTCTTATGCAGGCCCGGTAGGATGCCCGCCCGGCTTTTTTTGAAACGTGATGATTGTGGCCATTCCCGCCATCAGAGGTTGGGTCTTGATCTCCGCGAACCCGCACTTTTCCAGGAGCCGTTCAAGGCCATTGCGGTCGGGAAACAACCGCAGGCTATGGGCAATATACTGGTAAACGGCCGGGCTTCGATGAAACAGAAGGCCCCATAGCCCGCCCCAAAACCAAAGGAGGGTGAATTGCATGCGGCTGATCAGGCGATTGGGCGATCGGGAAAAATCGAGAAACGCCGCTGTTCCGCCCGGTTTTAGAACACGATGAACCTCCCCAAGAAAAGTTGCCAGGTCCGGAGCGTTTCGCAGTGCGTACCCTCCAATTGCCAAGTCAAGGCTCGCGTCGCGCAAAGGGGGAACGGCCATATCGGAAATTGCGAAGAACGCTTTTCGCTTCAGACCTCGATCCCGCGCCTTCTCGACCATTGCCCGGGTCAGGTCGATTCCCAGAATTCGGGATTGGGGAAATGCCTCGCGCAGGAGGTGAGTGAGATCGCCGGTTCCGCATGCAAAATCGACAATGGCGGCCGCATTCCGGCCGGCCAGCCCGGCCACCAGCTTTTTTTTCCAGGGCGCATCCCGCCGAAACGACAGGATTTGGGTAATGCGATCGTACCGTGGCGCGATCACCGTGAACAGGCGCCGATTATACGAACGCTTGGTGTCCGCAATTGCTATATCCGGCGGTTGTGCCACGGATGGAACCCTTCATGAAATTATTGGAGACTCGCGCATCGCGACCCGAGTTAATGGACGATTTTACCGGCGACTGCGACCGACTTCATGCGACTCTTAACCATCTGCTTCTTTTGAACCGACTCTTTTCCCCCAGTCGGTATCTGGCCCGGCATCTCTTAATTCCGCACATGCTTCGACAACCGGGCAAACATTTTTCATTGTGTGATATTGGAGCCGGCGGTTGCGATTTTGCCCGCTGGATTGTTCCCTACGCCCGATCCCGCGGAATTGGCCTTACAGTATTCTGTATCGATCACGACAGGCGCGTGGTGGCCTATGCGAAGGAAAAATGCAGGAACAGTCCGGAGATTCAGGCCATCCACGAAAATGCACTGCGGCTCGAAACGCTTGGACTTCGGTGCGATTATGTTTTTTCCAATCATCTTTTGCATCATTTGTCGGATACAAACATTGTAAATCTGCTGGGAGCGATCGGACGGACAGCGCGTCTCGGGTATGTTATGTCCGATCTCAATCGTGCACGTTCGGCATACTGGTTCTACTATTTTTTCTCGGCGCTCTGGTTAAGCAAAAGCTATGCGCGCGCCGATGGCCTTCTTTCCATTCAAAAAGGGTTTGCCCGGCAGGAGCTTGAATTTTTCCTTCGCAAAAGCGGAATTTCAAAACAAAGCACCATTCTGCGCTTGTTTCCCGCGCATTGGGTCGTTTATGCATTCAATGCGACAAATGAAGGAGATGCGGTCGTGAATCAGCCAAAAAGAGTGGTGGTGCTGGGCGCATCGCCGAATTCGGAAAGATATTCGTATCAGGCAGTGGAAAAACTACTCCAGGCAGGCCATGAGGTCATTCCCGTTCATCCGGCCTGTGACCGGATTCTAGGAATTCCATGCAAACCCGGCCTGGGGGAAATCCAAGGCTCTGTCGATACGGTTACCGTCTATGTGAATGCGGACCGGTTGAGAGATATGGAAAAAGAGCTGATCGCCCTTAAGCCGAAGCGGATCATTTTCAATCCAGGAACGGAAAACAAATCGGTTGCCGACGAATGCCGCAATGCCGGAATTCAGGTGATTTTTGCCTGCACTCTTGTGATGTTGTCGAGCGGTCAGTTCTGAATTATGTAAGACGCTGGACGTGAGAATCACTTTGGACGTTGAATACGGCCCGGTAGAAAACGCCTCGGGGAAGACCTTCTTCGATCACTGTGCCCCGGGCCTTGAGGTCGGCAACGGCGGTCGTCACCTGGCTATTTGTCAGGCCCATTGTCATGCAAAGATCCTCGATTGTCGATGGCCTTCTCCGGATGGTAGCCAGAATCCGCGCTGGGATCTGCCCGGGTGGGACAGGGGAGGCGGGCTGCCCGGCCAAGGGGACCTTGGCGACGATCTCGCCCTGCCCAAAGAAATCGCGGATTTCTGCAAGCCGTTGACCCGAGGCCGGCTTCACCCAACTCTCGGTTCCGGGCCTATCGAGTGAATTGAACTGTATCCGGTCGGGCCTGATGCGTTCCGCGGCATCCATTAAAAGGCGCAGTTCTTCATCGGTGTCATTGATTCCGGGGACAACGAAGATTTCCAGCCATATGGCCCCGGAGAACTCGTCGCGAAATGATGCCAGAGCATCGACAATCTCCTCGATTCGAAGTTCGGGACAACCCCTGTTGATTTTTGCAAAAACCGTTTGTGACGCGGCGTCCAGCGACGGCAATATCATGTCGAACGAGAGGACCTCCTCTCTTAGCTTCACATCGGGAAAATGCATGGCATTTGTCAACAGGGCGGTTCTGTATTGGGGGTGGGTCGTTTTAAGAAACCGGAGGATCTCTCCGATTCCGCTATGCAAGGTGGGCTCGCCCCATCCGGAAAAAGTGATGAAATCGAGATTGGGCTTCGCGCAGAGGAATTCGGCGAGTTCCTCCAGCACGCTGGTTGTGGGGATATATTCCCGGCGCTTGCAGGTTTTGGAGGTTGTTCTGCCGCATTCGCAATAAACACAGTCCAGACTGCATGTCTTTGCCGGAACCAGGTCGACACCCAATGAGGTCCCAAGCCTGCGCGATGCGATTGGACCAAAGAGGCATTTATAATGCATAATTAACTAAATCGATTAAATTAGGGCCATTGTTTCATTGTGAAATATAAAAAAATGCCTGGTCCATTCGAAAAGTCCTTGATTTTATTTTGCAGTAACTATATATTAGGATCAACGAGAAAAATATGAATCGATTAACCCGCGCAATTCTGGTTTTAGCGATGGCAGGATTCCTGTCGTCGGTTTTTGCAGAACAAAGCAAAAGCACGAACATCCCTACCGATAAGCCCATTGTGACAACCTGGTCAAAGATTAAAGAGCTTTTCCAGTAGATTCCCAATCAACTTGGTTCGCGCAAAAGCGAGATATTCTCCCGCCTTTTTCGTTTCTACCCGTTACACTTCCTCAATCGGCTGAATCGCCGCACGAATCTTCTTTGCCTCTTCCATGTAGTAGGTTCCGGTCAAGGGATAGTCTCTCTCGATCGAATCGATTAGGGCGACCAGTTCCGGCGAGGGTCCAATCTTGAACATCTCGAAGAGCAGGGTAATCTTGTCGACTTTGTCCTTTAGCCGGCTTGCATCTGTGTAGGGAACACCTGCCAGTTGCGCATATCTTCCCCGCAAAATCGCCTTGGCCTGGCCAAAGGGGCCTGCATCGAGCAGCGGATCGAAATATGCGGCCAGCCAGCCTTCGAGATTAAGGCCGGCAAGCCAATACGGTTCGGTATAGTATTCCATGACTTGCGAATTCATGGCCGAAAGCAATTCGAGCCATGACTTTAAGTCCGCGGTTTCAACCTGGGGCAGTATGCCTTTCATTTTCAGACAGTCTTCCTGTCCCGCGATTTGAAGGGATTGCAGCACGGGCAATCCGTGGATTCGGCATGCCATTGTCCTGTGTTTGTGGATCGTGCAGAGCCGTTTGGCTTGCATTCGGCATATAAGGTTTCCTTCGCAAGTTGGGTGGAATGCGGCAGGCCGGCACAGGATTTCCGTAGCCTGCTCCATGCTATTCTCCGCGAGAAAACCATCCATCAGGTAGATGAATTCCAAAAGAGTAACCGTAGGAGAAACGCAGCATTCGCCGCACGACTGGCAGGGGACTCCCGGAATTTCCAGGTAGAGCTGTTCGAGGTTCTTCAGAAAGCTGGACAGACGGCCTGGTTTTGACATAATTTTCTAATTTACATATATTGGAAAATTGAAATGAAGAAGATTCTTCAAGAAAAGACAACCGCCCTCATTTTTTGCGCCGTATTTCTGGCCGGCACTGCCTCTTGGGCGCAATTGCCCGTTCTGCCGCAGGAACAACAGGCCAAGAAAGTGATTCAAGCCGCCATACTTGATAATATTACCGTCGAGGTCGAGACCACCGCGGTTGCAATGGAAAGAAAGGTGATCGTTACTTTTCTTTTGAGTCAAAAGCCATCCAGCTACTTCGCCTATTTTCAGAAGAAGCCCAATCGTCTTATCTTCGATTTTTACGATACAAAGCCGGGTGCGAGCCCAATTTATGTGATTCCCGATCCGCCGTTTCTAAGCTGCCAGATCGAATCGTTCAAGATTGATATCAACAAGGAAATCGCGGGACTTAATCCCGACATTCGCGACCAGACGCGGGTGACCTTTGTTTCCCAGCATGAAATCAACTACAGGGTCGACGGCGAAGAAGAAAAGGCGGTTCTTACCTACAACTGGAGCCTGGATCGAAAGAAGCAGCTTCAATATATTGTGAAGAAAAAGAGCCACTGGAAATTGTACACCCTTACCGGGCTCGTAGGCGGGGGGGGCGTTTTGGCGTGGTTCTTGCGGGAGCCTCCTCCGGGCGAGCAACCTCTTGACGGATCTCCGCCCGATCGGCCGCCTCGGCCATAAAAGCCATCAATTTCGGGTCAGAAAAAAACTGTCCCTCAATCAATCCTGCTATTCCGGTTCGGAAGCTTGGGCGCAAAGACAGTCAAACACTTCTTGCCCTTACCTTTTTTCGAATAGCGTATATAAGTATGTCTTCCAGCTTGGATGGGGGATGAACGGATTGGAGGTATGGAAGAGAAGAATGTGGAACGAAGGGCGGATCGGTTTTCGGGCCAACGACATCCCGGCCTGCGGCGGCGTTCGATCCGCCTTGACGATGTTACAGGAAGGACAGCATGTGACAACATTGCTCCATTCGTGCTTGCCCCCCTGGGCGCGCGGAACCACATGGTCCAGGGTCATGTCTTCGAGGCGGACTTTGCGGCCGCAATACTGGCAAAACCCATGTCTCTTTCGTGGATGTTCTTTCGTGAGAATGGGGGAGCGGATTGCAGCAGGCGTTCGGCACCGCGAAAGTAGCTCGTAAGCCGGATAATGGCCGGCATCCGAATTCGCATCCTCTGCGAGCGCAGAAACCGATTCTCGTATTCCTCGACCACCTGGGCGTTGCCGGCATACCAGAGCGTAATCGCCCGCTGCCAATCGATTGTGCGGATCGGCTGATAACCGCCGTTGAGAACCAGAACATCGCCCATATCCCATTTTTTAAAATAAATCGCGATTTGTGTGTCAAGGTTTCCGGGCTGTGGTGAATGAAGCGCGATGGGGGCATGAGCGGCTGCGCCAAAAAAGTTGAATAACGTATTTTCTCTATCCCGGATTGGATGCCAAAACGCGGAATTATCGAAAGGATTCCCGATGAGCAAAATGAAAGGCAAACGGCTTTCACTTGGGCTGCCCAAGGGAAGCCTGCAGGAAGCGACGATTGACCTGCTTAAAAGATCGGGTTTTAAGGTCAAAGTTGCCGAGCGATCGTATTTTCCTGCCGTGGACGATAAAGAACTCGAGCTGATTCTGCTTCGTCCGCAAGAGATGTCGCGCTATGTCGAACAAGGAATCCTGGATGTGGGCATTACCGGCGCCGATTGGGTTGCGGAGGAACAAAGCGATGTCGTCACCGTGGCTACTCTGCAATATGCCAAAGCCAGCCGCCAGAAGGTCCGCTGGGTCCTGGCTGTCCCAGAGAATTCCGGTATTGAGTCGGTAAAGGACCTTGGCGGGAAGCGGATTGCCACCGAACTGGTCAAGACAACACAACGCTATCTGGCAAAACACAACGTCAAGGCCGAGGTCGAATTTTCGTGGGGCGCTACCGAGGTCAAACCACCGCGGCTTGTGGATGCGATTGTCGATGTGACCGAAACCGGTTCGTCTCTGCGCGCCAACAGCCTTAAGATCATTGATACGGTTATGGAGTCGGTAACCGTACTTGTTGCGAACAGGAAAGCCTGGAAAGACGAATGGAAGCGCAGGAAAATTGAAAACCTTCTTCTCCTGATCGAGGGCACTTTGGGCGCCGAGGCATTTGTCGGGCTCAAAATGAACGTAGCTCGCGCAAAGCTAAAGGCGGTTCTTGGCCGACTGCCGGCGCTGCAACGGCCTACCATTGCGCCGCTCGGCGCAAAAGGATGGTTCGCCCTGGATACAATCATCCGCGAGGACGAAGTGCGCACCATGATTCCGGCTCTTAAGAGGGCTGGTGCCACTGGGATTGTCGAATACCCAATCAACAAAATCATCCAGTAGATCCGGGTGAAAGTCGTCCACTTGGGCCTGCAAAATGCTCCTATTCGACTTTTCCGGCTATTCCTGTTTTTTGGAATTCCAAAATAGCGCAGTAAACGCCATTACCGACAAGCCGTGGCGGGATAGCTCAGTGTAGAAAATAGCACCTGCTAAAATTGCAGCTAATATCATACAAGATGGATAATATGCATTTTGTGGCCTTTGCGTGTTGAAAAAACCAACTCAATAACCTGTGACTTGAAAGTCGACTTTTGGAGAAAATGATGATTAGCCCTATATTTGTCACAGATACGGAAATCACAATAAAATTAACCGATTAAGGGAGGCAACCATGAATCGGTTTACAATTCTCAAATTAATCTTCCTAACACTCCTCCTAACACTCCTCGCTAGCTACATCGGCTATGCAGACCAGAATCTTGACAATCTGTTCGCCAAAGGCGCGTACAAAGAGGTCCTGAGGTACGCCGACGCAAGTCTTCCAGCCGACTCAAGAACCACCGAAACGTGGCTTAAGCTGGGTGCGGCCAACGAACAACTTGGGCAATGGGAAAAGGCCCTTGCCTGCTATACAATATCGTCAAAGAAAGGCAACGACTACTTCTCTTTTGTCGGACTGGCAAGAGTGCATCGCCAGATGGGTCGCAACGAGAAATCTCTTGAGTGCGCAAAATGCGCGTTGGAAAAAAGGTTCGGCACGGAAGCTCTTTGGGAATTTGTGAAGACCGCGCGCGTATTGAACCGGCAGGAGGATGAGCTCAACGCTCTTAAGAAGATCATTGAATTGGCGCCCGGCGAATACCAGGCCCTGGTTGATCTGGGGAATTATTATACCTCCGAGCGGCAGTTCGAGAAAGCCCTGACTTATCTCAAAGCGGCGTACAATGCAAAACAGGATGTGCCCACAAGCTGCTTGTTGGCCCAAGCGTACTCGGCAACCGGAGATCAGCAATCCGCCCTGGCCCTGTTGAAAGAAGTGGCCAAGACCAAAACACTAACTAATGCCGTGGCTCTTGATCTGGCTCGCGCCTATTACCAGGCAAACGAATATGAGAATGCGTTGCAGACCTTTGAGCCCATTCTTCGCAACGGCGAGGCGGAAGCCAGGGATCTCTATTGGATGGCCGCGTGCAAAGAGCGCATTCAGGGAATGAAGGCGGCCTCCGCTAGCTATTGCGCCGCGGCCCGGGCGTTTGGCGACGCAAATTCGTCCGATGCAATCGATTGTCGGGCCAAAGCGGCAGTGGCCGAGCTCAATGCCGGCAAACACCAGGCGGCTTTGGCTCATTTTCTTTTTGTCATGAAACACGATCCCAAGGCGCAGGCCAAACCCGAGTTGGCAATTGGCCTGGCCGACGCATACTGCGGCCTGAAGCGGAGCGGGGATGCGATTTCCGTTCTGGAGAAAGCGATTGAATCAAATCGGACCAACGTAGCCGCCTATTCGCGTCTGGCCGAGCTCTACGGCGCGGCCAAAATGCCGGAGAAGGCCAAGACCGTGCTGGAACGGATGGCCTCGCTCAACCCGCATGATCCCACCGTGTTCGCATCATTGGGACAGTACCATTTGGAAACCGGAAAAATCGAAACGGCTCTGGGCTACTTCAGCCGCAGTAACCAGATCCGGGAGAGTCCGAGCGCGTCGGAAGGGGTCGCCGTGTGCGCGCTCAAACTCGAGCGCAAGGATCTGGCCAAGCTGGCCGCTGAGCAGGCGGTCAAGCTCGATGACCAGCGCTGGGAATGCCACCGGATTCTTGGACAGCTCTATCTGGAAGAGGGCGAATACCGGCAGGCTCTGGGGCACCTCGAGCTCATGGTAAAAAGCGAACCCCGCAATATTGAGTATTGGAAACAGCTGGCCATCTGCTACCAGCATGCCAACTCGATTGCGAAACTGACGCAGGCCGATCAGCACATTATTGAACTGGACAAAAAAGACGTGGATTCCCGGGTGCGTCTGGCCAGCGTGGCTCTGTCCAGGGGTGAGCGCAAAGTCGCCTACTTCCTCTACAAGGAATTGGCCGCTCTGGTTAATGGCAACGACCGGTTGTTGCGCGCGGCCTATGATCTTTCGAAGGACTTCGGCTCCAAAGACGAGGCTCTCGACTACCTTCGACAATACATTGCCGTGAAGCCGCAGGACGCCTCGGCCCAGGCTGAATTGGGCGACCTGTTGAGCGCATCGGGAGACAAAATCGCCGCGGAGCGGGCCTACCGGGCCGCCATCGCCGCCAATCCCCGGGTTGCCGGATGCTACAAGAAGCTGATTCAACTGGTGAAGGCCAGGGGAATCGAGCAGGAGATTATTGATGTCATGCAGCAGGCGGTGGCGGCCGGTCAGGCTGACGGCGAGATCTATTCGGGGCTGGCCCGGTTGTGCCAGAAATCCAAGGACTATGCCCGGGCTGTTGAGCTATACGAGAAAGCCGTTGCGGCTCTGCCTGGCGATGCGTCTATCCTTTCGGCGCTGGCCTGGTGCCAAATGCAGGTGGGCGATGAAGGGAGCGCCATTGTTTCGTATGAGCAGGCTTTGATGGTCAACCCCAAACTGCTCAATGAATACAAGGTGCTGGGCGATCTTTATCTAAAACAGAAGAAGACCGATGCGGCCATGAAGTGCTACCGGAAATACCTGGACCGGACGTCGGCGGACTGGGAGCTGGCCAAGATCGTCGGCCTTAACTCCTTCTTCGGAAAACGCTATGATGAAGCCGCCAAGTATCTTGGCATGGTCAAAGGCGCGGAAGCTCGGGACCCCAACCACCTGCTGGTTTATGGGGAAGCCTGTTTCCGCGCGGGCGACTACGACCGGGCCATAAAGATTTACGAAGATCTGGCTCGCCTTGATCGAAAGACATTTACCTGCGAAAAGGTTCTGAGCATTTTGGCGCAATCGTATGAGAAGGAACTTAACGAACTCAAGGCCGGACAAGCCTACGCGCAATACATCGCTCTTGAGACCGTGCGCGACGGCGAAGCCGCATACAAGGCCGCTTTCTTCCAGGAAAAGTTCCAGATCGAGATCTCGAAGAAGATTTACCTGGCCAACATCCGGACCTATCCCGATGACTATCGCAACTATTACCGCCTGGGCTTGATCTATGCGGTCAATAACGAGAATCTCCCCGAGGCCATGTTTGTTCTGAAGAAAGCTTCGGAATTGCGCGGCAAGGAACCGGCGATCTGGGAGCAGTTGGGCCGCGTCTGCCGCCGCATGAAGAATGAAGAAAACGAACTTCTTGCCTGGAGGACTCTGCTTTCACTCGACGGCCGTCATGGCGAAGCCAACAAGCGGGCCGGGACCATTCAAATCGATCGCGGACTGACGGGCGAAGGGATTGCATGTCTG
Organism: uncultured Fibrobacterota bacterium; assembly: GCA_964455935.1. GTDB lineage: Bacteria > Fibrobacterota > CAYVZU01 > CAYVZU01 > CAYVZU01 > CAYVZU01. The sequence goes on from CAYVZU010000038.1 coordinate 18,964, forward strand.
GAAGTGGCCAACCTCGTCATGCCAAACGACCCGGAAATCCTTACATTCCTTGCAAAAGGCTACCACAAAACCGGGCGGTTCGACAATGCGCTGGTCCTTTTGGCCAAGGCCAATTCCCTGCGTCGCGACGATCCGGAAATCGCCGTTCCCCTGGCCAAGCTATACTCGCGAAGCGGCGAGAAGAATATGGCCGTGGAAGTCCTGAAGGGACTTGCCGGGAAGGGCGAAACCGCGCACCTCCAGCTTTACGCGGAACTTCTGGCCGGATGCGGCCGCAATGCTGAGGCAGAGGTCGTGGTCAAGACGCTCTGCGCCCGGGACAAAGGGAACAAAGATATGATGCTGTTTCTGGCTCGCACGCAGCGGGCCCAGGACAAGTATCAGGACGCGGTGGATACCTACAAGCGGATCTCCGCGCTCGACGACGCCTTTGCCCCAGCCCACTACGAACGGGCCGAAGCGTATATGGCCATGGGGAAATCGGTGTGGGCGCAGGTTTTCTACTCGCGCGCCCTGGAAAAAGACCCGAAGTTTGCTCTGGCCGAACTGGGCCTTGCCAAAGTGGCCAAGACCAATAACAATAACCAGGATTACCTGGCGCACTTGGAGAATGCGAAGAAGCTGGATCCCGCCAACAAGCAGATCACGGCGGAGCTGGCCAGCGTGAAGCAATAGCCGCACCTCTTGCTCTGAACGGCTTGCCTCCCGGCCGGAACAAGAGGGGCTCGGGGCCCGCAAACCCACGTTGCGGGCCCTTCCTTATTTCCGGTGCGCCCCGCACCGATCTCCGGCGTAGAGACCATCCCGACGAATGCGCCGTTTCAATCCTATTGCGGATAAACTCCAAGCAGCATTATATTACCTAATATTCCCGCAACAGTCTGGGCGAACCGCGGGTTTTGTGAAGAATTAGGGCCGCGACGGCGCGGCGCTTTCATAGATCGTTTCGAGGAACTGCATGGCCCTTCGAAAGAAAACCGATAAGCGCGTCACCAGTATTTCCACCTTCGTTACTTTCGCATTCTACGGAATTATCGTCCTGATTTTTTGGCAGGCAGGCGGCAAGCAAATGGTTCAGGACTTTGTCGTGAAAATGACGGAAACCAAGAAACGGCCGCCGCCGCCGCCGCCAAAGCGCCAGCCTCCCAAACTGGCCATGAAACAGCCTCCCAAAATCAGGCCGCAATTTTCCGTGGCGCCGGTTCGGTTTGCCAGTTCCGGCGTGCGCCCTGACTTTGGCAAAGCGGTCATCCCCTTGTTCGATAATAACGACGACCTGACCGATGTCACTCGGATGGCGAAGATGTATGACAGGGGCATGATGACGCAAAGCATGTCGGGGATGAAGAGCGCTTCGCTTGGTATTGGCGACAAGCTGGGGTTTGGCCTGGGCGATATTGCCGGCGGCAAGAGCATGGTGGTAGGCGCAGGAAAACGAATCCGGGCAACGATCACACTGGCCATCTATGGCCAGCAGTACCTGCTTGAATCCCGAAGAACGTTACGCGGTATTCAGCAGTTTCTCAGCGAGGAGACACAGATTAAGATCAGCCCCTCCGTAAAGCAGTTTGAATGGCAGGAAACCTTTGATGATTGGTATAAGAAGAACGTGGAAAAGGCGCTGAGCGCCTCTGGGACCGAGATGGATCTGGAGCGCGAATCGATCAGCCGCCTAAGTCAGGCCGTGTCGCAGTTGGCCAATGACCCCATGGGTGGCCGCCAGAAATTTGTGGATGAAGTAAAAGGATGCTGGCAACTCTACCTTCGCAAACGGTTTGCGGATATTGTAGAAGGACTGGGCGCGTCCAAGGCCACGAATGCCAATATCGTCAAGGAAGCTCTTAGAGGAGCCAAGCTTTTCCCGTTCGAGCGCAAGGCATTGCAGGAATGCACCGATCTGGTGGAGGGTTATGCGCGCGATGATGCGACCCACATGACCAATAAGAAGAAACTGCCGCTGCTTTACCGGTTCTTCCGCACACGCGAAATGCTGAATTACCCGTTTACGTTCGGCCACAATGTCAACCTTACATCCACCAGTGTCAACCATCCCGTAAATGCGGAGAATGTGTCCTATTTTCAAAATTATCTTCGCAATGGCGGGTTTTTCTATGTTGACGATCTGGCAAGCAAGGAAAATGCTAGCCACCGGTTCTGCCGCAAGCTGATCGCCGATCTTACCGAGATGCAGTTGGATCCGGAAGAGAAGAAGATCCTGACAGCCACCGAGAGCAAGCTTCGCTCGGGGGATAAGAGCGTTTCCGGATTCAATTTGGGGACCAATACTCCCAACCCGTTCAACGCCGAGACGTACATTCCGTTTACCGTCCCGCGTGTCTGTGACGTGACCTTCCGGTTTTACAACCGCGTGGGTAGGCTGGTTCGCACCATCAAGCGCGAAGATTTAACACCGGGCCGCTATACCAGCAAGACCCCGGGCAAGACACAGATGCTGATTTGGAATTGCCTTGACGATGGGGGCCAGCCCGTGGAAAGCGGCACGTATTTCGTGCAGATGGAATCGGGCCTTTTTCAGCAGACGTCGGCAATCGAGTATTCGTCGTTGCGAAAACTGGATCCCAATACGCACCCGGTTTTTTCCAGCTTCTACTCGTTTAAAGGCACGCCGACTTGCGAGGTCGTTATCACGTTTTCCAGTACCTGGATCACCGTGAAGGAAGGCCGGGACCGTGACTACGGGACGACCACCTTTGGCTGGTCAGCAGGCGATCGCACCGCGATTGTTTACACCGAGTGGGCCGGCATTTTGCGTTCGATAGAAGGTGACCCTAACCAAGTGCAAAAACAGCTTTCGCGCCAGTTCTTTACAAATATTCTGGTCTACGCTCTTGGACAATCCGGCGGCATTGCCAGCGCAAGGAAGTAACCTCATGCCGGCCTTGGAACCAGCGAAGGCCTCACCTTTTCGGTGAGGCTTTTTTGTTTTGCCATGATTTCCGTAGCTGAACTATATTAAACCTAAATTCCGCAATTGCATATGGTGCATAACACACAATCTCCTGCGCATCAAGGCGTTCAGGCTTCTTGTTCATATCACCTTGTCGATATGGACGGCGAATCCTTCAAGCCTTGCTGCATCAAGATCTTGCGGTTCTGCATCCATAGCCAACTGCGGAATTTAGGTTGAAGACAATGGTGTATCTTATTTCCGGAGCTCTTTTCCTGGCTGCTGCGGGTTTGATCGTGTTTATTTTCATTGAGTTGAATTCGCTCGAACAGGATGTCGTAGAAGTCGTTGCGGCTATTGCGCGGCATTTTGATACGGGCCCAAAAGAATTCCTCAACTAGAGGGAAGTATGCCGTCTTCGTTTCTTGGATCGTTGGATCAGATTGATTATGCGCTGGCCGGCGGGTTGGCGGGTCTCGCGCTTTTCATGCTGCTCTGGAACGTGATCAACACGGTTCGTCTGGCGCGGCTCACCCGCAAGCTCGAAACCGTGGAGTCCGAACTCGAAAAGAGGGTTTTGGAGGCGGAGAAGCTGCGCAAAGAGCGCCGTGAATCGGCCTTGGCCCAGGCGGCTCCGTTAGCCGGGACGGAAGCAATTGAAATCGTCACATCCGGAGTGGCGCAACCGGAGGCCGCGGAAGCATCTGCGGTGGTGGAGGTCTCCGGCGTCATTGAACCCTCCGAATCCCAACCGTTTGTTGTTTCCGACAATGCGTCGGCGCCCGTTTCACCCGCCGAGGCGCCTGCCTCCGAACCGCATATTGAAATTGTTCAATCGGATTTCTATACTGCTTCCAAACCCCGGTCGGCTGAAGAGACGGGTCCTGAGCCTTCCGCCTCCAAGCCCGAGTCTGAGGCAGTCATGGAGGCCGTTGAGTTTGAAGCCGACCTGGTTTCAACGGGAGCCGTCGCAAGGGGCGCGATTCCAGGCGCCGGCGAACCGGCCGCGGAACCAGCCCAATTGGAAGAGATTGTCTGTCCCGAGCCACAACCCGCTGCAATGAAAAGAAAAGAGCCAGAGACAAGTCTGGAGGAGAAGATGATCGATCAGTTCGAGAAGACCATGCAACAGGAAACTCGTATCCGCATGTTCAATCCGCTTAAAAAAGAGGCGGATTTCCGAATTGTGCGCGAGGGGCTGAAGAAAGCGCAGGACGAGATGGCCTCGTCTATCGCAATCGATCTGACCGACGTGTTTTTTATATATCCCCAGGAAGTCGCCGAATTGCGCCAGCAGGTTGACGAATTCCGCAAGAGCGGCGCGAAGGTCCAGTTCCTTGGAGTGTCGGGCGAACTCAGAGAACTTTTGAAAGTCCACGGGCTTGACGTAGACCTCGCCTAATCCCGCCTTGCCGCTAACCAGAAAGGACCGGGCCATCGATTTCGTTTTGCCATTCAATAAAAATATCGGCATCAAAGTCGTTGCCGTCTTCCTGGCCCTTTTCCTGTGGCTCAACGTGGCCATGCAGAAGGACTATATCGCCACGTTTACTTTGCCCATCGCGCTTGTAAACGTGCCCGACGCCCTTGTGCCTTCGCAGCCATTTCCCACCGAGGCCCGTGTTCGCGTCACCGGGACCGGCAAGCAGTTGGTGGGCCTGCGCATGTTCAACCATCCCCGAATCATGGTCGACGTCTTTGGCGTGCATGCGGGCAAACGCGTCCTAGTCATCAACAACTCCGATGTTTTCCTGGGCGGGGCCGATGTCAGGGTCGTGGCCATTGACGAACCGCAGACCCTTACAGTGGAGTTTGACCGGGTGGGCAGCAAGAATGCCTATGTCAGGAGCCTAGCCCGTTTCGAGGCCCGTAAAGGGCATGTGCTGGTGGGCTCGACCTATATAACGCCTGGCCAGGTGACGGTGAAAGGGCCCGTACAAAATGTGCTGCGCGTGGACACCGTGTTTACCGCCGAAATGTTTCTGGAGGACCTGGACAGGGACACGGCGGTGTCGGTCCCCATTCTGACACCGAAGCTATTCAACGTCGTATGCCTTGCGCGCGAAGTGACGGTAGGGGTGGAGGTCCAGAAAATCATTCAGCGGGACCTGAAAAGCATTCCCGTGCAATTAATAAATGTGCCGGCCAACGTGCGTGCGGTGCTGGATACTTCAAAGGTTTCATTGACCATTGTGGGCGGTGAACAGGTGGTGAACAGCTTCACGCCCAACGACCTGAATGTGTACATCGACTTCCGTCGGTTTCTCACCGATAGCATCAAGCGTGTGGTGCCCACGGTCCTCAATTTCAAGGAAGTGGAAGTGATAAACCTCTTGCCCAAGGACATTGGGCTAGTGGACCGGCCGGCGCCGCGGATGGCTTCGGACTCTTCGCCTTCTACGGCAAAGAGGCCGCGCTGAGCTCTCCAAACTCAATAGCATGATTGTACTGGGAATTGAAACGTCGTGTGACGAGACGGCGGTTGCCGTTGTAGATGGCGGGGGAGTCCGGTCTTCGGCAGTCTACTCGCAGATCCGTGAGCACCGGCCTTTTGGCGGTGTTGTACCCGAGGTCGCTTCGCGCGCCCACGTGGAGAAGATCGAGCCCGTGTTCCGGGAAGCTTTGCGCATTGCCGAAGTTGAACCGGAACAAATCGACCTTGTGGCCGCGACAGCTGGACCGGGGCTGATCGGGGCCTTGGCCGTGGGATTTTCGTTCGGCCGGGGATTGGCATTATCCTTGCAAAGGCCTTTCATGGGTATTCATCATATCGAGGGGCATTTGTTTGCCAATCGCCTCAACGGAAAAAGCCCCAGGCCGCCGTTTCTGGCTCTGATCATATCGGGAGGGCACACCGAACTTGTCGATGTGGAGGACTGGTGTTCATACAGGCTCTGGGCGCGCACGCGCGACGATGCGGCCGGAGAGGCCTTTGATAAGATTGGCAAAATGCTTGGGCTCGAGTACCCGGCCGGGGCCCGGGTGGCGGAACTGGCCCTTGGCGGCGACCGGCAGTTTCTTCGTCTTCCCGTGGCATTGCGAGGGCAAAAGGATTTTAGTTTCAGCGGTCTAAAAACGGCGGCGGTGTATGAGGTGAAAAAGCATCCGGCTTTCTGGATGACGGAAAACCTTGGACACATTTGCGCCAGCGTGCAGGAGGCCATTGTGGATGCTTTGGTCGAAAAGTCTCTGGCCGCCATGGAGGTCCTTCACCGGGATCGCCTTGTGCTGGCCGGCGGCGTTGCCTGCAACAAGCGGTTGCGCGAGAAGCTAAGTGAAGCGGCAGCGGCAAAGGGGTTTTTTTTCGAAGCGCCGGCGCCTGCTTTTTGCACCGATAACGCGGCCATGATCGCTGCGGCGGCCCGCTATCGGCATCTGACAATGCCGGAGGCGATGGGCTATGCTTCCATTTTTCCTTCGGGGGAATGGTATTCAAGCGAAGGACCGGAAGGCCACAGAGGACGGGCTTCAGACCACAAATGAAGAGCGGAAGCAAAAGGCCACAGGAGACAGGCTCCGGCAATCATTGAAGCCCGTGCACTGGAGACAGGAGCCAAATTATGGGAAAGCAAGCATGAAAAACAACGCATTGATTCACGGTTTCCGCCTTCTAAACGAGCGCCGCCTGGAGGAAATCGACTCCACGGGTCGCATTCTGGTGCATGAGAAATCCGGAGCGCGGCTTGTGCAGATCGCCAATGCGGACGAGCATCGCGTTTTCTGCATCGGGTTTAGGACTCCGCCGGCCGACAACACGGGCCTGCCTCACATACTGGAGCACTCGGTCCTCTGCGGATCGAGGCGCTACCCCGTGAAGGAGCCTTTTGTCGAGCTGGCCAAGGGTTCGCTCAAGACCTTCCTCAATGCCATGACCTACCCCGACAAGACGATTTATCCCATTGCCAGCAAAAACGCAAAGGATTTTCGCAATCTGATGAGCGTATATCTGGACGCCGTTTTTTATCCGCGCATTTATGATTCTCCGGAAATTCTGATGCAGGAAGGCTGGCATTACGAGCTCGACAAACCGGATGGCGAGATATCGTATAAGGGCGTGGTCTATAACGAGATGAAGGGCGCCCTTTCGGTCCCGGAGTCGGTGCTATTTCGGAAGGTGCAGGAATCGCTGTTTCCCGGGCATGTATATGGGAGGGAATCGGGCGGGGACCCGGAAGCCATTCCGGATCTGACCCAGGAACAGTTTCTGGTCTTTCACCGGACCTACTATCATCCGGCCAACAGCTTCATCTATGTCTATGGCGGGGATCATCTCGATGAGGATCTCGAATTTCTGGACAGCGAATATCTTGCGGCATTCCGCGGAGCCCGGGTCGATTCGGCCATCCCTCTGCAGGCTGCTTTTGCGTGCCCGTCCGAACTTGAAGGGGAGTACGCCGTTTCGGCCCAGGAATCGGTCGAGGACAAATGCTATCTGAGTCTGAATTTCGCCACCGGGTCCACCAAAGACCCGGAGGTTTATCTGGCCTTGGACATTCTTGAACATCTTTTGCTCGAGACTCAGGCTGCTCCGCTCAAGCGCAGTCTGCTGGATGCCGGGCTAGGCAAAGACGTGTTCGGCTCTTTCGAGAACGGCATTCTCCAGCCCATTTTCAGCATCGTGGTGAAGAACTCAAACCAGCGCGAGAAAGACCGTTTTGGGTCGACTGCGTTTGATGCATTGCGCGGCCTGGCCGCCCGGGGCATCGACAAGAAAATTGTGGAAGCGTCTCTCAACGCCAAGGAGTTCGCCTTGCGGGAGGCGGATTACCGAGGCTATCCGAAGGGACTGGTCTATTGCGTCCGCGTGCTTGACTCGTGGCTCTACGATGCAGATCCGTTCCTGCATGTGCAGTTCAATGGGACGCTCGACCGAGTCAAGCAAGCGCTTAAAACGGACTACTTCGAGCGAATGATCGACCGGTATTTTCTGTCGAATTCCCATCGTTCGCTGGTGGTCGTGAAGCCCCGGCCGGGTCTGGCCGAACAGGCGGCCGAGCAGACGCGAACGAAGCTGCGCGCGCTCAAGGAAAAAATGGAACCCGGCCAGATCGACGCACTGGTTAAGTCCACACAGGAACTCAAGGCCCGGCAGACCGTGCCGGACAGCGAGAAGGCTCTTTCCAGCATTCCGCAACTACGGCTCGCCGAGGTCTCGCGGTCGATAGAGGAATTCCCGCTTGAGAACGATTCCGTTGCGGGTTTCGAACTTCTTCGGCACCCCCAGTTCGCCAATGGGATCCTTTACCTGAGTCTGTATTTCGACACGCGAGCGGTCCCGCAGAACCGGTTGGCGTTTATCCCGCTCCTGGCGAGCCTTCTGGGCCGGCTGAGCACGCGGACCTACAATGATGCGCAGCTCTCGAATGAAATTAATATCCATACCGGCGGCATTCATTTTGGCCATACCGTGTTCGAGGAGAATGCCGATGAGCCCCGGTACTTTCCCAAGTTTTTGGTGCGGTCCAAGGCCTTTCCGCACAAGGCAGCCGAACTGCTGGATTTGCTGGCCGAAATCCTGGTCCGTACAAAGCTTGACGAAGCGCCTCGAATCCGGGAAATTCTTCAGGAGACCCGCTCACGTCTCGAAATGGCCCTGCTGTCGGACGGCCACAGCTTCGCACGCAAACGGCTTTTGTCCTATTTCTCGCAGGCCGGCTGCTATGGCGAGCAGGTTTCGGGTGTTTCCTTTTACCATTTCATTCGCGACCTGGAAACCCGGTTCAAGCAGAAGCTGCCGGAGATTGTGACCGGCCTGCAGGAGACGGCCCGCGCCATCTTCAATCCGGGAAATCTCATCGCGAGCATGACCGGCGCGCAATCCGATCTGGCCCAGGCGCAGAGGCGTCTGGAATCCGCGGTTGGACAATTGGGACGGAGTGGCGCGCAACCGTGCGACTATCGTTTCGATCCCAAACCCCGCAACGAGGCCTTAATGACACCGGGCAAAGTCCAATATGTGGCCAAGGGGTTCAATTTCCACCGGCTTGGTTATTCGTACCGTCATACGCTCAACGTGCTCCAGACGATCCTGGGTCTGGATTACCTGTGGAACCGTGTTCGCGTTCAGGGAGGGGCCTATGGCGCCTTTGCCGGCTTCGCTCGGGGCGGCAGCACCGTGTTTGCCTCGTATCGCGACCCCAACCTGCGGGAGACATTGGATATCTATGACCAGGCCGGCGCCTATCTGCGCCAGTTCGAACCGCCCCTACGCGAGATGACCAAGTACGTGATTGGCACCGTGGGGAAAATTGATTTTCCGCTCACGCCATCGCTCAAGGGCGAGCAGGCTGCCGAAAACTATATCCGTGGAGTAACGCAACGGGACCTGCAGGCGCAGAAGAACGAGGTTCTGTCAACGACAAGTTGCCAGATGCGGGAGTTCGGGGACATGATCGCCGATGTCATGAAGCAAAACTGCTATTGCGTCATGGGCAGCGAAGGCCGGCTCAAAGAAGACAAAGATCTCTTTGGCGCCCTGGTTCCCGTTTTCGAATGATCTTTCTCCGCGCGGTCTGCCGAAAAACCTCCGAGGCTTTGCCCGAGCGCTTTCCTTTCAGCCTTCGCATTCTAAAGGATCTCCATCTGGATTTTTCCAGCCCAGTGACGTTTTTTGTGGGCGAGAACGGGACCGGCAAATCAACGCTGCTGGAAGCGGTTGCCTGGGCAACCGGCCTGCCGGTGGTGGGAGGGGAGCCGATGAAGAATGACGCCACTCTCCGCCATGCCGGCGATCTTGCCGCGGCTCTCAGGCTGGTCTGGTCCAAACGGACCCATCGGGGCTTTTTCCTGCGAGCCGAGGATTTTTTCCGGTTCTGCCGGTCATTGCAGGGCTTGGCGGCGAAGATGGACGAGAGCGCGGCGGAGTTCGAAAAACAGTTGACGGGTTATGGTTTGTCGTTGGCGCGCGGAGCGGTGCTGGGCCAAAAAGCGGAGATCACAAAACGGTATGGAGATGCCCTGGATGGCCGGTCGCACGGAGAGAGCTTTTTCCGGCTCTTTCACGAACGGTTCGCGCCCTCCGGACTCTACCTGCTGGATGAACCGGAGACGCCGCTTTCACCGCAGCGTCAGTTGGCCCTGCTCTCGATGCTCAAGATGATGGCGGATGAACAGGACGCGCAGTTCCTTATTGCCACACATTCGCCCTTGCTTATGGCCTATCCGGGAGCGGTCATTTACTGCTTTGACAACGGCGCCGCCCGCCCTGCGGCGTACGACGAACTTGAATGCGTGAATCTCACTCGTCGTTTTCTGGCGGATCCCGGGCAGTTTCTGAGAAGGCTGTAGAAACAGACCCGCGCCGGGCACCGCGCGCTGTGCCTTATTTCACCAGAGTCATTCTGCGCAGTTTAGCGAAACTCTC